>CALMOE010000108.1 GCA_937871715.1 uncultured Geobacter sp. | reverse complement strand
GGAGAGGAGGAGGGCGAAGGGGAGGGCGCTGGCGATTAGGGGGATGACTATTTCTCCCACCCCCCTGGAGCGTCTCACCGGGTGTGAGCGGAACAGATAGGCGACGATGAGGATCAGGAAGAGCAGCGTTTCCGCCAGCCAGAGCGCCTTGACAGCAAAGAGTCGGTACTGGCCGAGGCGGTGGATGAGGAACCCGGCCAGGAGTAGGACCATGAAGCCCCTCACCATGCGGTGCAGGCTCTCTTCGCTGAGGTGGCGGCTGGCCACTCCGAACGGGTCGAAGCTCATCACTCCCCCCCCTTGAGGCGCAGCTCCGCCTCCTCCAGCTTCCTGATCCGGTCCCGCAGCTCCGCCGCCTTCTCGAACTCCAGCTCCTTGGCCGCAGCCAGCATCTCCTTGCGCAGGCTCTTGACCAGCCTGGGGATATCCTCCCGGGCAACGTACTCCTCTTCCTCCTCCGCTGCCAGTGGGACGGTGTAGTAGTCCTTCTCCTCTATGGACTCCAGGATGCTCCGCAGCCCCTTCTTCACCGTTTGTGGGACTATGCCGTGCTCGGCATTGTAGGCCTCCTGCATGGTTCTGCGGCGGGCCGTCTCTTCCATGCACCCCGCCATGGAGTCGGTCACCCTGTCGGCGTACATGATCACCCTGCCGGAGGCGTTGCGCGCCGCCCGGCCGCAGGTCTGGATGAGGGAGCGTTTCGAGCGGAGGAACCCCTCCTTGTCGGCGTCCATGATGGCCACCAGGGAGACCTCCGGCAGGTCCAGCCCCTCCCGCAGCAGGTTGATCCCCACCAGCAGGTCGAACTCGCCCAGGCGAAGCCCACGGATGATCTCCATCCGCTGGATGGTGTCGATATCCGAGTGGAGGTAGCGCACCTTCACCCCCACATCCCGGTAGTATTCCGTCAGCTCCTCGGCCATCCTCTTGGTGAGGGTGGTGACCAGGACACGCTCCCCCTTGGCGGTGGTGGCCCTGACCTCCTCCAGCAGGTCGTCCACCTGGTGGGTGGCGGGGCGGACCTCGATGGTCGGGTCGAGGAGGCCGGTGGGGCGGATCACCTGCTCCACCACCACCCCTTGCGCCCTCCCCAGCTCGTACTCCGCCGGTGTGGCGGAGACGTGGATAGCCTGGCCCAGCTTGGCTTCGAACTCGGCGAAGTTCAGCGGCCGGTTGTCCAGGGCCGCGGGGAGCCTGAAGCCGTACTGCACCAGGGTCTCCTTGCGGGATCGGTCCCCCCGGTACATGGCCCCCACCTGGGGGTTGGTTATGTGGGACTCGTCGACAAAGAGGAGGAACCCTTTCGGGAAGTAGTCGATCAGGGTGTAGGGGGCCTCCCCCGGCTTGCGCCCGTCGAAGTAGCGGGAGTAGTTCTCGATCCCCTGGCAGAACCCCATCTCCTCGATCATCTCCAGGTCGAACATGGTCCGCTGCTCCAGGCGCTGGGCCTCCACCAGCATGTTCTGCCCCCTGAGCCACTGCAGCCTCTCCAGGAGGTCCTGTCGGATCTCCTCGATGCCCCGATCCAGCGTCTCCCGGGTGGCGACGTAGTGGGAAGCCGGGTAGATGGCGCACTTGGTCAGCCGAGCCAGCACCTTCCCCCTCAGGGGATCGATCTCGGCAATGCTCTCCACCGTGTCGCCGAAGAACTCGACCCGCAGTGCCATCTGGTCGTCGTGGGCCGGGAAGATCTCCACCGTGTCCCCCCGCACCCGGAAGGTGCCGCGGTGGAAGTCGACGTCGTTACGTTCGTACTGGATCTCCACCAGCTTGCGCAGCAGTGTGTCACGGCCGTATTCGTCGCCGGCCGAGAAGAAGATGTGCATCGCTCCGTATTCGGCCGGAGAGCCGATGCCGTAAATGCAGGAGACCGAAGCGACGATGATGACGTCATGCCGGGTGAGGAGGCTGCGCGTCGCCGAATGGCGCAGCTTGTCGATCTCGTCGTTTATGGAGGAGTCCTTCTCGATGAAGGTGTCGGTGGTGGGGAGATAGGCTTCCGGCTGGTAGTAGTCGTAGTAGGAGACGAAGTACTCCACCGCGTTCTCCGGGAAGAGCTCCTTGAATTCGCCGTAGAGCTGGGCTGCCAGGGTTTTGTTTGGGGCGAGCACCAGGGCGGACCTGCCGGTTCGGGCGATGACGTTGGCCATGGTGAAGGTCTTCCCCGAGCCTGTCACCCCAAGGAGCACCTGGTGGCGGTCACCCCGCTCCACCCCCTCAACCAGTTCGGCGATTGCCCGGGGCTGGTCTCCCCTGGGGGTGTATTCACTGGTTAGACGGTAAGCGTTCATTGTCACTTTATAGCATGAAACATCATGGGGATGAGCAAAAAGCTGGGCCAGTCGGATGCGAAATGCCCCCGCTCCCTTCGGGCTGCTTGATTTTTAGCCGTGGTAGTGCGATACTTACGTGATTTTAAGCTATTGAGCGGAGGTGGATATGTTTGGATTTGGCATGCCGGAACTCATTGTCATCCTGGTGATCGTCCTGGTGGTTTTCGGAGCCGGGCGGCTGCCTGAGATCGGTGGCGCCCTCGGGAAGAGCATCAGGAACTTCAAGCGTGCTGCCGACGGCAAGGACGAGATCGAGATCAAGCCCGGCAAGGGGGACGAGGAGAAGAAGGCCTAGGTTGCGCCCCGGCGATTTGGAGTTATAATTATACCGCTTTCAGGTTTCAGCTTTCCGGAGGATTTTCCCTGATGATAATCAATATTGCAGTAGTCGTAGTTGCCGTGGCCATGGTTGTCCTGGTTGCCGTTCTCGTTCCTCTCATAGCCGAGCTGCGCCGTACTGCCATAGCCTTGAGGGAGAGCATTGAGCGGATCGAGGCCGATGTCAGGCCGGCCATCGCCGAGGTGAACCGTACCCTGGCGGATCTGCAGATCCTCACCAGCGGCGCGGCAGACAAGGTGGAGGACGTCAAGAGCTTCATGGCGGCCGTCGGCGAGACCGGCAGGGGGCTGCGCACCATCAGTTCTGTTGTAAGTGGAGTTGCCGGCACCCTGACCAAGTCATCCCTCTGGCTGACCGGTGCCAAGGTGGCGGGCTCATTCGTGATGGATAAAATCAAAAAGAAAAGGGGGTAGATGAACATGGCTGATAATGATAATGGCGCCGGTGCAGGTGCGGTACTCCTCTCATTCCTTGCCGGTGCGGCAGTGGGAGCCGGTGTTGCCCTGCTGGTTGCACCCAAGAGTGGTGAGGAGCTGCGCGGCAAGATAAGGGATCTTGCCGATGATGCCATCGACAAGATCAAGGAGTATACCAGCGAGGCCCAGGAGAAGATCATCTCCACCCTGGAAGAGGGGAAGGGGCTCATCAACGAGAAGAAGAGCATTCTCACTTCTGCCATCGAGGCCGGCAAAGAGGCGATGGAGAAGGAGAAGGAGCGCCTCAAGGGGGCCTGACAAGCTTTTCGCTAAAGCCGGTGTCATGCCGGGGAGGGGTGCACGGCGTGCACCCCTTTTTTTTGATGATCAGCCGGGCGGCAGGGAGGTGATTTCATGGCAGAGGCAAAACTGGGGAGAGAGATGGTCTGCCTGTTCACCAAGGGGACCTGGGGTATGGATCCGGAAGAGTACAGGGGGGGGCGGCGCCAGGCAATCAGGGGGGCGCAGTTCACTATCCTCATCCTGCGAAACTTCTGGCTGGACAACTGCCCGCTACGTGCCGGAGCCCTCTCCTTCACAACCATCCTCTCCCTTGTCCCCTTCCTTGCCCTGGCCTTCGCCGTGCTCAAGGGTTTCGGCGTGCAGAACCAGGTCGAACCCCTTGTGCTTGAGCAGCTCTCCGGCGGCTCCCAGGAGGTGGCGGGGAGGATCATCCGCTACATCAATAACACCAGCATGCGTTCCCTAGGCGTCTTCGGTCTCCTCACCCTGCTGGTAACCGCCATAACCCTGCTGGACAACATCGCCGATGCCTTCAACTCAATATGGGGGGCCAAGGGGGCCAGGTCGCTGCGACGCAAGTTCAGCGACTACCTGAGCGTCCTCATCAGCGGCCCCATCCTCCTCTTTACCGCCGTCAGCGTCACCACCTTCCTGGAGGGGCAGGCGATGTTCAAGTGGCTGGTGAAGACGAGCTACTTAGGGGATCTCCTCCTCTTCCTCCTGCAGCTGGTCCCCTATCTGGTCATCTGGATCGCCCTCACCTTTCTCTACATCTTCATCCCCGATGCAACGGTCCGCTTCAGATCGGCCGTAACCGGGGCGGTTGTCGCCGGTACCTTCTGGCAGCTGGCCCAGTGGTGGTACATTCATTTCCAGGTGGGTGTTGCCAGGTACAACGCCATCTACGGCACCATGGCGGTGCTGCCAATCTTTATCGTCTGGATCTATGTCAGCTGGCTGATCGTCCTTCTGGGGGTGGAGATCGTTTATGCCCACCAGAACATGCGTGCCCTGCGCCGGGAGATGCGCAGCGGCGCGGTCAGCCACCGCGCCCGGGAGATCCTCTCCCTGGCCATTCTTGCCGATATCGTCAAGGCATTCGTGGAGGGGAGCGAGGGGTGGACTGCAGCTCGTCTGGAGGACGACCTGGACATCTCCGAGCGGGTGCTTCTGGAGCTGGTGAATAGCCTAGTGGCTGCGGGGCTGCTGGTCGCCACCGTAGGCACCCCGACTGTCTACCGTCCGGCGAGGGAGCCGGACATGATAACCGTCGGCGAGGTACTTGCCGCGCTGCGCAGTGCGGGGGATGGCTGGCGGCCGCTGCACCTCTCCCCGGGCGAATCTTTCGTCTCATCCCTTCTGGATGATATGGACGCTGCAGCCGAGGAGAGGCTCGCCGGCATGAGCCTGCGGCAGTTGGCCGATGAGGCAGTCGTAAACCCACCTGCCCTGCGTTGACAAAGGAGGGGGTTTAACATATATTGGCCCCCATCGTATGCAGGACGTCAAACATCTCACTAATAGAAGAAAAGGGTTGCTGCAGCGCTTTTTATTGGGACGCGGCAACAGGAGCGCACCCAGCAACCGGCGGCTTAAGGAGCCGGAGGCCAAGAGGGAGCTGCGCCTAAGGTTCGTCCTCCCCCTCCTCGCCCTCATTCTGGCCGGCTGGCCTGTCTACAGCCTGATTACAGGAGCGGGAGGTGGCTCGGCGGCGGCAAGGTCCAAGCCTGTCCCCGCAGCCAGAGCGGCGGCAAAGTTGTCCCCCCTGGACACCTTCCAGTCCCTGCAGATTTCCGCTGACTCCCTTGCAGCGGCCACCCTCGTGGGTGATAGGTTGCAGTCACCCCTGGCCGACGGCAGCAGGATCACCTACAACATCGATGTTGAGATGCAGGAGAAGGTGGCCCGCTACCTTGCCGCCAGCCGCGTTCCCTACGGGGTTTTCGTGGCCATGGAGCCAAAGAGCGGACGGGTGCTGGGGATGGTCTCCCACTCATCGATCAACAAGGAGTGGGAGAAGAGCGCCCATGGCCAGATCTACCCCATGGCCTCTCTCTTCAAGATCGTCACCGCCTCCGCGGCGCTGGAGCAGAAGAAGGTTTCACCGGATACTGTGGTGGCCTTCAACGGCCGCCTGGCGTCGGTCAACCCTCGCCAGTGGGAGCCGCGGGGGAGGAAGAGCCCGGAGATGACCCTCACCAATGCCATGGGCAAGTCTGTAAATCCCGTCTTCGGCAGGGTGGCGAGCCATTACGTCGGCGGGGAGCAACTGGTACTCCAGGCCAACCGTTTCGGCTTCAACAAGCCACTCTTCCCCGGCACCTCCATCCGACCCAGCACCGCCTTCCCCCCCCAGAGCGACAGCGAGTTGAAGCTGATGGGAGCCGGGCTCGGGCGGGAGGTGAAGATCTCACCGATCCATGCCGCGGCCATGATGGCGGCGGTTGCCAACCGCGGGGTGATGATGACCCCCCTCCTGGCGGAGAAGGTGACTGGCGGTGGCGGCGAGAACCTCTATACCGCAACCCCGATGGAGATGCAGCGGGTGCTGTCGGAGGAGGCGGCGCAGCAGTTGGCGAAGATGCTCTCCACAACTGTCAACAGCGGCACCTCCCGTAGGGCTTTCCATGATCGCAGGGGGAGGCCGATGCTGGCCAAGCTGAATATCGCCGCCAAGACCGGCTCAATAGACGGCAAGGAGCCGGAGGGGCAGTACAGCTGGTTCGCAGCCTATGCTCCCATGGAGGACCCCCAGATAGCCCTGGTGGCCCTGGTGGTCAACCAGGGTAAGTGGAACATCAAGGCGTCGAATGTGGGGGAGAAGGCGCTGGAGGCATTTTTCAGGTAAGGAACGCATGCTCTTTCGCCCTGGCTACGTCTCCGCACTATCCCTCGACAGCCTTGCCAGGACAAAAAATCCTGCGTTCCCGAGGCACTATTCTCGAGGGGAACCCGGATGGAATGTTGTCAATGCGGGACATGCTGCGTGGCGCCGGACATCTCCTCCCTGGGGAAACCCCCGGGGGTGCGATGCCGCCACCTGGGGGAGGACCAGAGGTGTCTGGAGTACGGGAACAGGCCGGAAGTCTGCCGCGGCTACCGTCCCGATGAGCTCTGCCGGCGCATCAGCGCGCCGACACTGGAGGAGCGGGTGGCGCGTTACCGGGCGCTGTTCGATCTTTGATGGCGCGGCTCAACGCGCATCCTCGTTGCGGTAGCTCTTCAACTCCAGCCTGCCGTCCAGCCATTCGGCATAGGAGAACTGGCTGATCCAGTCCCCTAGGGCAAGGGCGCTTTTCCCCTCACTCTCCTCCAGCATGGGACAGTGGAAATGGGCGGTGACCACCACGTCGTAGCCGGCTGAGAAGCGCTCGGCGGTGAACTCCCTGATCAGTCGCGGGTAGTCCCAGCGTGAGGGGGCGTTCTTGTGTTTCCCCTTGGAGTGCTTGCCCAGCCTGACCGCTATCCAGGCCGGAATCCATGAAGGGATGATCCTGGTGAGGAGCCGGGTCAGTGGGCTGCGGAAGATGGCGCGGAGAATCAGGTAGGAGCGGTCGTTTCCGTTTATCAGGTCTCCGTGGCCGAGGAAAATCCTCCTGTTGTCCATGACCATTTCAGTCGTGTCGGGGAATACCCTGGCGCCAAAGTTGGTGCTGAAGTACCGACCAAGGTGGAAGTCATGGTTCCCCTCGAAGAGGAACAGCTCCACACCCCTGTCTGTCAAGGATTTGAGCTTCTCCAGCACCGGAGCGTAATGGGGGAAGGGGGCTGGTGAGTCTCCCAGCCAGAATTCGAAAAAGTCCCCCATGATGAAGAGCCTGTCGACCCCTGTGGGGAGATTGCCGAGGAAGTCGAGGAGCAGGCGGTAGTTCTCGTCGCATGGGTTTTTCAGGTGGGCATCGGCGATGAAGATGGCGTGCATGTCGCCAATATAGTGGAAAAAAACTTGGAGGTCCAGTTTGGAAACTGTTCCCCCCCGCATCTTTGGGGGGCGGTTCTGGACTCCGTGGAGCATTGATGGGTGTTGCCAATGAAATGGAAGTTGTCTGGAGCGAACTGGTGGACGCATTCATGAACACCAACCCGGAGATGATCTATTTCCTCGACAGGGGGACAGGCGAGGTCTTTGCCGTCCCGGTTGATTTCGAAGACGAGGCCTTCTGGCAGGAGATAGAGGCCAACGAAGAGCAGTTCCTGCAGATACCCGGGTTCGACTACGAGCAGGAGCGTCTTATCCTCCACGAGTTCATCAAGGGGCTTGAGGACCTCCCCTTGAAAGGGGTGCTGGAGAGAACCTTTGCCGGGCGCAGTTCCTTCGGCAAGATTGAGGATATCCTCTCCTTCTATCCAGATGAGCTGGATGCCTATCACTCCCTGAGGGAGGAGTTGCTCAACACCAGGATCAGGACCTGGCTGGAGGAGCATGACATATACTCCCCTGCCGACAATTATTGAGGAGAGCATGTCACACCAACAACCAGTTGCACTGAAGGTGATTCTGGCGCTAATGGGTGCGGCAGTCGCCGTAGCGGCCGGCTATGCCATCCAGCACACCGCCTCGTGCTTCCTCTCCTCATTCGTCATCGCCTACCTCCTCGATCCCCTGGTATGCCGGGGGGAGAGGGCAGGTCTCAGGCGGCTCACCTCCCTGATCGTTCTCTACTGCGTCATCGGCGCTCTCTCCGTATTCACTTTCATCTACCTGGTGCCCCTGGTCACCAGGGGGTGGGAGTCGCTCCTGCATAACCTCCCCTCCTATTTCCAGAAGATAAGGGAGCTGATCGCCAGCCAGCAGGCGCGCCTGGTCGACTCATTCCCGGCAATGGCGGATACGGGTTGGCTGCTGCAGAGCCTCAGCGGCAATATGGAGAAGTTCTCCGCCAGGCTCGGCTCCGGCCTCTACAGCGCCGCTTCCCGGGTTGCCTTCAACCTCTTCAACCTGGTGCTGGCCCCCATCCTGGTATTCTTCATGCTTTTCTACAAGCGGGAGGTCATCGAGGGGATAAAGGTCTGGCTCCCCCCTCGCCAGAGGGAGCATATCCTTACCTTTGGCAGAGAGGTCAACGCCAGCATCGGCGGTTACATCCGGGGGCAGCTGATCGTCTCCCTGATAGTGGCAGTGCTCTCCACCATGGCCCTCTTCTTCCTAGACGTGGATTATGCCCTGCTCAACGGCATCTTTGCCGGACTCTCGTCGATACTCCCCTTCATCGGCGTCATCCTGGCCACCCTCCCCCCCCTCTTCTTCGCCTACGTCAAGTTCCAGAGCGGGGTGGTGCTTTTCAAGGTGATCGCCGTCTTCGCCGCCATCTACTTCCTGGAGGGGTACCTGGTGAAGCCCCTGGTCTTCAAGGAGTCGATGAATCTCAACCCCCTCATGACCATCGTGGTGGTCATGGCCTTCGGCGAGATGATGGGTTTCTGGGGGATACTCCTCGCCATCCCCATTGCGGCGGCGCTGAAGATATTCATGACGCACCTGCGGCGCGGCGAGTTCTCCGCCGGGGGGGAGGGATGAGCGGCGAACGGGAGCGGAACAGGATAGCATGGGCGCTGGTCATTGCCCTGGCGGCAACCATCGGGGCGGGCTACTTTCTCGGTCATACCTTCTCCGCACTGCTCACCTCCATTGTGCTCGCCTACCTGCTGAACCCCCTTCTGGTTCGCCTGGAGAGGAGGGGGATGGGGCGCCTGGCAGCCCTCATTCTGATTTACGCCATAGCCGCCCTGGCGATCTTTCTTGCCTCAATTCTCCTTCTCCCCTACCTGGGGCACCAGTTTCAGGCTCTTGGCAGCGCCCTCCCTGAATACATGAAGATGTTGCAGGCCGGGATGGAGAGATGGCGTCTGCAGCTGGCCGGCTACTACGGGGGGGAGGAGGGGGCATGGCTTCTGCAGCGGATGGAGCAGGCCATGGCCCACTGGAGGGAGATCGTCTCGGGGCTCGGATTTCTCCAGCTGAAAAAGCTCCTCTTCGCGGCCTTCAATCTGGTACTGGCCCCCATCCTGGTCTTCTTCATGCTCCTCTACAAGGAGCACACCAAGGATTTCATCAAGCGGCTCTGCCACCACAGTGAACGCCGCCATCTCCTGGAGCTGGGGAGGGAGATCAACCGCAGCCTGGAGCGGTTCCTGGTGGGGATGTTTTTCGACTGCCTCATCGTCGGCATCCTTACCTCAGTCGCACTGTTCATGCTCGGGATCGAGTTCCCCATCTTAAGCGGCATGTTCGCCGGTTTCGCCTCCATGGTCCCCTTCATCGGTGCCATGGTGGCGTTCATCCCGCCGGCCCTGATCGGCTATGCAAAGAGCGGCGACATCTGGATCATCCCCAAGGTAGGGGGGGTCTACTTCATCATCAACGTCATCATAGAGGGGAACCTGATCAAGCCCCTGGTGATGCGCCATGCCATGAGGCTCAACCCCCTGGCGGTGATCTTCGCGGTCATGGCCATGGGGGAGATGCTCGGCTTCTGGGGGATAGTCCTGGCAATTCCGGTCTCTGCGGTGGTGAAGATCTGCACCGCCGAGATCCGCAGCATACTGGCGCGGGGTGAGGGTGGCCGTCACGACTGATATCATGCTCATACTCCTGCTCCTCTTCTCCATGGTATCCGTAGCCCTGCTGGCTCTGGTCATGGTCCGCATTTCGCGGCAGGGTGTTGCCCCCCTGCAGGCGAGGCTGGACGGAGTGGAGCGGGCCCTGGAGCGGGGGGAGCGGCTCCTGATGGATGAGACTCGCCGGCTGCGGGAGGTCCTGGTCCAGCAGCAGCGTGAGGGGCGGGAGGAGCAGGCCGCATCCCTGAAGGGGTTCGGCGAGGCCCAGCTGAGGAGGATGGCGGAGATCGCCTCCCTGCAGAGGGGGCAGCTGGACGCATTCGCCGAGCAGCTAAGGGGGCTCACCCAGATGAACGAGGCGAAGCTGGAGAAACTGCGGGAGACCCTGGAGGCAAGGATCAGGCACCTCCAGGAGGAGAACTCAGCCAGGCTGGAGCAGATGCGGGCCACGGTGGACGAAAAGCTCCACGCCACCCTGGAGAAGAGGCTGGGGGAGTCCTTTCGCCTGGTGAGCGAGCGGCTTGAGCTGGTGCACAAGGGGCTCGGGGAGATGCAGGGGCTGGCGGCCGGGGTCGGCGATCTGAAGAGGGTGCTGGGGAATGTGAAGATCCGCGGCACCTTCGGCGAGATCCAGCTGGGGGCGCTCCTGGAGCAGGTTCTGGCTCCGGAGCAGTATGCGGCCAACGTGGCCACCAGGCCGGGGAGCGGGGAACGGGTGGAGTTCGCCATCCGTCTCCCGGGAAGGGGGGGGGATGGTAGTGGTACGGTCTGGCTCCCCCTGGACGCCAAATTCCCCCAGGAGGACTACCTGCGTCTGCTGGATGCCCAGGAGCAGGGGAACCCGGAGGGGGTGAGCGAGGCCGGCAGGCAGCTGGAGCGGCAGGTGAGGCTAATGGCCGCCACCATCCGCGACAAGTACCTGGAGCCCCCCCATACCACCGATTTCGCCATCATGTTCCTCCCCACCGAGGGGCTCTACGCCGAGGTGCTGCGCCGCAGCGGCCTCTGCGAGTCGTTGCAGAGGGAGTGCCGCGTGGTCATCTCCGGCCCTACCACCCTGGCGGCCCTGCTCAGCAGCCTGCAGCTAGGCTTTCGCACCCTGGCCATCGAGAAGCGCTCCAGCGAGGTCTGGCAGCTCCTCGGCGGGGTCAAGGGGGAGTTCGCCCGGTTCGGCGATCTCCTGGAGAAGACGAAGAAGAAGCTGGACGAGGCGAGCAGCAGCATCGACGCAGCCGCCGTGCGCAGCCGCGCCATCGAGAGAAAACTGAAAAACGTCCAGGAGCTCCCCACCGCGGGTGGTGGGTTCCCGGCTGAAGAGGAGAACCAGTGATCATAGAAGCGACACTCGTCATCATCGCCTATTTCCTCGGCTCCATCCCCACCGGCCTGCTCCTGGCAAAGGCTGCCGGGGTGGACATCCGCAGCTGTCTCTTATACACATCTGACGCTGCCGACGAAGAGGATAGTGTA
>CALMOE010000107.1 GCA_937871715.1 uncultured Geobacter sp. | reverse complement strand
CTCTCTCCGATAAGTCCGAAGAGTATGGAGGAAGCTGAAGGGGTGGGTCAATTTGAACGCCGATTTAGGCTATTGGTGGGTCATTTTTGCACGCCGATTCACATGGAGGTACATCCGGTAGTTTCTCAACGACTCGGTCGCGGGAGGGATGAATGGGTTGAGTGCGAAGCGGGTCGCCGCTTCAGAAGCGCCCACGTTAGGTCGCTCGCATTTACCAACGAGTCAGCACTCAAGAACAGGACCTCACCCGTCAAGCGCAAATCGTGGACAGCACCAGAGTGTAGACTACTACTTTGTCATAAGTTGGCTATCAACCATAAAAGAAGGCCGGGGCGTCCCCCGGCCAGTTATAGGAGCACACATGGCAGTATGTACTTCCAGATATAATGTACCTGTTGGTTTGTGAACGAAGATTATTCGGTTTATTCTTGCCGAGACTCTAACCAGCTCTTTACTGCCCGCCAATCGCTGAATTCATCAATCGAACGAGCTGATATACGTGGATGATCCGTCTCAACAAGCTTCGCTAGATCATTTCCCGGCCCCAGTTCGATAACGGTATTGACACCCGCTTCCTCAAGTGCTGTCATGCAACGATCCCAATGCAATGTCGTAGATATCTGGCGTGACAGCGCTGACACCGCTTGGTTGCGGGTACGTACCCGTGTGGCGTCAACACCTGACAAAACAGGTATTGCAGGTGATGCCAGGCATGATTTTTCAAGTAAGTCTTTGAATGCATCTGCAGCAGATGCGAGATAGCGGCTGTGTGACGGTGTAGTAACCGCGAGCCTGACCATGTTGGGATTGATAATTTGGGGGTCGGCTATGAAGCGATCAATCGAATCGGACGTGCCAGCCAGTACTTGCTCACCACGATTTCTGACAATGGCGGTATCGAGACCGTATGCAATCATGCCTTGTTGCAAAGCCTCTTGCATCCGGCTCGACACCCTGCCTCGCCAGAGTAGCATACAGCCATCTGATACCGAAATGTCTTTGGCAGCCTCATCCATCAGGTGCGCCCGCTGTCGTACAAGCCCGAGCGTGCTTGCTGCATCTAGTGATCCAGACAAATGATATGCTATCAGTTCACCCAAAGAATAACCTGCAATCAAAGCCGGCTGTGGGATAATGGGTGCTATGCGCTGCCAGACGGAAAGCTGATACAGTGCGATGGCAAACTGGGCGTTTCGGTTGGCAAATATCGCTGCATCCGGAAGATTTCGCCACCAAACCGCAACATCCTCTCCCAATATTTCTGACGCACTGATGCGAAGCTGGTGCAGGTCGGGAGCATCCATAAGGTTGTCGAGCATGACGCGGTTTTGCCCTGCCTGCCCCGAGCAAAGTATAGCAAGTTTCATAAAGTGCCTTGCATATCCAGATGATAGGCGACCCAGGAGGCAGCAACAAGATCAGCGCTGCCACCGGGGCTGAGCCTTCGTTCCATAAAAGAGCGATGTATTCGTATTAACTTATCCTGCCACCCTGACTGGGTCACACCGCCGTTGCTGTTAAACTCCTGGGCTGTTTTTTTGGCAAAGGCCAAGCCCTCCTCTCCACCCCGCCACAATAGGTTCGAATCATCAACCTGTTCTATAAGAGCCATAAGAGCACCTATAAGTGCCAGTTCATGGCCATATCCTTCCTGTAACAGAGCTCTGAGGACAGGGATGCCGTACCCGTACACCATCGGGAACCCAGTGGCAGCCTCACCACGGGCACCGGCTTTGGCATATCTCTGAAATACCAGGTTCCCATGGCTAGCAGTATATGCTGGGCGTGCGGCGAGAATCTTCCCCCCCCACTGCATAGAAACAATCTTTCCAGATTCCAGTCCGGTCAAGTCTGGATTGCAGCTGCGCAGTGCTGCCGCCGAAGCGAGTAGTCCTAGATTGAAGATTGCCCCGCGATGGGTATTAATACCATTGGTCGCACGTAGCATCTTTGCTTCCGTTTGCCTGCCGATAGCCATCATTGCCTCAAAACCATGGCCTAAGGCCGCAGCCATTGCCATTTCAGAGAAGGTTCCTTTCAAAGCATCGATGCTTTGCAGGAAGGTGCCGATATTCATATCCTTGTGACTACCGGAATCGACAGGCGTTACCAGCCCCGGCTTGGGCCAGGCAACAACCTCGTTTTGCAGGGCATGCAGGCAGAGTTGATCAAGCATCTGAAAATCAGCCAGCGGCAAAAATCCTTGTTGTTTTGCCGGTGAATAAACGATAGCCAGTTCCATATCAAGTATTTCCTTGTCCGAAAAATTCATCAAGCGGTAGTAGCCGTACCTCGTATGTCGACTTGGCTAAGACCGTTCCCAACCCTCCTGTCTTAACTGCAGATGTAACCTCTCGCCAGGCTGCTGCCCAGCCGGATGGCGCAAACAGTTCACCGTCCAGACGTGGTTTTGACCGTTCACATGCTTGAAGCAAGTCAAAGAGAAGATGCATGTTTGAGGTTTCATTGCAGACAAAGAGGACGTCAAGGTCGCTGGACTCTGTCATATATTCGTTACCACTTATGGTCTGCCAGAGTGCAGAACCATACACGCACGGCGAAACATTTGTCTGCTCACAGATAGTTATTATGTGTTGAATGAGTTCTTGGCAGCGCCTTTCAACAGAGTTGTAAGCCTGCGACAAAAGCAGCGGATCGTTCTGTATGAGTATCGATGCTATCGGCACATGGAGGAAAACTCGTTGCCTGATTGCCGGCGGGGGCAGGGTCAGGCCAACAGCAACGTGGGTGACGCTACCATCCAGCTTCTGCGGTTGACGCGCCACAACAAGCGGCAGACCGTTCGCAATCCATCCTCTGGTAGCTGCTACATGCGACAGGTCGGTGATGCAGGATGCCAGATCCAGATCAGGGTCAAGCCAGACCAGACTATGCCGCTTAAGTGTCTTCATCATGCCGCAGCGACCAGAGCAGCTATCTGTGCCGCCAATTCCCTGCCGCTACGTTCGAGCCCAAGACGCGCACGGCAGTCCTCGTTTTCTGTCTGAGCCAGTGCGGCAATAAGGCAGCACTTCCAGTCATCGGTTTCAGACCACAAATCATGAATTGCTCCCATTCGCCAGTAGTTCTCGGCTCCAGGTGCAAAAACGGGAGATTCCTCTGCCAGAACCAGCAATTTTTCGTAGGGTATTTTGGTTACCTTTGCCATAGCCCGCAGATCCATTACCCGCACCTGTGCTTCAGGTAGGGCACAGACCCGGTCAGCCATCAGCCCAAATGCCAGAAAGCCGCCGCTGACCGCCTCGCCATGGATTACGGAGATCATACGGTGTCCATGGATTCTGGCGAGCTCACAACATTGTGCCACATGGGCAAAGTAGCCGTTCAAACCCAGCAGTTCTTCATGTCGTGAGAGTTCCTGACCCTGAGTGTCTACCAGAAAGATGATCGGGCGCGGTAATCTGGATGTTTCGGCATCCTCACTAATTACAGTTAAAATGGCCTCGGCAACTTTAAGGGATATGCTGGCGTTAATTGCTGCCTTATTCCGTGTGCCGATGATTGCCACTTCAATACCATCTACGGTTGCATAACCACCTAAAAAGTCTCCATCAATTGCAATATTATGCTGTTCCGCGCCAAACAGCCTGTTAAACAAGATATTCATACTGCCTCCCCTAGCTGTCGGTTGAAGTCATCAATCGGCATGAGTGCTACGTCTTCCAATTCTTTGAAGCCAGACTCCTGGAAGATGATCCGGCCGTCGCGTGTCTCGGCATATTTCTTTGCCCGTACAGCTAACAGTTGCTGCCTTTCAGTTAGCTCTGCCAAGCCCGCTGACTTCAGCTGCTCCGCTGCATATGCGTCGAGCAGTTGTGCGGTCATTGACCTGAATGCGTGAACGTCGTCGTCAACCAGGTGGGTAGCTTCACCAAGAGCACGCCTTACTTTCCCACCAGTGATACGCCATACCATTGCCCGGTCCCGCGAATCGAATTCTTCCACACCTTTAACCGTCTCGATAACCTCCGGCCCAGAAAGACCAAGTCGTCCTTGTTCTGATATAATCACCTCTGCGCAGAGGCGCGACACGATACCCATTCCGCCAAAGGCTCCGCAGGAGCCGCCGATTAAGGCAAAAACTGGAATGCCTGCCACCTGAGTACGCAGGACCGCGCGCATCAGTTCCGATATGGCAATCAGGCCGGCATTAGCTTCATGCAACCGGACACCGCCTGAATCAACTAACAATAGTACTGCCACCGGCCGGTCGATAAGCGCCCTCTCCATCAAGCCTCGAAGCTTGGCTCCATGAACTTCGCCAACGGCGCCGCCATTGAATTTGCCTTCCTGGCTGGCAACCAGCACGCGATGGCCGGCCAAGGAGGCACGCCCCACAATTACACCATCGTCAAAGGCTACCGGTGCGTTGAGCCGGGTCAGGTGTGGACTGGTGTATCGTAGATGGGGCGGGCAGATTTCGGCAAAGGAGTCGGGATCGACAAGAGCTTCAAGGCGAGTCCGTGCCGAAGCCTCAAAATAATTGATCTGTTTTGTACTCATGGCTTCTCACTCCTGAATATTTCAACGGCTTGATCTAGTCGCAAACTGACCACTGCCGGGGTTGCACCGGCATCATTAATGGTGACACACAACCCACCGACTGGTTGGCGTGCCACAAAGTCACCCAGGACGGCATTCCAGATATCCCGAAAACCTTCAGCCGGTGTATTTACATCTATCCTGCAGCGATCTGAAGGTTCTCCGTTTTCAACGAGTACCTCTAGATTGCCAGAGGAAGCCACACCGCATACACTGGGTGATGTCGCAGCGGCTTGACACGGTGTAGCCTGAAAATTCAAAGTGAATTGTTCCATATATATGCTCCTTACCAGTTACGGAAATGCTTAGGCGGATTGTAGAGACCACCGGAGGCACGCACCAGATCCTTAATGCTGCGCGCTGCTAAAAGATCTCGTGAGGCCATTTTCTTGTCAATGCCGAGATCTTGGGGATAACGGACGATGCCACGATCACGCAGATTATCCACCATGCGCTTGTCGCGCGCCAGACCAGCCTGCGTATATCCGGCTACCCCCCGGATGGCCTGCTCCCTCTCCTCCGGGGTTTCGCAACGCAGCAGATGGGCAATCCCCTCTTCAGTGATGATGTGGGTGACGTCCTCGCCGTAGATCATAACCGGCGGTAGCTCCATTCCAGCACTCTCTGCCAGATCCCAGGCATCAAGATGCTCAACGAAGGCGGGCTGCATATGCTCGCGGGAAGTTTCGACAATCTGGGCTACCAGTTTCTGACCACGGGGCATGGGGTTGTTACCGCGAGCCTCCTTGCCGGCTCGCAGCCAGGCCGGTGACACATGCCGCCTGCCTCTGGCGTCAGAGCCCATATTGGGCGCCCCGCCGAAACCAGAGATGCGCCCTTTGGTGGCGGTCGAGCTGTTGCCGGCCATGTCGATCTGCAACGTGGAACCGATGAACAGATCGCAGGCATAGTGACCGGCAGCCTGACTGAAGGCCCGGTTGGAACGCATGGTGCCATCCTTGCCGACAAAGAAGATGTCCGGGCGGGCAGAGATGTACTGTTCCATCCCGACCTCGGATCCGAAGGAATGCACCGACTGAACAAAGCCGGCCTCGATGGCCGGGATCAAGGTCGGATGGGGGTTGAGTGCCCAGTGGGTGCAGATCTTCCCCTTGAGCCCCAG
This sequence comes from uncultured Geobacter sp., assembly GCA_937871715.1. Taxonomy (GTDB): domain Bacteria; phylum Desulfobacterota; class Desulfuromonadia; order Geobacterales; family DSM-12255; genus CALMBF01. Next base: position 5,734 of record CALMOE010000107.1, on the reverse strand, counting down.
CTCTGCTGCATAGGTGGGGAGCAGCAGTTCTATGGCCGCAGTGTCGAAGCCAATACCATGGTTAAGCCTGGTGATACCGTATTCAGCGTACAAACCCTTGATTGCGATCATGGCCATGAGGATCTGAATCTCGGTGATTTGTGCCGGGTCGCGGGTAAAGAGTGGTTCGATATAGTGCGGGGTCGGCGCCTGAACAAAGAAATCGACCCAGTCAGCCGGGATATCTATACGTGGCAGTTTATCGACCACCTCATTTACCTGGGCAATGACGATACCATTTTTGAAGGCGGTCGCCTCGACAATGGCCGGGGTATCCTCTGTGTTGGCTCCAGTGTATAGATTGCCATCCCGATCGGCCATTTGAGCGGCGATGAAAGCTACCTTGGGGGTCAGGTCGATAAAGTAGCGGGCAAATAATTCAAGATAGGTGTGAATAGCGCCAATTTTTATACGACCCTGCTCGACGAGGGTGGCTAGTCGCCCGGCTTGAGGCCCAGCGAAGGAAAAGTCGATGCAACTTACCTGCCCCTGCTCAATCAAGTCGACATGTTCCGGCAGTGCCAATACCGACTGCACCAGGTGAAGATCTCGCACCAGGTCGGGATTGGTCTTCACAAGACTTTTCGCCAGGAAATCGGCCTGTTTCTGATTGTTTCCCTCGATGCAGACCCGGTCTCCCGGTTCAATAACCATTTCCATCAGCTTGACAATATCTTCAGTGGCTACCTGTTTACCACGGGCCAACTGACCACCGCGTTCCCGTCGTTTCTGGCAGTTGATTCGTTGACTGTCCCAGCCTTGCGAAGTTTGTATCAGTGAGTCCATTTAATACCTCTCTTATTATTAGCTATCCGACCAGTGCCTTTGTGGCAAAGAACAGTACGGAAGGCCCCATGAGACAACCTAATCCTGTGTGAAATGTCGCTACAAGAGCACCGTACGGCACAAGCTTGCGGTCAGTTGCAGCGAGTCCTGCCGAGACACCACTGACAGTTCCTGCAAGACCGCCAAACACCATGGCAGAACGCGGCGTCTTCAAGCGAAGGAACTTTGCCAGGGCGGGTGTTGAAACCATCACGATAATGGCCTTTATTACACCAGTGGTGATACTTAAGGCCATCAGATCGGAACTGGCACCTATGGCCGCACCGGTTACTGGCCCGACAATGTAGGTCACTGCGCCGGCACCGATGGTTGTCATTGCAATAGCATCACGGTAACCAAATGACCATGCGATGCTGGCGCCAACAATGAAGGGTACAACTGTGCCGATAAACAACGCTATGGCGCCAATCAGGCCCGCTTTCCGCGCTTCTTCAGCGTGCACCTCAAATGCAGTCGCGACAATCGCAAAGTCACGGAACATTGCGCCCCCCATGAGGCCAATGCCTCCGAAGAGCTTAACATCAGCCAATCCCATTTTCCCGCCGGTCTGCGTTCCTCCCCAGTACGCTAGCCCCAAACCTATCAGGATGGCAATGGCAGACGCATGTACGCGACCATTGGTAAGACGCTTGGCTAACTGGGTTGAAAGCAACATTATTATCCCGACAAAGGCAAACGCAAAAACTAACGCATTGCTTATCATTAATTTCTCTAACATCTCCATCATAAGTCACGTCTCCTTTCATAATTGTTGTGATCAAGCCTGGTGGGTAGCTACATTTTTTACATTATCGACATCTTCGTGGACTTCCATCTTATTGATCACGGAAATAATGCAGGCATTAAGAGCTACTACGGCGAAAGCTGCCAGCACCGCGACCTGGCCACCCTTGAGGGCAGCAACGACGTTTTGTTGTGCCGCCATGGCAACGACAACAGGGATATACATGGCGCCCCAAAATCCGATCCCCAACTCGGTTTCATGCTTTAGGTGGCCTTTGTTGTGTAACCAAAGTCGGCAGAATATGAGCAGCAACATAGCAATGCCTACTCCCCCAACATTTGATTTTGCTCCGAGCAGTTTGCCCAAAAGATCGCCCAGATAAATACCTACTAAATGACAGGCTGCCAATAGTGCTGTTCCGTAGATAATCATGTCATTTTCTCCTTTGGGTTGTTACGATAGTAGGCCTGAATTCACATTCTCTTCGCATTTTACTTCCTCCTTCTCCGACATACAAATAGCCAGCGATGTGGCGGTCAATTACTTGTATATTCTGCCTGTTTTACATCCTATACACCAACCCCTGTTTTGTTTTGCACTGAGATGAGTTGGCATATGACTGCTGATTCTGGTTAATCTCCTGTCCCAGAACAGCCCAACAAAACATCGTTCTTGTATACAAGATTACTTATCTTGTATTTATTGTCAAGTTTTATTTTTATTTTTGTCTATTTATTGTATACTGACCCCATCGTACTAAGGAGATACACATGAACAACGAAGCGGTACACACTCGCAGGTCTGAACATTTACTCGAAATTATTGAAGAAAGAATAGCTACTGGAGCCTATCTGCCGGGCATGCGGCTTGACGAAACTGAATTGGCAAATGAATTTGAGGTATCCAGAACTCCAATCCGCGAAGCGCTTATCCAGCTTGCCAATTCCGGCCTCATAGACTTGCGCCCGAGACGGGGAGCGGTCGTATCTGAAATATCAGCGCAACGTTTGTGCGAAATGTTCGAAGTAATGGCAGAATTGGAGGCCATGTGCGGTAGGTTGGCAGCGCGGCGCATGAATGATGCTGACCAGCAGGCACTGCTACAGGCCCATCATTCATGTGAAGAAGCAAGAGATATGGCAAATCCGGATGAGTATTACCGCAGGAATGAACTGTTTCATCTGGCAATATACACAGCTAGCCACAATCTTTTTCTCATTGACGAGGCGACATCACTTCACAAGCGCTTGAGCGCCTATCGCCGTCTGCAATTACGGGTGCGTGATCGCTTGCGGACTTCTTATTCCGAACATTCAGCTATTGTCGATGCAATTATTGAGGGCGATGGGGAAAAAGCGGCAGACCTTCTCAGAAAGCACATCATCATTCAGGGAGAACGTTTTGCTGACTTGATAGCATCTCTTTCAACGCTCGGCATCCCCTGCTAAGGATGTAGCTTTAGGCTCCAGCACATAAGAGGGAAGTTTCATGTTTATTTTACTTTATAGCTGCGCAGGTGCCTGTGCTGGCATGATGGCAGGTTTACTTGGAGTTGGTGGTGGTCTCATTATTGTCCCAATGCTGGCATATATTTTCACTAAACAGCACGTACAATCAGAGGTTATTCAGCATTTAGCTCTTGGCACTTCACTATCGTCGATCGTGTTCACCTCGCTTTCAAGTACGCTGTCTCACCACAAGCACAATGCTGTGGAGTGGCCCATTGTCTGGAGAATTACGCCTGGAATCTTGGCGGGTGGTTTAATTGGCTCCTGGTTTGCGGCTAAACTTTCTACCCAAATTCTCAAGGGTCTGTTCGTTGTTTTTCTTTTCTGTGTTGCAGTGCAATTATTGCTAGACATTAAACCTAAAACGCAAAAGAGGCCTGACATACTTGGATTTGCAAGTGTTGGTGCGGTTATTGGCGGAATTTCAAGCCTAGTAGGCATTGGGGGCGGCACTATGTCGGTCCCATTCATGCTACGCTGTAACGTCACCATGCATAATGCCATTGGCACATCGGCAGCCATTGGATTTCCAATAGCCTTAGCTGGCGCCGTTGGCTATGCAATCAATGGATGGACCGTAGCATCACTTCCTGCCAACAGCACTGGTTATATCAATATACCGGCTTTGTGCGGAGTAGCGCTTGCCAGCATAATGACGGCCCCGCTTGGGGCGCAGCTAGCGCATAGGCTACCTGTACAAAGGCTGAAAAAGATTTTTGCATGTCTTTTGATTGTTATTGGCTGCAAAATGGCGGTTGGCTTGATGTGAAATAAGCCCTTATCTACCACAAACAATATTTTCTAACCCGTTCGGATTGAAAATGTCTGCTGACTCGTCGGTTGTTTCTGTGCCAGTCAGTGATCGTTTGTTGGGGTAGTTAAGTGGTGTATCTGGGCGATACTATCATAGCATGCTTTTATAAAGCACTCCAAAATCAGCCACTTACACTAGTTGATTGAAATCCGGAAGGCCCCTCCCAACCCTCCCCTCCAGAGGAGGGATTTTAACCTTTCACCTTTACCGTTTGGATAGAGGTGTATTCAGCCAGCCCCTCACGGGCGAACTCAACGCCGAAGCCGGATTCCTTCATCCCGCCAAAGGGAGCGTTTGGCTGGATGTCGGCATGGGTGTTGACCCAGGCACTGCCACACTCGAGACGCATGGCAAGTATCTTTGCCTTTTCGATATCCTTGGCCCAGACCGACCCACCCAGCCCAAAGGGGCTGTTGTTCGCGCGCCGGATGGCTTCGTCGATGTCGGAGTATTTGCTTATCGGGAGGATCGGGCCGAACTGCTCCTCGTCAGCCAACCGCATCCCGTCGTTCACGTCGGCAACGAGCGTCACCGGATAGAAGTAGCCAATCCCTCCCGGCTTGATCCCGCCGCAGAGGAAACGACCGCCCGCTTTCCTGGTATCTTCGGCTAACGCCACTACCAAGTCCAGTTGATCCTTGTTCTGCAGGGGGCCAAGATCAACTCCCTTCTCCAGGCCATTGCCGGTGGAAACGCCGGTCGCCACTTTCGTCAGGGCTGCGTGGATATCCTCGTGTACGTAAAGCCGCTTCAGCGCCACGCATGTCTGGCCGTTGTTGTTAAAGGCGGCCGCGAAGATCTTCGGTACAATTTCCTCCACTGACACGTCTGGCAGCACGATGCCGGCGTCGTTGCCGCCCAGTTCGAGGGTCAGACGTTTGAGGTTGCCGCAGGCGCTCTGCATGATGTTCTTGCCAATCGGGGTGGAGCAGGTGAAGACCATCTTGGCAATGTCGGGATGGGAGGCCACGGCGCTGCCGATGCCGCACTCAGCGGTGACAATGTTTAGCACGCCCGGCGACAGCACCTCGTTGGAGAGTTCCGCGAAACGGATGGTGGTGAGCGGGGTGAGCGAGGAGGGCTTGATCACTACGGTGTTGCCGGTGCGCAGCGCGGGGATCACATGCCAGATGGCGATCATGAGCGGCCAGTTCCATGGGGTAATCGAGCCGACCACGCCGAGCGGCTTCCTGCGCACCTCGATACGCGCCTGGGCGTCGTCCTGGATAACCTCAACCGGTAGCGAAAATTCCGCTGTGGCCCGCATGGAAGCCGGGATGGGCGGCCGGTCGACTCCACCAAAGCGGCTGCCGGGATCATGTCGGTGATCACCCCGGTAAGCATGGATCACAGTGAGTACCTTGGCAAGACAGTGGCCGAAATTGCATTCGAGAAGGCAGGCGTGATAAAGCGGGGCCGCCCAGTAGTAACGTCAATCCAGAATGACGATGCACTGGCGGTAATCAGTTGGCAGTGCACTGAACTCTCGACGTCTGAAATTTCATGTCCGCAGCAAAGTACAATTTGTTGAATATTTGATTAATTATTCGCTGAGTCAATAGAATGCCTGCCGATGGTTCCAAATAACCGCAGCCTCTTCCATACTTTCGCACCAACCTGTAGTCGGTCTCACTTTACATTTCTGATTACTGCACTTTAAGACAACACCCCCAAAATCATGCTTGTCAATTAAGGGTAACTGCCCACACCAAGGGCATATCTGCAATTCGGATGATCTAATGTTATTCATCAGTAGTGTCCCAACGTTGAATAGTCGATGAGCCGTAATGGCCCGTTAATTCT
>CALMOE010000106.1 GCA_937871715.1 uncultured Geobacter sp. | reverse complement strand
TCAGGCATGAAGCGGCGTCCTTCGACATTGCATAGCACCCCCCCCTCACCCCTGCGGGAGTTTGGCAGCTCCTCGACAGCCAGGCCTAGCCAGAGCTCCTCCCCCCCCAGGGGGCGGGGCCTGGATGCGGCGGCGCTCTCCCCGCTGGCCAGGGTCACTGTCGCCTTCGCCATCCTGCCATCCCGGAAGTACTCCACCACCACCTGCTTCCCCACGTCAGCCTCCCCCACGGCCATCTGCAACTGGCGGGCGTCCCTGACCTCCTTGTTGTCGAAGGTGACCAGAATATCCCCCTGGCGCAGCCCCGCCTTCTCCGCCGGGCTGCCTGCCATAACGTCGCTCACCAGGGCACCCCGACTCTTCTTCAGGCCGAAGGAGGCGGCGATCTCCTCGGTGACCGGCTGGATGGCAACCCCGAGCCACGCCCGGGTTACGCTCCCTTTTTTCACCAGTTGGTCGACGATCCTCTTGGCCATGTTCACCGGGATGGCGAAGCCGATCCCCTGGCCGGCGGCGACTATGGCGGTGTTGATGCCGATGACCTCGCCATGGACGTTCAGGAGAGGGCCGCCGGAGTTCCCCGGGTTGATTGAGGCGTCGGTCTGAATGAAGTTCTCGTAGGTCTCGATCCCCATGTTGGAGCGGCCGGTGGCGGATACCACCCCGACGGTCACCGTCCGGTCCAGGCCGAAGGGGTTGCCGATGGCGATGGCCCACTGCCCCACCTGCAGCTTGTCCGAATCTCCCAGGACCGCCATCGGCAGCGGATCCCGGGCGTTGATCTTGATGACGGCGATGTCGGTCTTCGGGTCGGCACCAACCACCTTGGCGTCGTAGACGCTCTCGTTGGAGAGCTTCACCTGAATACTGTCGGCATCCTTGACCACGTGGGAGTTGGTGATGATGTAGCCGTCCCTGTTGATGATGAAGCCGGAGCCGAGACTCGACTCCTTGCGGTAGCGGGGGCGTGGGGTATCCCCGAACATGTCGCCGAAGAAGGGGGAGAGCTCGAAGAAGGGGTCGACCACCCGCCTCTTGCTGACCGTGGAGATGTTCACCACCGCCGGGGTGACCACCTTCACCAGGTTGGTGAAGGCCTGCTGGGTGGCGAGGATGTCCCTGGGGACATCCTTCACCGGCGCCTCGCTACGCCCCGATTCGTAGAAGACGTTCTTCTCCTTCTGTTTGCAGCCGCCGAGGGTGATGGCGAAAATCACCAGCATCGCCGTAATGACCCGTAATTTCATGAATACCTCTTCTTATGTTGCAGGGTAAAACTCAGCCAAGGTTAGCCAAATTGCCCCCGGTTGTCAACGCGGGGGGAGGAGGAAAAACGCCTATTGACCCCTGCTGATCTTTATTCTATAAATCCTCAAGGAGAAACGTGAGTGAGCACGCAGAATACCGACGTCAAAGACCTCAATCTGGGGATAAAGATCCGCCGCCGCCGCCAGGAGGAGAGGCTTACCCTGCAGGAGCTGTCCGATCTCTCCGGACTCTCCAAGCCGCTCCTCTCCCAGATAGAAAATGGCCAGGTCATCCCCCCCCTCGCCACCCTGCTGAAGATCGCCAAGGGGCTGAAAGTCGGCATCCACTTCTTCTTCGAGGAGGAGGAGGACAGGCGCAAGGTGGTGCTGATGCGGGGAGACCACTCCAAGTTCAGCCGCCGCCGCTCCGGCAACGACTCACCACAGGCCTACCTCTACCACTCCCTCGCCCCGGGGATGCGCCACAAGTCCATGGAGCCGTTCTTGGTGGATTTCGAGACCGGAGCCTGGGACGATTCCAAGCTCTACAGCCATGAAGGCGAGGAGTTCATCTACCTCCTGGAAGGGGAACTGGAGTTCCACTACGGCAGCGAGGTCATGGTACTCAGACCAGGTGACAGCATCTACTACAACTCCGCCGAACCCCACGGCTACATCTCCCTCGGGGAGAAGAATGCCAGGGCGGTGGCGGTCCTCTTCTCCAAGTAGAACATAATCACTGCGGTGCAATAATGCAAAGGGGGTAAAAGGGTATGAAGAAGAAAATAGGTGTGGTTCTCTCCGGCTGCGGCGTCTACGACGGCAGCGAAATCCATGAAGCGGTCTTCACCCTCCTGGCGATCGACAGAAACGGCGCCGAGGCGGTATGCATGGCCCCGAACATCCTGCTGGACGAGGTTGACCACCTGGCGGGAGCCCCTACCGGCGGCAAGCGCAGCGTCCTGGTGGAGTCGGCCCGCATCGCCCGGGGGAAGATCAAAAACATCGCGGATGTTAAGGGAACCGACCTTGATGCCATCATCTTCCCCGGTGGCTTCGGAGCTGCCAAGAACCTGTGCGACTTCGCCGTGAAAGGTGCGGCCGCGGCCCCCAACCCGGATGTGGCCCGGTTGGTAAAGGAGATGGTCGCGGCGAGGAAGCCGATCGGCGCCATCTGCATCGCCCCGGCACTGATCGCCGCCATCCTGGGGAAGGAGTGCTCCCCCAAGCTGACCATCGGCAACGATGCCGCTACAGCTGCGGCCATCAACGCCACAGGCAGCTGCCACGTGGAGTGCCCGGTGACCGAGTTCGTGGTGGACAGCGAGAACAGGATCGTATCCACCCCGGCCTACATGCTCGCCGGACATATCGGCGAGGCGGCCGAGGGGATCGAGAAGACCGTCAAGGCGGTCATCGACCTGATCTAACTGCCAGCTGCAGACGCAAAAAAAGCCCCCGCCTTTGCTGGCGGGGGCTTTTTTGTTGGGCATTGCGGAACTGTTACTCGTTCCACCCCTCGGGATGGGCGTCGCCGATCTGTTCCCAGTGCTCCGGAGAGCGCCAGAGGCTGGAGAGAATCAGCTCCCTCATATGGAGGAACTCCTTCGGCAGACGATCGTACATCTTGACGAACAGCTCCTCGTGGGAGATGACCTCGTTCTGCCAGACGTCACGGTCAACGGACATGAGCTCGTTGAATTTCTCCCTGCTGATGTCGAGCCCATCCCACTCCATGTCCCGGTAGCGTGGCATCCAACCCAGCGGGGACTCGACCGCCCCGGCATGACCCTGTACGCGATCGATGATCCACTTGAGGACACGCATGTTTTCGCCGTAACCGGGCCAGGCGAACTTGCCGTCGTCATCCTTGAGGAACCAGTTGACGCTGAAGATCCGCGGCGGGCGGGGGATGGAGCGGCCGAACTGGAGCCAGTGGCCGAAGTAGTCCGCCATGTGATAGCCGCAGAAGGGGAGCATGGCAAAGGGGTCGCGACGCACGTTGCCGGTGGCGCCAACCGCCGCGGCGGTTGTCTCGGAACCGAGGGTCGCCGCCAGATAGACGCCGAAATTCCAGTTGAATGCCTGGTAAACCAGTGGAACGGTATCCTTGCGACGGCCGCCGAAGATGAAGGCGCTGATCGGCACCCCTTTGGGATTCTCCCAGTCGGGATCTATGCATGGGCACTGGGAGGCCGGGGCGGTGAAACGGGCGTTGGGGTGGGCTGCAGGGCGGCCGCAGCCGGGGGTCCATTCGTTACCCTGCCAATCGGTCAGCCTTGCTGGGGGCTCACCATCCATCCCCTCCCACCAGACGTCGCCGTCAGAGGTCAAGGCCACGTTGGTGAAGATGGAGTTCTTCTCGCAGGAGATCATGGCATTGGGGTTGGTCTTGTAGTTGGTGCCGGGGGCAACGCCGAAGTAGCCGTACTCGGGGTTGATGGCGTAGACCTGTCCGTCGGCGCCGGGCTTGATCCAGGCTATGTCGTCGCCGATGGTGGTAACCTTCCACCCCTTGTCCTGGAAGCTCTTGGGGGGGATGAGCATGGCGAAGTTGGTCTTGCCGCAGGCGCTGGGGAAGGCGGCACCCACGTAGGACTTTTCGCCGGACGGGGCCTCTACGCCGAGGATGAGCATGTGCTCGGCCAGCCACCCCTCGTCCTTGCCGATCTTGGAGGCGATGCGCAGGGCGAGGCACTTCTTGCCGAGGAGGGCGTTGCCGCCGTAGCCGGAGCCGAAGGACCAGATCGCCCGCTCCTCCGGGAAGTGGACAATGTACTTCTCCTTGTTGCACGGCCAGGCCACATCCTGCTGCCCCGGGGCAAGTGGTGCACCGACGGAGTGGATACAGGGGATGAACTCGCCGTCACCAAGTACGTCCAGCACCTGCTTCCCCATGCGGGTCATGATGCGCATGTTGACTGCAACGTAGGGGGAGTCGGAGATCTCCACACCGATCTTGGCGATGTCGGAGCCCAGGGGGCCCATGCTGAAGGGGATGACGTACATGGTACGCCCCTCCATGCAGCCGCTGAAGAGCTTGCTGAGCTTCTCCTTCATCTCCTTGGGGTTCATCCAGTTGTTGGTCGGGCCGGCATCATCCTTGGAGAGACTGCAGATGAAGGTACGGTCTTCCACCCGGGCGACGTCGATCGGATCGGACCAGGCGAGATAGCTGTTGGGCCTTTTCTCCGGATTCAGCTTGCGGAACGTGCCGCTTTGCACCAGAAGATTGCAGAGACCGTCGTACTCCTCCTGTGAACCGTCGCACCAGTGGATATTGGCCGGCTTGCAGAGAGCCGCAATCTCCTCAACCCATTTCAGAAGTTGCTTGTTGGTTACTTCGTACCCCATACAAAACTACCTCCCCCTTGTAATTGGATAAAGCAAAGTTTTACCCTCGCTTAAATACCATAAGCAAGCCGAAAAAAAAAGGTTAATATGCGGCAATAGTCGAAAAAAGCGGCAGCTGTATACAAGAAATCATGCAGTGCCGCCGGAGGGTTTCTCCCCCCCTTTTTGACGAGGGCGGCGGCGACGCTTGGGTGGGGCCCCCTCCCTCTTCTTCCCATCGCCGTGGGGGTGGCTCTCCAGTTTCTTCAGGTTCGGCTTGGTCCTTTTGTAGTCGTGAACGAAGAGCTCGTCCTCGGCCCACTCCACCGGGATCTTCTCCTTGATGTAGTCGTGAATCTCCTCAAGGTGGAAGGCGCCATCCTCGTCGGCCAGGGAGATCGCCTTCCCCTCGGCCCCTGCCCGGGCGGTACGGCCTATGCGGTGGACGTAATCCTCCGCATCCTGGGGGAGATCGTAGTTGATGACGTGGGAGACCCCCTCGATATGCAGGCCACGGGACGCCACGTCGGTGGCGATCATGATCGGGAGCTTGCCGCTCTTGAAGTCTTCCAGGATGCGCAGCCTCTTCTTCTGCTCCACGTCGCCGGAGATCACCCGGCAGGGGAAATCGTTGGCATTGAGGCGGTCGTGGAGGAACTCCGCCTCTTTCTTGGTATTGACGAACACCATGGTCCGCTCCATACCCTCCCGCCGCAGTAGCCCCAGGAGGAGGGGGAACTTCTCCCTGCGGGAGACGTGGTAGAGCACCTGCTCTACCCTCTCGGCGGTCATCTGCTCCGGGGTTACCTCAACCTTCACCGGCACGTTCATGAACTCGTAGGCCAGCTCCATCACCCTCTGGCTCAGGGTGGCGGAGAACATCAGGTTCTGCCGCTTGTCGAAGGGGGGGAGGCGGCGGAGAATGAAGCGGAGATCGGCGATGAACCCCATGTCGAACATCCGGTCCGCCTCGTCGATGACCAGCACCTCTATCTGCCCAAGGGTGTAGACCTTCTGCTTCAGGTAGTCGATCAGCCGCCCCGGGGTGCCGATGACCACGTCGGCCCCCTCCCGCAGGGCATTGCGCTGCAGCATGTAGTCGACCCCTCCGTAGATCGCCTGGATGGTGAAGCCGCAGTGGGCTCCAAGCTGCTGGGCGTCCTTTTCGATCTGCACCACCAGCTCCCTGGTGGGGGCAAGGATCAATGCCCTTGGCTGGCGCTTGTCCCCGCGCCGCTCCTGGGTGAGAAGCCTGGCAAACATGGCGATGAGGAAGGCTGCTGTCTTGCCGGTGCCGGTCTGGGCCTGGCCGGCCAGATCCTTGCCGGAAAGGGCGATGGGGAGGGTCTTCTCCTGGATGGGGGTGCAGTCGGTGAAACCGGTGGAGGCAATGCCTCGCTGCACCGTCTCGGGGAGCTGTAGTTCCGTAAATTTCATGGCATTTTCCCGTTCTTGGCGATATTTCAAGCAGATAGCTATACCACAGGGAATGGATTAGCGCAACGTAGCAGTGCCTGAAAAACGCATCCGGCAGCCGCCCCGTTGCCCAACCCCGAATTTGTGGGATAATTCTTACTGGCTGCAGCATAAGGTGCATCCACCCCCGTCCGGCAGCCGCGGGGAGCGCAAAATGTCGAGGATCAACCAATGCGAGAAACTGATATTCTTGTTGTCGACGACGAACCACATATTGTTCGCGCCCTCAGCTTTATCTTCAGCAAGGCGGGTTACGACATCGAGACAGCCCGGAACGGCGAGGAGGCTGAGGCAAAATGCCGGGAGATTGCCCCAAAGGTTGTCTTCCTCGACCTCATCATGCCGAAAATGGACGGTTTCCACCTCTGCAGACAACTCAAATCGGCCAACGGCTCACGCTCTCCCCACATCATCATCCTCACCTGCATGGGGCAGGAGATCGACCGGGAGAACTGCATGAAAGCCGGGGCCGACGAGTTCATGACAAAACCCTTCAGCCCTAGGGAGGTGCTGGAGAGGGTACACCAACTGCTCGCATCGGATAGAGGATGAAAGAAGGCATCCTGAAATTTCTCCCCTCGGTGTGGCTAATCCCCCTGCTCTCCATCTGCCTTTACAGCGGCGGAGCAGGGAGCCAGTTCAGGTTTGCCTTCTTCCCGCTCATGGCCCTGACCTCCCTCCGCCTCCCCCCCCCAGCCATACTCCTAGTCGGAGCGTCATTCTCAGCCTTTTATGCCCTGATGGCACTCATGGGGGATGCCAGTGGGGCAGGGGACCTCCTTCCAGTCACGGCCGAGTTGACAGCATACCTCCTCACCAGCTGGTGCGCCGCGAAAGTGGCCTCTTTCATTGCCGGAGAGGAGAGCCGCTTCCGCCTTGCGGAGACAAATTTCCAGGGGCTGAGCAACGAGCTTAGCCGCAGAAGCATGAACCTGCAGGCCACCCTGGACGCCCTTTCCCAGGCGCACGCCAGGCTTCAGCGCCTGGACAGCGAGAAGACCGCTTTTCTCGCCAAGATAGCCCACGAGATCAGGACCCCCCTCACCGGTATCCGCTCCTACTCCGAGATTCTCCTCAGCTACGGCGACCTGGACAGGGAGACGGAGAGGGAATTCATGGAGGTTATCCAGAGCGAAAGCCTGCGCCTGACAAATCTGGTCAATGACCTGCTCGATCTCATCAAGATCGAGACTGGCAAGCATGAGCCGGCCATCGGCATGGTTGATGCCGCCGAGCTCATCACCGCCGGGATGAAGGTCATGCAACCAGCCGCCGAGAAAAGGGGGTTGGAGCTCACGTCGGATATTCCGCCTGAGCCTGTCGCCGTCAGGGCCGACAGGGGGCAGATCACCCAGGTGATCATCAACCTGCTGAGCAATGCGGTCAAGTTCACCAGCCGGGGGAGCATCACCCTCGGCTTTAGGAAGGGGACTGAATTCGCAGAGTTCTTCGTGGGGGACACCGGAGAGGGGATATTCCCCGGTGAAGAGGAGAAGATTTTCGACGAATTCTACAGGGTCCTGGACAACGTGCCGGAACGGCCAGCCGGCAGCGGGCTGGGACTTTCCATCTGCAAGAAGATCGTCGAAATCCATGGCGGCACCATCAGGGTGGAGAGCCGCATAGGCGAAGGGAGCACCTTCAGCTTCACCATCCCTCTTTTCAACGGAGTACTCCATGACAGGGGAATCCCCCTTAGAGAGAAGAGCAGACATTCGCCCGGTGAGGTCAGGCCGATCCTAGTTGTGGTGAGGAACACGGTGAAGAGGATGTGCCTGAGAAAATCCCTGGAAAACGTGGGCTACAGTACCTATGGCGCCGTCAGCTATGACAAGGCCTGCGACCTGATCAAATATTCCCCCATTGATCTGATCATCGGGGAGACGGCCGACGACAGAGCCGGGGTGGAAACCCTGGCCTCCGCCGTGCAGGATGAGGGAACCCCGTTTTTCCTCGCCCACTTCCACGTCGAACCGCAGGAGGATATCAGCATCGCCTTCAACGGCTACATATGGAAGCCGTTCGAGCGCAACCAGCTGCTGCAGGCCATGGAGCCGCTGAAGATGGGGCGGAAAAGGATCGCCATCATTTCGAAAAACAGCGAAGAGTCACGTATACTGCAGATGCTTCTCGGTATCGAAGGGTATCAGGTCACCCTCATTGGCAACAACACAAGGCTCCCCATCTCCTGCACCGAATTCGGCCCGAATGCCGTAATCATAGGCACCTACGCAGAGGAGGAGCTCGACACGATCATCTCCGCCCTGAAGAAAGTTCCGCAGCTGGCCGGCACCCCCCTACTCCTCGTTCTGGACGAAAAACCACACGGCAACCTGCGGCTGGTTTCGGCCCCGCATCAGGACGATAAGCCGCTTATTTTCGGGCTTTCACCCCTTATCCATGAAATAGAGCGAGCAATCTTGAAGTGAAGGAGTTGCCATGACAATGGGCATCAGACCCACTACACCTTCCGGGCAGAACCTGCACAGAATCCTAGACGGATTGGCCGCCATCAGCGGGATTTCCATCATTTTCACCGACATGGAGGGGAACAGCATGGCAGCGACACCCCCCGGTGAACTGGCGGAGGGGGCGAAGAGCAGTTCCCTCCCGTCAAGAGAGGTGCCTGTACTGTTCGGCGAGGAGAAGGTGGGGAGCATCTCCTGCCGAGGAGTGGGGGAGCAACTCGATCCGCTGCTGAAAATGGCCGCATTCTGCATGGAGAACGCCTTTCGCCTGGAAGCCGAGCTGGAAGACCTCTCCTCCGAAATCGTCCGCCTCTACCAGGAGCTCTCCCTCATCTACTCCCTCTCCCACAAGCTGGGGAGCGCCCTCGACATCGACACCATCTGCGCACAGGCGCTGGAAGAGATCGGCTCCGCCATCGAGGTTAACAGCATCATCATCCTCCTGTTGGACGACAGGAGCGGCATGCTCAACGTCCAGTCCGGCATAGGTTCGGCAGGAGAGGCAATCCGCGGCATGCGCTTCGATGCCGGAGCAGACCCTTTCAGCGACATCCTCGCCCGGAAAAAGGTGGCCACAGTCAAGAAACTGCCCAAAGAGCTCCCCTTTCTGCCGGGGTCATCTCTCTGCGTGCCGCTGGTAACCGATGACAAGAATATCGGCATCCTCATTGCCAGCGACAAGAAGTCCGGAGAAGGGTTCCGCTCCCAGGAGATCAAGCTGATGGATGCCCTTTCCGGGGAGATCGCCGCGGCAATCAAGAAGGCCCAGCTCTATGAGAGGATCCAGAAGCTCTTCATCAACACCGTTGAAGCACTGGCCTCGGCGATAGACGCCAAGGACCCCTACACCTACGGACACTCGCGCCGCGTGGCCAAGATATCCGCCGCCATCTGCGAGGAGATCGGGATGCCGCGGGAGAAGATTCTCCCCATCGAGCTTGCAGCGCTGCTCCATGACATCGGCAAGATAGGGACCCCCGAGCATATCCTGCAGAAACCGGGGAAACTGAAGCCGGAAGAGATGGAGATCATCAAGGAGCACCCGCTGCAGGGGGCACAGATACTCTCCAACATCGAAGAGCTAAAGGAGGTCATGGAGTGGATAAAGCACCACCATGAATGTTATGACGGCAAGGGGTACCCGGATATGAGCATGGCGGAGGAGATCCCGCTTCCGTCGCGCATCATCTCCATTGCCGACAGCTTTGACGCCATGACCTCGGACAGGCCGTACCGCAAGGGGATGGACCCAGCCAAGGTGATGGATATCATGGACGACTTTGCCGGGACCCAGTACGATCCGGGGCTGCTGCAGGCCTTCAAGTGCATCCTGCGAAGCAGAGGGGCAGGTTTCGCAAACCAGGATACAGGCCCGGCTGCCGGCAAGGAAGCGACCAGCACCCAGTGTGAAAACCAGACATGAAGCATTCGTCGTTGTAGTTGCCCGGCAATAATCTGCACTATGGAGCAGAAGAGAGGCACTGCCGTGCCCATAGGAGGTGGTCCCATGGAACAGCTGGGAAGCAGGCTGCTGAAGGAGGGGGTGATTACCAGGGAGCAGCTCGATGCGGCCTGCGAGCGGCAACGCCGCTGCGGGGGGAGAATCGGCCAGAACCTGGTGGAACTGGGTTATCTGTCGGAAAGCGAACTCAGCCGCTTCTTCATGCTGACCCCTCCCCCCCCCCAGACAATCGAGGAGACCGGCCTGGAGAGCCGACAGCTGCTGGACCTGGTACTGAAGCACCTCCTCTTCATGGGGGAGTTCAGGCTGGCCGATGTGGCGGAACGGGTCAGGCTCTCCCTCGGCGTCTGCGAACGGCTCATGGAGATTTTGCGCCGAGACAAGCTCGTCGAGGTGCTGGGGGGGGGAGGGTACGCGGCGGTCACCTACACCTACAAGCTGTCCGACAGCGGCAGAAGCAGGGGGAAAGAGCTCCTCGAAGTCTGCCGCTACGTGGGACCGGCCCCGGTCACCCTAACCTCCTACCGGGAGATGGCGGAACTGCAGACCATCAGGAGCGCCATCGTCTCCAGCGAAAGCGTGCAGCAGGCATTCTCCCACCTGATCATTGGCGATGAAACCCTCAAGCTCCTCGGCCCGGCCATCAGCTCGGGGAGGGCGGTTTTCCTCTACGGCCCGGCCGGCAACGGCAAGACGGCCATAGCAGAAACCATCGGCAACATCCTGCCGGACAGCATCTTCATCCCCCATGCGATCACGGTCGGAGGGGAGATCATCGCCATCTTCGACCCGGTGAACCACCAGCCGGTCGACGGCGATCATGGCGGAGACCCGCGCTGGGTGAAGATCCGCAGGCCGGTGATCATCGCCGGAGGAGAGCTGGTGCTGCGCATGCTCGACCTGGACTTCAACCCGGTTTCCAAATACTACGAGGCGTCCCTGCAGATGAAGGCCAACAACGGGATGTTCATCATCGACGACTTCGGCCGGCAGCAGATCGACCCCCAGCACCTTTTGAACCGCTGGATCGTCCCCCTTGACAGGGGGGTGGACTACATGACCCTGCATACCGGGATGAAGTTCGCCATCCCCTTCGACATGCTGGTGATCTTCTCCACCAACCTGGAGCCGAGGCAGCTGGTTGACGAGGCCTTCCTGCGCCGCATCCAGTACAAGATCAAGATCGACCACCCGACAGTGGAGCAGTTCAGGGAGATATTCATCAGGGTCTGCAGCGCCAGCGGCGTGGAGTTCAAGGCAGAAGTGTTCGACTATCTGGTCTCCCACTACTACCGGCGTCTCGCCGTAAACTTCAATGCCTGCCATCCCCGGGACCTGGTTAGCCATATCCTGGTGAACGCCCGCTATTACAGGCAGCCGCCGGTGATGACCAGGGAGAGCATGGACGATGCCTGGCAACTCTACTTCGTCGACATGTGAAGTGGCATAAGGCAAGCATCACCACATTAGCTGCACCAATTTCCCCTTCCGGCATGGTGCGGTCCTGTGCTATTTATAGCCCAGCTTACCGTTTACCGAGGACAGCAACCATGCAAACCATGATTGAAATCAGCTCCCCCCTCTTCCTCCGCCCGGAAGAGCTGGAGAGCCCCATAGACTGGATTAAGGCATTCGGCAACGACAACCCCATTGCCCTGGAGATCGGCTGCGGTATCGGCGACTTCATCGCCAAGACCGCCGCAGAAAAGCCCGGTATCAACTTCATCGCCATCGACTACTACAACAAGGGGTGCGACAAGACCTGCCGCCGCCTGGAGAAGAGCGGCCTCACCAACGTACGGGTGCTGCGGGTGGAGGCACGGGAGTTCATCACCACCCACATCCCCAAGGGGTCGCTTACGGCGGTGTACATAAACTGCCCAGACCCCTGGCCGAAAAAGCGCCACCGCAAGCGGCGCCTGGTGAGCAGCAGTTTTCTGGAGTTCCTCCACCCTTACCTGGCAGCCGGGGCAGACTTCCACTTCGCCACCGACTTCGAGGATTACGGCCAGGACGTGGCCGCCTTCATGCCGCAGGTCGCCGGCTTCACCAACCTGCTCAAGCCCGACCTGTACAGGCACGAGCTCGAGGGTTACCACCGCTCCAAGTACATGCTGAAATTCATGGCCGAAGGGAAGAAAATCCACTTCGTCCACTACCGGAAGATATGATTACCACGGCATACCCATTCCTGACAGTGGAGATACCCGGCAGCGGCGGCATCTTCAAGGAGAGCGCCGAGGATTTCGAGGTAAACGAACTCCCCCTCTACGCACCGTGCGGCAGCGGAGAGCACACCTACGCCCTGGTGGAGAAGCGGGGGATGACAACCCTGGAGATGCTCCGCCGCCTGGCCAGGGGGGTCAATCTGCCGGAGCGGGAGCTGGGTTACGCCGGGATGAAGGATGCCCGCGGGGTCACCAGGCAGACGGTGTCCATCCCCCGCATCCCGCCGGAGGAGCTCCTCAAGCTGGAGATCCCCGGGGTGCGCATCCTCTCCGCCGAGCGGCACATCAACAAGCTGCGCCTCGGCCACCTGTCAGGCAACAGGTTCCGCATCAGGCTGCGCCAGGTGAAGGAGGGGGCCAGCCAGAGTGCCCAGGCGGTGGTGGATATCCTGGCAAGGCGGGGGGTGCCGAACTATTTCGGCGAGCAGCGCTACGGCAGCCAGGGGAACTCTGGCCTGGTCGGGCGAAGGCTCCTCCAGGGGGATGACGAGGGGGCGATCAGGGCTATCATCGGCAACCCCGAAGGTGTGAGGGACGAACGCTGGCAGCAGGGGATTGCCGCATTCATCCGCGGCGAACTGGCCGAGTCGCTGGAGCTCCTCCCCGGGAGTTGCCGCACGGAAAGGGAGATAGTCAGGAGCCTGCTGCGCAGGCCGGGGGATTGGCAACGTGCCGTCAAGTGCATTCACCCGCGCCTGTTCTCCCTCTACCTCTCCGCCAGCCAGTCCGAGCTTTTCGATCGGGTGGTGGCAGCCCGCATCGGTGAAATCGACGCCATCCTGCCGGGTGACATCGCCTGCAAGCATGCCAACGCTGCCTGCTTCCTGGTGGAGGAGACAGAGGAGGCCATGCCGCGCGTGGCAGCCTTCGAGATCTCGGCAACCGGGCCGATGTTCGGCCGGAAGATGCTCCGGCCCCAAGGGGTTGCCGCCGCAGTGGAGGCCCGCATCCTGGAAGAGGCCGGTCTCACCGCCGAGTTGTTCAGCCGGGATGGGGGGCTCAGGCTCGAAGGGGAGAGGCGCCCCCTGAGGGTCCCTATCCACGATCCCGTTGTCAGCCAGGAGAGGGATTGCCTGCTGCTGGAGTTTGCCCTCCCCAAGGGGGCCTACGCCACATCCGTGCTGCGGGAGATCGTCAAGTGACGCTCCCACCAGGAAACTCTCCGACTGCCGTCCCCATATCCCCTCAAGAAGGAGGATAATGTCATGCAAAAAGAGCCAGAAAGCTGCCGGGTAAACCTGCTCCGCCCCAAGGGAGAGCAGATGAAGGGGGAGGTGACCATCATGCTTGCCTCCCTCCTCGGCTGGGGGGTGGTCACCTTCGGTTTCCAGCTGCTCCTGGCGCTAGTCAACGTATATGACAAGGGGAGCTGGCTGACCGAGTTCAACTTCTTTGGCCTCCCCTTCCACTTCTGGTTCACCGCCCAGATGCTCCCACTATGGTTCATCATAATCTGCGCCCTGTTCAACCTGGGGATCGACCGGCTCAGCGAACGGCAGAGCAGGCGAAGGGACGGTTTTTATGACTGACACCGGGCAGAAACTGGTTCCCATGCTCTTCGTCTTCGGCGTGCTCCTCCTCTTCGTCATCGCCGGGCTGCTCTACAAGACCAGGGAGAGCTCGGAGTACGGCGTCTCCGGGCGCTATACCGGCAGGATCGGCGGCGGCGCTGCCATTGCAAGCAACTGGATGAGCGCGGCCAGTTTCCTCGGCATAGCCGGCCTGATCTACCTCTACGGCTACTCGGCCCTTGCCTACGTCATCGGCTGGACCGGGGGTTACGTCCTCCTCCTGGTGCTCCTCGCCGGCCAGCTCCGCCGTTTCGGCAAGTACACCGCACCGGACTTCATCGGCGAACGTTACGAATCCAACGCAGCCCGGCTGATCTCGGCCGCCATCTCCATAGCCATAACACTCATCTACAGCATCGCCCAGTTCAAGGGGATCGGCATCCTCTTCGCCTGGCTGATCGGCATCGACTACTCCAGCGGGGTGATCCTCGGCGCCTGCATCCTCATGGGGTACATCGTCATCTCGGGCAGCCTCGGCGTTGCCCGCAGCCAGAAGTTGCAGTACTCGGTCCTCATCGTCACCTTCATCCTCCCACTGATGTTCCTCGCAAAGCGTCTCGGCTACTTCTGGATAATGCCCCAGTTCGGCTACGGCACGGCCATTGCCGACCTCTCAAGGGAATTCAACATCAACATGGCCTCCCCCTTTGTTCACTCAGGCCCCTTCCACTGGACCGCCCTCTGCTTCACCCTGATGCTCGGCACAGCCGGCCTCCCCCATGTCCTCTCCCGCTTCTACACCGTCTCCAACGTGCGCGACGCCCGCTGGAGCGTGGTCTGGGGGCTGTTCTTCATCGCCCTGATCTACTGGTCGGCTCCGGCCTACGCCGTCTTCGGCAGGCTCATCGAAGCCCGAGGCGGCATCAACCTCACCCCGGAGGCGGCCCGCGCCATGGCCGACAACGTGGTGGTGCGTACCGCCCTCCTCGGCGGCCTCCCCCAGTGGCTGGTGGGGATGCTGGCCGCGGGTGCGGTCAGCGCCGCTTTTTTCAACGTTGCCGGGCTCCTCATGACAGGCGCGGCTTCCATCTCCTACGACATCTACTACCGCCTGGTGAATCCCAGGGCCAGCGAGGGGCGCAGGATGAAGCTGGCCAAGGGGGCAACCCTATTGCTGGCAGCCCTGGTACTCCTGGGCTCACTCAAGCCCCCCGGGCTGATAGCGGAGATAGCGGCAGTCGCCTTCGCCCTGGCCGGCAACACCATCTTCCCGGCCTTCCTCCTCGGCATATGGTGGAGCGGCACCACCAGGATGGGGGTAATCTGCGGAATGCTCACCGGTGTTCTCGTCACATTTGCCCAACCCCTCCTTGGCGGAGTGCTACCCCTGGTGAACACCCTCTTCCCCCTGACTGCCTCCGCCCTCTGCGGCGCCCCTCTGGTTCTTGCCATAATGATCGTCGTCTCCAGGTTCAGTGAACCACCTTCAATGGAGATAAGGCGCTTCCTCGCCGATGAGGTTCACGGAAACCTGCAGTAGGCAGAGCACACATTGGAGGGAAAGCGAGGACGATGATCCCGGTCAGCCAAGATACGGAAAAGACGTTGTCATCCAGAGGGAGCAGACGCCTGCTGGAGAGTATACAGAAGCGCCTTGCCTTCAGGATGGCGGAGCTTGAGACCGGGGAGAGCCTTGCCCTGCTGCGCAGGATCAGGGATGAACTACTCAGTGAAGAGAGCCTGGACAGCAGCATGGCCGCGGAGTTCAACGCCACCATGGCAAAACTGTCGGAAGCACGCCTTGCCCATGAACTCCCCCCACTTTACGCGAGACTGTGCGACACCTCCAGACGGCATTTCGCCACACGCTCTTCCGCAGGGACTTTCCAGGAGTTCCTCAGCACCACCCTCGAAACCCTGCTCATCACCTCCTGCACCATTGCCGTGGAGCACCTTCGCCAGGAGGGGGAGCCGGCGCCGCAGGGCTCCTGGTGCCTGCTGGCTGCCGACTCTCTCGGGCGAATGGAGAGCACCCTCGGTGGGCAGAATTGCATCATCCTCGCACACGAAGAGAGCGACGCGCAGAGTCATCAGTATTTCCACCGCCTCGCCATCAGGCTCATGGCGATCCTCGCCGACTGCGGCATCCCGACTCAGCCAGGGCTGAGAGGTGGCGGCACCATATTCTGGCACGGCTCCATCGGCAATTGGCGGGAGCAGTTGCTTGACTCCATCGGCCCCATGGTCCCGGGGCAGAGTGGCGGGGGGGGTAAATTCGATCCTGCCATGGCCACCCCCTATGACAGGGGCATAGAGTTGATCGCCGACCTTCGCCCCATATGGGGGGACAAGGATCTGAGCGATCGTGTCATGGAGATGTCCGCCGCCTTCCTTGCCTGGGAGAGTCAGAGGGAGGAGTTCCGCCAGCTTGCCCGCAGGGTGGCGACCATGCCAGTCGCCCTGGGGATGTTCGGCCGCTTCCGCACCGCAAGAAGCGGCAGTCACCGTGGCCAATTCTCAATGGAGGAGATGGCCACCAGGCCCCTGGTCGCCTCGGTAAGGATGCTGGCCATCCTATCCGGCATCAGGGAGACATCAACTGCTGCAAGGATCAGGGCCCTTTTGGCAGGGGGAGGGTTGGGGGTTGCCATAGCCGACCGCCTTCTGCTCGCCCTGAACGAATTCGTCCGCTGCCAGATCAAGCTGGAGATCGCCCACGGCGGAGAGGGGGAGGAGTATTTCCTCAATCCTGACGTTCTCGGCCACGTCTCCAGGGAGCGCCTGAAGTCCGGGCTGGAGGACCTGACCACTCTGCAGCGGCTTCTTTATCAGCAGATAGCTGAAGTCAGCCAGTAATGGGAAACTATATCTAAATCCGGAGAGTAGCTAATGGGGAAGAAAAAGATTCTTGCCGTGGACGACGAACCAAACATCCTGATGTCAATTGAGTTTATCCTGGACATGGAGGGGTATGAAGTCCATACGGCACGGGACGGGGAAGAGGCCCTGGAAGTGGCCGGGCGCATCCGGCCGGATCTGATTCTGCTGGATATAAGCATGCCCAGGAAGGATGGCTACGAGGTATGCAGAATCATCAAGGGGTGCGATGAGCTTGCCGGGACAAAGGTGGTCATGCTCACCGCCAAGGGGCAGGCCCTCGAACGAAAGAAAGGTCTGGAGGTAGGTGCAGATGAATACATTACCAAACCTTTCAATGCCGCGGAACTGCTGGAAAAGATCCGCGAAATGATAGAACCGTGATGATTGCCAGACAGGCCGGTTCATCCCCCAAGAAAAGAAGCCTGCGTCACCGGATGATCGTCTCCCTCACCGGCCTGGCGGTTCTCCCCCTGTTGGCTGCGCTGGCGTCCCTCTTCTTCATGGTCCGCAGCGATATCGAGGGGATCCGCGGCAACCAGCTCGCCCATGAAGCGAGGCAGCTGACGGATCAACTGCGCGGAGAACTGCACCTCGTTCAGCAAGCGGCCACCGGGCTGGCGGCCTCTCCCGAGGTGGTCTCATACCTGGCGGAGTCGGGACCGTTTCCGGAACAGCTCATTTCTTCGGCGAGGAAATCCGTTCCCGGCACAGTGAGAATCGACCTGGTTCCCGGAGGCGGCTCGGTCCCGCCCGGCAATGGCTCCCCCTTTGTATCGACAACGGGAAAGGAGCTTGCCTACCGGGTGGCAGTAGCGGGCAGCAGCGGTAGCCCAGTCGGTACTCTGGCGATATACTTTATCCCGGAAGGGGTCAGATGGGCCATTGAGCAGCCCGGCAAGGAGAAGACAGGGGAAGTGGTGCTGTTCACTGCCAGGGGTGAGCGCCTGGCGGGGGGCCAGGCAACGCCACTCCCCCCCCCTGAAGAGCTGGAACCCGGTTGGACAACCTTCAAATCAGGCAACGCGACCTATTTAGCCGGAGTCACTGCCGTGGCCCCCCCGGGGGGCACAGTTCCGAAGGGCTGGTTTCTCGCCGTGGTCCAACCGGATTCCCAGGTGTTCGGGCATTTATATATGGTTAGCCGCCAGGTTGCCCTGTTCACCATCCTCTTCGTCATCCTGGTCGCCACCATGGCCTGGTGGATGGCGGATCAGTACATGCGCCCCATCCTGGAGATAACCCGTGGTGCCGAGATAATCTCCCGCATCAACCTGGATCACCGCATCAAGATAGACGCCGGGGATGAAATCAAAGAGCTGGCCATCGAGTTCAACCTCATGGCCGAGAACCTGGGCAAGGCGTACAATGAACTGGAAGGGCGCGTGCGCGATGCTACCATGACCCTGCAGGAGGAACGTAATCGCCTGGCGACCGTGCTCCGTACCATGGTCGATGGCGTGATCGTGGCCAACGAGGCCGCAGAAACGATACTGATGAACCCCCGTGCCCGGATCATCCTTGGGCGGGGATACAGTTCCGGCATAGGATCCCCCCTGTCACGCATCTTTCCCGGTGAGCGTCTCGGTTTCCACATGGACCGGCTTCGCCGGGGATGGGAGCCGGGGCGGGAGGCTGTTGAAGAGGTGATTTTCCCCCTCAGGGACGGAAAGCTCCTGAAAGGCTCCCTGTCGGTCATCCCCGGCCCAGGCGGGGAAAGGGCCGGATTTCTCCTGGTCTTCAGGAATCTGAACGCTCTCTCCGGGGAAGACACGCGGTTCGAGGAGACCCTGCTGGAGATGCCCCTTCTCCTGAGGGGACCGGTGGCTACCTCCCATGCGCTGATCGAAACCTTGCAGCGCCATCAGCAGATGTCGGCTGAGAAACAACGGGAGTTTCTGTCTGCGCTGGCAGAGGAGATGGACCGACTGAGCGTACGGCTGACGGCCATTGAGGAGGCCGCAAGCAGTGCCCGGACGTCGCGCTGGCCCGCCGTCCCCTCCAATCCCAGGGAACTTCTTGAGGAAGCGGTGAGTTCGCTTCCTGGAATCTCCATCGAGATCGGCAGCGACCAGCCGATTCCCGCTGTGCTGGTGGAGCCTTTCTCCTGGGTGGCCTCCTTGAGATGCACCCTTCACTGGCTTGAGCAGAGAGGTGCCGGCCAGATAGGGATTGGCGCAAACCTGAAGGTGGAGGACGGGGCCGTGGTGACGACCTTCCGGGTCAGTGGTCCCTTTGCCGGAGACCCAAACGAACTGGAATCACTTGAACTCGTGTCTGCCGGGGAAGAGCCGATCCCCCTGGGAGAGGCGGTGCGCAGAAACCATGGAGAGCTCTGGACCCGCTCCTCGGGAGAGTCGATGGAGGTCCGGTTGGCCCTGCTTCAGGCGACCGCCGCTGCGGAATCAAACTGTGCAGTGGGGTTGATCGAGGGGGAGCCGGAATTTTACAACTTCGACCTGTTTCTGCCGAGGCCGGTTCTGGAGCGGGAAGATCTGCTCCAGGCAGAGCTGGCGGATCTGGATTACGTGGTTGTCGACACCGAGACCACCGGGCTGCAGCTTTCCCATGGGGACAGGGTCGTCAGCATCAGCGCGATACGCATCCAAAGGGGGCGGATTCAGAACAGCGACATCTTCAACACCCTGGTAAACCCGGGGAGGCCAATACCCCCAGAGTCGACGGAAATCCACGGGATCGATGACCGGATGGTGGCAGATGCCCCGGCCATGAGCGAAGTATATCCCCAGTTTGTCGAATACTTGGGGAACTCCATACTGGTGGCCCACAACGCGGCATTCGACAAGCAGTGCCTGGACATGGCCGCAGCCGAGACCGGGCTCCCCCCGATCGACAACCCGGTCCTCGACACCATTTTCCTCTCCTATGCCCTTCACAAGGAGATCGAGGGGCACAGCCTGGATGCCATTGCAGAGCGGATGGGGATCACCATCGAGGGGCGGCACAGCTCCCTGGGAGATGCCCGCGCAGCGGCGCAGATCTTCCTCGGACTCATGATACTGCTGCCGGGGCGTGGGGTCAGGACCCTTGCAGAGGCAAAGTCCTTCTGCGATCAGCATCTGCTCCTGCGCTGGCAGACGTCGAAATTTTAAGGCGTTCACAGGTTCAAGGTCAACAGTGCCCTAAACCTTGAACAGTGAAAAGCACTTATGGAGATCTGCAGATGAATCCAAGCTCGCGCCGACTTGCCGCTCTCTTCTCCCTGGGGCTAGTGGCCCTCTACTCCCCTCTGCTTGGGGCATTCAACCAGCCGGGCAGCCTGCTGGGCATACCGACCCTCCCCTTCTATCTGTTCATGGTCTGGTTGGTGCTGGTGCTGGCCAGCTGGCTGCTCACCCGGAGGAATGAACCGTGAGCAATACCTTCTGGGTCGCCTTTCTCGGCTTCGTCTATCTCCTCGGCCTGTTCGCCATCGCTTACGCCAGTGACAAGGCGAGGGAGATGGGGCGCAGCCCGGTGGACAACCCATGGGTGTACAGTTTTTCCCTGGCGGTCTACTGTACCTCCTGGACCTATTACGGCAGCGTCGGCCTGGCGGCATCGACTGGCCTTGGATTTCTTCCGATCTATATTGGCCCGACCCTCATTTTCCTCCTGGCACCCTCCCTGTTGAAACGCCTCGTCTCCTACTGCCGGGCCGAAGGTGTCACCAGCCTCCCCGACCTGCTCGAAGTCATGTACGGCAAGGGGTGGGCAGTGGGTGCCCTCGCCACTACCCTGATGGTGGTCGGCATCACCCCCTACATAGGGCTCCAGCTAAAGGCGGTCGGCTACACCTTCAACCTGCTCACCGGGAGAGCCGCGGCATCTGGTATTTTCGACGATGCGTCCTTCTGGGCCGCCATGGGGCTGTCGATCTTTGCCGGGCTGTTCGGTGCCAGGAGCCTGGTCGCCACCGAGCGGCACGAGGGGATGGTCGCGGCGATCGCCTTCGAGAGCGCGGTGAAACTCGGCGCCTTCCTGGTGATCGGCCTCTACATCACCTTTGGCATTGGCGGCGGGCTGTTCGAGGTGTTCGAGCGGGCAATGGCGGACCAGAACCTGTCGCGCCTCTTCCTGCTCGGCGAGGGGTCGGGAACATCCCTCTCCGCCTGGGCAGCGCTGAGCGTGCTCTCCGCATCGGCCGTGGTCCTCCTCCCCCGCCAGTTCCATATGCTTGCCGTCGAAAACGTGCGGGAGAGGCACCTCTTGACAACGACATGGGCCTTTCCGGCCTACCTGCTGCTCATCAACCTCCTCGTGCTCCCGGTGGCCCTGGTCGGGCGCCTTTACGGAGGAAACCTCAGCCCGGACTTCTTCATGATCTCCCTGCCACTATCCAGGGGGCATACCGGCCTGGCGTTTCTCGCCTACCTGGGGGGGTTCTCCGCCGCTACCAGCATGGTCATCGTCGAGGCGGTCGCCCTTGCTACCATGATTCTTCACCATTACGGGGTCGCCCTAGTGGGGAGCGTCTTCCCGGAGTTCCGCGCTGGGGGGGTGGACATCTCCCGCCCGCTACTCTACACCAAGCGGGCCGTCATCTTCGGCGTGGTGCTGCTCGGCTACGGCTTCAACAGGTGGATCGGCGAGTCCCACACCCTGGTCGCCACCGGCCTGCTCTCCTTCTCCGCCGTGTTCCAGTTTGCCCCCGCCGTTCTTCTCGGCCTCTACTGGAAAGGGGGGACCCGGACCGGCGCGCTGGCAGGACTGGTTGCAGGCTTCGGCGTATGGACCTATACCCTGCTCGTCCCCAGCTTCGTAGATTCCGGCTGGATAGACGCATCGCTCCTGACCCACGGGCCGTGGGGGGTCGAGCTGCTCCGCCCCAGGGCGCTCTTCGGGCTGCATGGCTTCGACACCTGGACCCATGCCCTGATCTGGTCCCTGGTGTTCAACCTGGGGGCCTTCATCACCTTCAGCCTGCTCTCCCCCCCCCCGAAGGAGGAATCCAGCCGTACCGAACTCCCGGCCGCATGGGCCACCAGGGCCGACCTGGAAGAGCTTCTGGCGCGATTCGTCGGCGCCAGAATGGCACATGATGTGCTGGGAGCCCTTCCGGAACGCTCATCCCCCCAGCTGCTGCTCGAAACTACCGAGCGCTGCCTGGCCAGCGCCATCGGCGCACCGTCGGCGAGGATGATCATCAACAGCACCCTCGCCTGGCCCAGGGACCGGGCCGTGGAGATCCTGGACATCTTCGGCGGGGTCTCCCTGACCCTGGCGGAAAGCCGGGATGCCCTGGAACGGCGGCTGCGGGAGCTGGTGGTCCTCCACGAGGCATCCCACGCCCTTTCGAGAAGCCTGGATATCGACACGCTCATCCAGGAGGTGCTCCTGCTGATCCAACGGGAGTTCGGCTTCGAGCACCTGGCGGTGCGGCTGCAGAACGACGACGGCATCCTGAGGATCCGCAGCCATGTCGGGCTAACCGCCGATTTCGTGGAGGGCTCCGCCATGGTACCCTCCAGGGAGACCTACTTCGGCCTCTGCTTCCTCGATGCCAAGCCGGTGGTTGTGGGGGATACCCGGGAGATCGACAAGCCGCTGCAGTTTTCCCGACTGGTCAAGGACGTGCCGGTCAGCGCCTTCATCCACGCCCCCATGACCTACGAGGGACGGGTGATCGGCGTACTCACCGCCTATGCGACCCGCGGCCCCATGCACTTCACCGAAGAGTTTGTCGGGCTTTTCGCCGCCCTGGCCAACCAGCTCGCCATGGCGGCGGTCAATGCTCAGCTCTACGCCGAAGTCCAGGCATACAGCCATGCCATGGAGGAGAAGGTGGCCCGGCGCACGGCCGAACTGGAGAAGGCCAATGCCCGCCTGCTGGAGCTGGATCGTCTCAAGAGCGATTTCCTCTCCACAGTGAGTCACGAACTGCGCACCCCCCTGACCTCCATCCAGTCATTTTCCGAGATCCTGCTTCGCTACGAGGTTGACGACGCGGACAAACGGAGGAAATTCGTCGGCATCATCCACAGCGAGGCGGAGCGGCTGACCCGGATGATCAACGACCTGCTCGATCTCTCGAAGATCGAGGCGGGCCGCATGGAGCTGCACTCCGAACCTCTGGAGCTGGAACCGATATTTGCCAGGGCGCTCGGCACCACCCACCCCATTCTGGTGGAGAAGGGGATCTTGGTGGAGAGCACGATCGAAAGCGGCCTCCCCCCCGTTTATGCTGACGCGGACTGGCTCCACCAGGTACTGACGAACCTCCTCACCAATGCGGTAAAGTTCTCACCCGAAGGGGGGAAGGTGCATATCAACGGCAGAAGAGAGGGGATGTTCGCCCTGATAAGCGTGACGGACGAAGGACCCGGCATCCCGCCAGACCGGTTGGAGCAGGTTTTCGACCGCTTCCACCAGGTGCGCGATCCCCAGAAGTCCCATCCCCTCGGCACCGGACTGGGCCTGACCATCTCCAGGGAGATCGTGGAGAAACTCGGCGGCAAGATATGGGTCGAAAGCGAACTGGGGGCCGGAGCGGTATTCTCCTTCACCGTCCCCTTTGCCGAAGGGATTGACGGCGGCATTCAGCAGAGTTGATTTCCTGAAGATGCGGACGCGGATGAGGTTGTTATGCCCGTCAACGACAATGAGATTATCACGCCTCTCCAGCTTTATCGCGAGATAGAGGCCGCCAAATCCATCGAGGTTCTGAAGGAGCTCGGCATAAAGATGCTCGACACGGTAGGGTGCATCATTACCGTGCCAGTCGATGCCAAAAGCATCGTGCAGATGATCGCCAAGGTCAACTACACCATCTCCCGGCGACTCATCGCCCTGCTGGAAATCAATGAGGGGATCTGCCTGCCCGATGGGGCCACATACCTCACCCTCGGCAGTGAAGGGCGGGGAGAGCAGACCCTGCGCACAGACCAGGACAGCGCCATCGTCTACCCGGACGACTTCCCGGCGGAAAAGCTGATCGAGGTCAACCGTTTTGCCACTCGCCTGGTCGATTCGCTCGACGCAATCGGCGTTCCCCGTTGCCCTGGCAACGTCATGGCCAGCAACCCCCGCTGGTGCCACAGCGTCAGCGAATGGAAGCAGCTCGTCGAAGAGTGGATAATAGCCCCTACCCCTGAAAACATTCTCGACTTCTGCCTCTTACAGGATCTCAGCCCCCTGCACGGCGACGATGGGCTATGCAAGGAGCTGCGCGACCATATCCGCAGCGCCGTCTGGCTCACCCCACACTTCTTCCCCAACCTGGCACGCCATGCGACGCGCTTCCCGTCGCCGCTCACCTTTTTCCGTCGTATCCGGGTCGAGCGAAGGGGAGAGCAGCGGGGGAAGGTCGACGTCAAGAGGTCCGGCATCTTCGCCGTAACCCTGGGCTCAACTCTCATGGCACTCGAGGCAGGCTTCGTCGGTGGGAATACCTGGGACAAGCTTTCTCTCCTGGGGGAGCTGGGGATGATCTCCGCCGGCGATCTGAAGAGAATCGAGGCGGCTTTCTCTTTTCTGGTCAGACTTCGTGTCCAGTCGCAGCTGCAGGAAATTGCCGCCAGGACTCCACCATCCAACCATGTGGACCCCAGATGCATGCCGGCTAAGGAAAGGGAGCAGTTCAGGACCGCCCTTAAGGGGATCGACTGTTTCCTGCAAATTGTCCGCAAACGCTATCTGCTTGACTTTATCTCCACCTGATGGGTTAAAGTGATGACGGTTTTGCCGCCGACACGGGAGAAGTGACTGAATGCAGATCTCCATTTCATCAGGGACACTCTTTGTCTTCCCCCTGAGAAAGAACTTCGAAATAGCCCGTGAGGCTGGATTCGATGGACTGGAGCTGATAATCAACCAGGACTTCGAAAGGGTCAATGTACGCGATCTGCTTGAAGAGCTCTCCGGGATCATGCCTATCCTCTCCATCCACGCCCCATTCATGCCGCTGTTCGGCTGGGGAGACCAGATAGACTCCCTCAAAAGGGCAGTCGAGATAGCCGCTGAAGCCGGGGTCCCCCTTGTCAACTTCCACCCGCCATCCTGGCTCGGACTTGAGCTCCGCTTCTGGCGCTGGCTCTACCGGATCAACGACTTTCAGGAGGAGATCGGCCAGGGGGCAGTAACCATCACCCTGGAAAACATGCCTTGGACAGGGAAATACAAGATCAATCCGAACATTCTCGCCGATACCCACAAGATGCTGGAGTTCATTACGGAAAGAAATCTCTACATGACCTTCGACACCACCCACATGGGTTCGGGCAAGGCCAACTTCATCAACGACTTCTACCTCTGCTACAACAGCGGCAGGATCAGGAACATCCACTTCTCCGACTACGGTCACGGCAAGGAGCACCTGATTCCCGGCCATGGCATGCTGCCGCTCACCCGGTTCCTGAATCACCTGCGCAACACGGATTACAACGACACCTTGACCCTGGAACTCTCACCCCACGAGTTCCCCCGTGACGAAGAGATCATCCGGGCAAGCCTGGCTGAAATTCTTGCCTACCTGCGCCATGAGACCGGCAAGCCACTTAGGGAAGCCGAAATGCAGGGAATCTGGCTCTGATTCGAGGAGTAAATGTACTGGGACTATTTCGGCTTCAGGGAGCCACCATTCACCCTTACCCCCAACCCCGACTTCCTCTTCTTGAGCAGGTGCCACCAGGAAGCCTACGCCCACCTGCTCTACGCCATCGAAACCAGGGCCGGCTTCATCGAGCTCTCCGGAGAGGTGGGGGCCGGCAAGACGACCATTATCCGCACCCTCCTGGGACAACTCTCGCCCGAGAGCCATCGCAGCGCCCTGATCTTCAACCCTGCCATCTCCCCCCTCGGGCTCCTGCAGGAGATCAACCGGGAGTTCGGCATCTTCTCGGCCAGCAACGAGACCCGTGAGCTTCACCAGGCCCTTAACGACTTCCTCCTTGGGGAAAACAGTGCCGGCCGGACTGTAGTGCTGGTGATCGACGAGGCGCAGAACCTCTCCCCACTGGTCCTGGAGCAGGTCCGCCTCATCTCCAACCTGGAGACAACCCGCGAGAAACTGATCCAGATAGTCCTGGTAGGCCAGCCGGAGCTCAAGGAGCTTCTCGGCCGCGAGGAGCTGCGCCAGCTGAGACAGAGGATCACTGTCCGCTACCACCTCCGGCCGATGGAAGACGCCGATATCCACGCCTATATCCGCCACCGCATCAGGGTTGCCGCTGCCGGCAGGGAACCGGTAACACTCTCCCCGGCGGCAGTGAGGAAAATTGCTGCCTACTCGGGTGGACTCCCCCGCCTGATAAACGGATGCTGCGACCGTACACTGCTCCTGGCCTACACAATGGAGAGTCACGAGATTTCCGCTGACATGGCTGCCAGGGCGATCGCCGACCTGATGCAGGCCGATGAACCGCGGAGGAGAAGGCCGATACTCCCGGCAACAGCCGCAATCCTCTCCCTGGGAGCGGCGGTCATCTTCCTCACGGTCGGCAGGGACTCCGCCACCCCTCCCCCCCCTCCAACGCCAAATCAGGCGGCTCCAGCCGCAAAAGAGTCGGAGCAGAGCGGGGTAAGGCATCTCCAGGAGATGCTCCGCTCGGCCGGATTCTACCAGGGGAGCCCTGACGGCATTTTCGACGCCAGAACGGAGGAGGGGGTGCGCAGGTTCCAGGAAACGGAGCGGATCAAGATAGACGGCAGGCCAGGGGGGCAGACCCTGCTGCGCCTCTACCAGAAGACCGGCGGCAGATTCCCGGCGATATCCTCACCGCGGGCCGACACCAACAAGCAGAGGTAAACCCATGAGCCTGATACTGGACGCACTGCGAAAAATCGAGGAGGAGCGCAGGACAAGACGCCCCGGCGACTCAGATGTCAGGAGCAATGTCCTCAGCTATCGCCCTACCCACCCACCCTCCAGGAAGAGGCGGACCATACCCGTCCTGATCGCAGCCATACTACTTCTCGGCACCCTGGCCATCCCACTACTCCGGGAAAGGGGGACCTCCAGCAACGGAGAGGGGGGAGGGATCGATCAGACTGCCAGGCAGTCACAGATTATGGAGAGCGCCCATGCAGCTGCACCATCAACCCCAGCCACCCCTACCAGCGGCAGCGGAGCAGCCACCCCACAGCGAACAGCGAGTGCGCCGGATCAAAAGAGTACGCCGGCAAAGCAGGCGTCCCCGGTAACCCAAGCAACAGGCGAGGATCAAACAGCAGCCGGAGGGGATGGGAATCTGATTATTTCCGGAATTGCCTGGCAGGAGGAGAGAGCACTGCGCAGAGTGGTGGTGAACGGATCGCTACTGGGTGAGGGGGGGGAAATTGCCGGTGCCAGAGTCGTGGAGATCAGGGAAAACCGGGTGCGCTTCCTAAGAAGCGGGAAAACCTTTGAAATCAGCTATGCCGGCGGCATGAAGTAGGTCCGCCTACCCCCTGACAACATAGACCGAGCATTTGGCGTTGCGCACCACCTTGTCGGACACGCTGCCGAGAAGCTTTCTCTTGAGGAAACCCTTGCCGGTGCTGCCGATGACGATCACATCCACCTCCTCGCGGGAGGCGAATGAGAGCAGCTCCTCGGCCGGCTCACCGAATTCCACCTTGACCTCCAGGAGCACACCGGACTCCTCGGCACTCTTTTCCACCACATAGAATATCTTGTCCCGCAACTCCCCCCACTGTTCGGTTTCCGTTACCGGCTTCGGCGGGACAAAATCGGTGAATGTCGTCCTTGGCGCACTGGGCAGTACCAGCATGGCATACACCTTGCTTCGAAATTGGCCAGTGTTGCAGGCAGCCAGCCGGACCGCCTCTTCAGCAGCCTTGTCAGACATGGGAGAGCCGTCGATGGCGACAAGTATTTTCTTTCGCAGGGTTAGCATGGCGTTTCCTCCACAACCGGGCTGAAAAGTAAAATATCCTTATTCTAGTCGATTGACAACCATAAAACATTATTTTATAATTTGAACATAGCAAATACACTCTATATTTTTGACTTTTTTCAGCATTTGTTTAAGTGCAACTAAAATACATGCTCACTTTTTATAATGAAATAAAACGGGAATATCCATAATAGGGAGCGTATACGCGACGAGTGGTTAATTTACACTGATTTTTTACTTATTTTGAGTTAAATTCCTTGACTATTTTTCGTCAAATGCGTTATTTGATTCTGTTTGAAAAATTTATGGGGATAGTGCCATGGCAAAAAAAGACAAATCGGAATATATCATCCAGGCGGTCGACCATGCCCTCGACCTCCTTGAACAGTTCCATGGAGACGTGGACGAACTGGGAGTAACCGAGCTCAGCAAGAGACTCAAGCTGCACAAGAACAACGTCTTCCGCCTCCTGGCAACCCTTGAATCCAGGAACTACATCGAACAGAACAGGGTAACGGAAAACTACCGGCTCGGGCTGAAAACCCTGGAACTGGGACAGACCTTCATCAAGCAGATGGGGCTCCTTCGCCAGTCAAGGCCGATTCTCGAAGGGCTGGTCAGGGAGTGCAACGAGACGACCTACGTGGCGATTCTGAAGGAGTCGCACATCGTCTACCTGGACGTGGTGGAGACAGACCTCACCGTACGCGTCGTCCCCAGAGTCGGCTCCAGGCTCCCCGCCTACTGCACCGCCGCAGGCAAGATCCAGCTGGCCTACATGACCGACGAGGAACTGGAGCACTATCTCCCGTCCAAGGAGCTGAAGGGGTACACCTCCAACACAATCACCGACCGTGACGACTTCAAGACCCACCTGCGCAAGATTGCGGATCAGGGGTACGCCATAGACAACGAGGAGCTGGACGTGGGGGTCTGCTGCGTAGCCGCCCCGATCCGCGACTACACTCGCAGGATCATCGGCGCAGTCAGCATCTCCGGCCCCTCCATGCGCTTCTCCATGGAGAGGATGGAGAAAGAGCTCATCCCGCTGGTGCAGCGGGCCGGGGAGGACATCTCCGTCAAGCTCGGCTTCCACAAGTAATTCGAGCCACTGCAGACGGGAAGGGGGCGAAAGGAGAGTTCTCCTTTCGCCCCCTTCTCATTTTCACCGCCTCAACCCCAGCTCTTCACGGCAGAGCGCCAGCACCCTCTCCTCCAGATCGCCCAGCGTGCCGCAATTGTCGATGACCACCCGGCCATGGGCTCGCTTCTCATCCATCGGCATCTGGGCGGCAAGACGCTGCCCAGCCTCCTCGCGACTTATTCCATCCCTCTCCATCGCCCTAGTTATCTGGGTTTCACGGTCGACATAGACGACCCAGAGCTCGTCCACCCGATCAATTGCCCCGGCCTCGATGAGCAGGGGGGCCATGTACACCGCCACCGCCTCCCCCTTGCGGCGCAGCTCGGCCAACCGCTCCTCGGCCAGGGCCTTGATGGCCGGATGCAGAATCGCCTCCAGCCGGCGGCGCAGCCCCGGATCGGCGAACACCCTCCCCCCCAGCTCCTTGCGGTCGAGAGTACCGTCCCCCTGCAAGACAGTCGCTCCGCACAGCGCCACGATGGCATCGAGCGCCGGCCTGCCGGGCTCCACCGCATCCCTGGCCAACTGGTCCGCATCTATTACCGGGATGCCACGCTCGGCCAGCATCCTGGCAACGGTACTCTTCCCCGAGGCGATCCCCCCTGTCAGTCCGATTACTCGCATCCCCACCCCCTTGGCCTAGACAAGCAGGGTACCGTCACGTAGGAGGAGAAGCTCCCCACCCCCGGCAAGAGCCCCCTTCAGGGTAGGACCGTAGAATACATAGTCCTCGTGGAAAGGGGTGGATACGGTACCGCCGAACCCGGAGTTGTCCCCCAGGGCCACATGAACAGTGCCGAGAATCTTCTCCGCCTCCAGGATATTGTCCGCCCTGCTGGCCCGGTCGTTGGTGCCGATACCCAGCTCGGCGATATTCCTGTTCTTGCGGCTGGCGGCAAACTTCTCCTCCAGCCAGTGGCGATACGGGTCGTCGCCGACTATTTCGACCACCTCCCCACCCCTGACCAGAAGACGCAAGGGGCTCTCCAGCCGGCGCGTGGGGGCATACTCCAGCACCAGCTCCCCCTCGGCGCTCCCCTCCAGGGGGGCGAGGTAAACCTCCCCGGCCGGGAGGTTGCCGAAGCTGCCGGGAGCGATGAGCAGGCCGTCGTCCCCTTCGGCACGGCGGCCTGCCATGCTGAAGGAGAGGCGGGTGCCGTTGGGAGTCGAGAGGGTCAGCCCCTCGGCCCGGTTCACCTCCGCAGCCAGCCGGGCTGTCCGCTCCGCCAGCGCCCGCCAGTCCACGGCCATGGAGGAGTGGAACATCTCCGGATCGAAGTGGGGGAGGCTGGCAAACCGTCCGCCGGCCATATTCACCAGATGACGGAAACGGGTATGGCTGGTGGAGTTGTTCGCCATGGCGACCACCACTCGGGCGACCTCCTGGCTGCGCCCCTTCACCAACTCGCTTGCCGACTCCAGGTCCGCCGGAGTTGCCTCCTTGGCCAGCAGGCGGGCAAGCACCCCCCCCTCGGCAAGCTTGTCGACCAATGGTTCGCCGAATACCGCACGCCAGAGATCCACTGGCGGCTCGGCTCCGGAGGCCGGCGTTGCCGGAAAATCCACGAAGCAGGCGTTGCCGTAGACCCGGGCGGCGAAATCTGCCGCCCCCCTGGCAGTTGCGTGGAGCCTGTTGCGGCGATCCAGCTCCGCGCTGCCGGGGGACTCCTCCGGCCGGACCAGATCAGAGAACACCACGATCCGCTCCCCACTGCTGACACCCATATTGATCTCGAAAAGTGACGCAAACGCACCCTGCAGCTTTTCCATGGGACCTCCGCCCGAACATCCCCTTCCGGGGGCAATCAAATTCATATAACAAAGGCGCGGCAGCGAAGCAACGACTCTGCTTCAACTATTTAATTTTTCCTTGATTTGCCGCTGACACCTGTGCTAAAACTGCATACTGTATACAATATCGCCAACGAAATTTATTCAGCCAATTCAGCAGGTTATGCTTGCTAACACCGTATTTTATTCTTAAAAAGTTCTCCGGAGGCATAAGTGGCACAGGTGGTTTTTTCCAGCTGGGGAAGAAATATTGTTGACAATCGGCGTGAAGGGGAGGCCAAGGATGCGGTCTTCCGGCTTCCGGTGGCCCATGACGGCGAAACCCCCATGGCTGCGTTCATGGGGTGGGACGGGATCATCATCTTCGACAGGGATGTGGATGTTCCGGCCATGGCCGCCGAATACATGCAGAGGGTACAGAGTCTCTACTGCTGCGGCCGCTGCACCCCCGGCAAGAAGGGGACAAAGGTACTTGCCGACCTGCTGGCGTCCGTGATAGGTGGAACCGCCAAGGAGGCCGACCTGGCAGTAGTCGACGATCTGTCCGACCTCTTGAAGAACTGCAAGTGCACCCTCTGCCAGACATCCACCGTCCCGGTGTTCGACGCGGTGAAGCACTTCCGCGGCGACTTCGTCGCCAGGCTCTCAGGGAGCGCCCCGGCGGTGAAGGGGCACCGATTCATCCACAAGTACACCGCGCCGTGCCAGGACAAGTGCCCTGCCCACATCGACATCCCGGCCTACATCGAGGCGATCCGTGACCGCCGCTACGACGAATCCCTGGCCATCATCCGGGACAACATGCCCCTGCCGTCCGTCTGCGGCCGCGTCTGCCCCCACCCGTGCGAAACCGCCTGCCGCAGGAAGAATGTCGATGACGCGGTCAGCATCATGGTGCTCAAGCGGACCGCCTCGGACTACGAGTGGCAGCACGACATCGCCCCGCCGATGCAGCCGAAAGCCCGCAAGAGCAAGACCGTGGCCATCGTCGGCGCCGGCCCGGCCGGCCTGGCGGCAGCCTACTACCTGGCCCTGGAGGGTTACCCCTGCACCATCTACGAGGCGCTCCCCGAGGGGTACGGTGGCGGCATGATCGCCGTCGGCATCCCGCCGTACCGGATGCCGCGCCACCTGCTGCAGCGGGACATCGACATCATCGCCTCCATGGGGGTTGAGATCATCTACGACACCCGCGTCGGCAAGGATATCTCCCTGGCCGACCTGAAGGCCAAGTATGACGCAGTCCTCCTCGCCCCGGGGGCCCACCGCTCCAAGCCGATGGGGGTCGAGGGTGAGGACGCCGGCTACAAGGGGTTCCTCAAGGGGGGGATCGACTTCCTCCGCGAGGCCTACATGGGGCGCCCCACCGGCATGGGGAACAAAGTCGTGGTGGTCGGCGGCGGCAACACCGCCATCGACTGCGTCCGGGTTGCCCTGCGGGAAGGAGCCGAAGCCTCCACCCTGGTCTACCGCCGCTCCCGCAAGGAGATGCCCGCCGACGTCTGGGAAGTGGATGGGGCGGACGACGAAGGTGTCCAGTTCGAGTTCCAGGTGCTCCCCACCCGGGTCATTGCCGACGAAAACAACCAGATCACCGGCGTGGAGTGCGTCCGCATGGCCCTTGGCGAGCCCGATGCCTCCGGCCGCCGTCGCCCCGAACCGGTGGCAGGCAGCGAATTCGTCATCGAGTGCGACACGGTCATCCCGGCCATCGGCCAGGACCCTGACCTCTCCTTCATCCCCAACGACTGCGGCATCGACATCACCAAGTGGAACACGGTTGTCACCAAGTTCGTCCCCCTCAAGGGGGCCGACGGCAAGAACCTCAAGGACGGCATGGGGAACGAGCTGGCCCGGACCCTGATCACCGACCTGGACGGCGTCTTCGCCAGCGGCGACGCCGAGATCGGGCCCCTGACCGTGGTTGCCTGCGTCGGCAACGGCCACCGGGCCGCCAGGGTCATCCAGCGCTGGCTGGAAGAGGGGAAGGCCTACATCACCGACGACGAACTGTTCGAGGACATCCTCACCAATCTGCCGGTCTACGACAAGAACGAGCAGGTCCCCTGGCTCGACGCCGTCAAGCGCGCCCACCAGGCCGAGGTCCACGGCAAGGAGCGGGCCAGCAAGGGGAACTACCAGGAGGTGGAGCTCGGCTTCACCAACCAGCAGGCGGTGACGGAGGCGGAGCGGTGCTTGCGCTGCTACCGCATGGCAATGCTCGCCGTCTAGACCGGACGAGCCTTTTTCGCAATCTCTGCGTTGTGCTGCGAAATCCCTTGTGCGGCGTAGCGCTGCTACGCCTCCGCGGGATTTCTTGCACGCCTTGACCTTGCGAAAAAATCTCACCCGGCAGGATTAACAGTTTCAACAGTACGCTCTGAATTATCGAGGAGTAAAATCATATGATCAGCTTGACCATCGACGGTAAAACCATCAGCGTTGCCCACGGCACAACCATCCTCGCCGCAGCCAGGGAACTGGGGATCAGGATCCCGACCCTCTGCTGGCTGGAGAAGGTCTCCCCCACCGGCGCCTGCCGCATCTGCGTGGTTGAGGTGGAGGGGGTCGACCGCCCCATGACCGCCTGCAACACCCCGGTCAAAGAGGGGATCGTGGTGACCACCCAGTCGGAGAAGCTCACCGCCATCCGCAAGAAGGTGATGGAGCTGATGCTGGTCAACCACCCCCTGGACTGCCCGGTGTGCGACGCCGGCGGCGAGTGCGACCTGCAGGACAACTGCTACGGCCTTGAAGTGAACAGGACCGGGTATGGCGCCGTGCTGCAGCGCCTCCCCATACGCTACGACTGGCAGCTGCTGGAGTCGGACCCGAACCGCTGCATCCTCTGCGAGAAGTGCGTCAAGGTGGACCACGAGATCGTCGGCTGCAATGCCATCAACATCATCGACCGTGGGGACAACACCATCATCGACACCGCCAGCGGCAAGCCCCTGGACTGCGAGTTCTGCGGCAACTGCGTCGCCGTCTGCCCGACCGGCACCCTGATCAGCAAGCCCTTCAAATTCAAGGGGCGCCCATGGACCTTCAACGCAACCCAGAGCGTCTGCCCCTTCTGCAGCTCCGGCTGCCAGATCGAGTACCACAGCAAGGATGGCCGCGTGGAGCGTACCACCAGCGACGACTCGACGTTTAACGAGGGGAACCTCTGCATCAACGGCCGCTTCGGCTACGCCTACCTGAACGCCCCCGGCCGGCTGACCGCTCCCCGCGTCGACGGCAAGGCCAGCGGCTGGGATCAGGCCCTTAGCGCGGCAGCCGAGAGGATCAAGGCGTTCGTACCCGCCTCCTTTGCCGCCATAGCCTCCCCGCGGGTCACCAACGAGGAGAACTTCCTCTTCTCCAGGCTGATCAAGGGGACCATCGGCTCCCCCAACCTGGACTCGGAGGCGCGCCTCGGCTTCGCCCAGGCAGTGGCAAAGCTCAAGTCGCAACTGGGGATCGACGGCGCCAGCGCCACCATCGACCGGATCGACTCGGCCGACGCCATCCTGGTGCTCGGCTGCGACCTGAACGCCGAGTCCACCGGCATGGAGTACCGGGTCATCAAGGCGGCCTCCAGGAACGACGCCAAAATCGTCGTCGCCAACATGCGCTCCGTCAAGCTGCGCAAGTTCGCCAACGGCTACCTGCAGTATCTCCCCGGCGGAGAGCTCCCCCTCCTCGCCGGACTTGCCAAGGCGATCATCGATTCAGGCGTGACGCCTGCGGGAGATGGTGCCGAAGCATTCGCCTCCTCCCTGGGCGCACTCTCCCTCGCCGAACTGGCAACTGCCGCAGGGGTTGCCGAGACCGACCTGACGGCGGCGGCCAGGCTCCTTGCCGCTAGCAGCAAGCCGGCAATCATCTTCGGGGCGGACATCATCAGAAGCGCAAAACCCGGGGAGGCGGTAAGCGCCGTGGCCAACCTGGCGATCCTCCTCGGAGCCCTCGGCAAGGACGCCGGAGGCATCTTCCCGGTGGACGAGAAGAACAACACCCTCGGCATGCTGGAGATGGGGGGTGTCCCCGCCGAGAACGGCAAAGAGCTGTGGGGGATCATCGAGGGGATCGAGAATGGCAGCATCAAGGGGCTCTACATCCTGGGGAGCAACCCACTGGTGACTTTCCCCGAAAACGGCAGGATCAGGAGGGCGCTGGAGAAGCTCAACCTCCTCATCGTCCAGGACATAATGGAGAACGAGCTGACCGCCATGGCCCACATCGTCCTCCCCGGGGCGGCAGCCGCAGAGAAGTGCGGCAGCTTCACCACCCCAGACGGCCGGGTCCAGGCCCTGCAGCAGGCGATTTCAGCGCCGGGCGAAGCCAGGGGAGATCTGGCCATCATTGCCGATCTCATCGGCCGCATCGGCGGCTCTCCAATCGCGGCAACCGCCGCGGAGGTCGGCGCCCAGATCGAGGCGGCAAACCCCCTCTACGGCAGCAGCGCCAGCCGCGCCGTTTCAGCAGCACCGGCCTTTGCCACCGTCTCGGCGACTGGGGCCAAAGCGGCGGAGATGACCCTGCTGGTCGGCCCGATCCTCAAGCATAGCGGCAGCAGCACCGTGGCCTCGGAGAACAACATGAGCGTCGCCGGCACCCCGGTGATCGAGATCTCCGCAGCCGACGCGGCACGGCTTGGGGTAGCGGATGGCGCGACCGTCACCCTCACCTCAGCGGCAGGGAAGATATCCGGGCAGGCGCAGGTATCGCCGAGGGTCCAGCCGGGGCTCCTCTTCGCCCCCTACCACTACCAGGCCCTGAATGCCGCATCCCTCCTCCAGGGAAACGCCAACACCGTCGGCGTGAGCGTCTCCAAGTAAGCCGCTACCATACTGCACATTGAAAAGGCCCCCGGCGGATGATAC
>CALMOE010000105.1 GCA_937871715.1 uncultured Geobacter sp. | reverse complement strand
GGAGTGAGCTTCGAGAAAGGAGTTTCCGAGCCCCGAACCCAAGCCTCAACCCACGTTCCCCCTCCCTCGCCCTTCTCCTAGCTACTCGTCCCTCGAACCTCGCTCCTGCTTTATTCTAAACCTGGCGGTGAAGGTCGCCGCCTTGGTGCCGTCATTGGCGTAGACCGTCGCGCAGCCGGTCAGATTCCTCTCGTCCTGCCACTCGGTCTCTGCCTCTGCCCGGACCACCCCGCCGTAAATGGGGGCATGGAACTTCAGGGAGAAGTCGGTGGTGACGAAGTGGCTCCCCTCGGGGAGGAGGCTCTTGACAGCCATGGCCACCGCCGTGTCAGCCAGGGCGGTCACCGCCCCGCCGTGCATCAGCCCCTTCCCCTGGGCATGCTTCACCCTAAACGGCATTGTCAGCACAGCCCGCCCGGCATCCGCCTCCTCTATCACCATCCCCAGGTACTCCTCGAAGGGGGCGCAGGCAATCCATCTCGGCAGGGCGAAGGGGAGCCCCTCCCCCGGGATCATCTCCCTTTCGTAAAGCCCCTCGTACATTCAGCACCTCAGAAGGTGAAGTGGCGCGGGTCGTCATCCCTGGCCACCACCCGCCATTCGTTCTCCACGGCATCGAAGTCGGCAATCCTCTCCAGGGGGGCCTTGAGATACCTCCCCTGGGCGCTGACAGCCACCTCGCCATCGGGGAGAAGGATCTCGCCGCTCCCCAGGTACTGGCGCCCCCTCTCCTCGGTTATCCTGGCAACCACGCGCAGCTCCACACCCAGGGGGACCGGCCTGCGATAGCTCATCGTCAGCTCCAGGGTCACGCCCCAGACCTCACTATCCGACCCTACATTTATGGCACGGCCAATGGCCTCGTCCAGAATGGCGGAGGCGATCCCCCCGTGGAGCCTCCCAGGATAGCTCTGGTGCTCCTCCCGCGGGGTGAAGAGGGCCACCAGCTCTCCGGCGTCGGTCTCGAAGAAGGATGCCTGCAGCCCGGCGACGTTCTTCAGGCCGCAGACGAAACACATCCTGGAGTTCTGCTGCTTGCCGGTCACCGCCTGCCGCATGCTTTCTCCTCCCGCTAATGCACCCCCTGGTCGTTCCATCAGACCGACTTGGTCACCACCACGATGCCGGTCTCGGTCACCGTGTGGCCGTTCCTTGCGTCCGCCTCGTGGTCGTAGCCGATGACGGCGTTGTCCCGGATGACCAGGTTCTTGTCGATGATCGCCTTCCTGATCTTCGCATGACGCCCGATGGTGACGTTCTCGAAGATGATGGAGTCCTCCACCAGGCTGTAGCTGTTAATCCTGGTGCGCGGCCCGATGATGGAGCGGCGCACAATGCCGCCGCTGGTGATGCAGCCGGCGCAGACGTAGGAGTCGATGTTCAGGCCGCGGCGCTCCTCGTCGTCGAATACCGTCTTGGCCGGCGGCAGGTTCCCCTGGTTGGTGAGTACCGGCCACTTGTAGTTGTAGAGGTTCAGCTGGGGGGAGACGTTGATCAGGTCCATGTTGGCCTCGTAGTAGGAGTCGATGGTCCCCACGTCCTTCCAGTAGCCACGCTCCTCGGCCTTCATCCCCGGGATCAGGTTGTCGTTGAAGTTGTAGGCGAATACCCGGTCACCGGCAGCCAACATGGCCGGGATGACATGCTTGCCGAAGTCCAGGTCGGCATGCTTCTTCTTCCCCTCCTGCAGCACTTCTATCAGCTTGCGGGTGGAGAATATGTAGTTCCCCATGGAGGCGAAGCAGACATCCTTCCCCGGCACCGGCGTGGGACTCTTCGGTTTCTCCTCGAAGCCAATCATCCTGCTGTCTTCGTCAACAACCACCACCCCGAAGCGGGAGGCCTCGGCAACCGGCACCTCGATGGCCGACACCGTTATGTCCGCCCGGTTCATGCGGTGGAAGTTGATCATCTGGCTGATGTCCATCTTGTAGATGTGGTCCCCGCCGAAAATCGCCACGTACTCGGCATCCGAGTTCTCGATGAAGCGTAGGTACTGGTAGATGGCGTCAGCGGTCCCCTTGAACCACTCCTCCGACTCGCTCCGCGTCTCCGGGGAGATGGCGACGATAAACTCGTTGAGGCCGGTCCACTTCCCCCACGACTCGCGGATATGGCGCATGAGGGAGTAGGCCCGGTACTGGGTGAGGATGTAGATCTGGCGGATGCCGGAGTTGAACAGGTTGCTGAGGACGAAATCTATGATCTTGTACTTGCCGCCGAACGGCACCCCAGGCTTGGGACGGCTCAGGGTGAGGGGGCTGAGACGCTCCCCCTTCCCTCCTGCTAGGACCATTGCCAGGGTATTTCTCTCCGGATTGCTGTGAAACATCTCCCCCTCCTTAATTATGAATTTGAAATCATCCCTGTTCCGCCAGGAGCTTCATCACCTGCTTCATGTCCTCCCAGACGTCCCGCTTCAGGGAGTGGTCCCGCAGCAGGGCAGCGGGGTGATAGGTCGGCATGAGCGGTATGCCGTGGAAATCGTGAAAGCTCCCCCGCAGCCGCGAAATGGGGGTTTTGCTCTCAAGGAGCGTCTGGGCGGCGAACTTGCCCAGGGCAACGATCGCCTTAGGCCTGATGGCCATCACCTGGCGGAGCATGAACTGCGAGCACGCCTCGATCTCTGCGGGGATGGGGTCGCGGTTCTGGGGGGGACGGCACTTGACCACGTTGCAGATGTAGACCTCGCTGCGACCAAGCCCCATGGCCTCGATGATTTTGGTGAGGAGCTTGCCGGCCTCGCCGACGAAAGGCTCACCCTGAATGTCCTCATCCCTCCCCGGCCCCTCGCCGACAAAGACGAGCCGTGCCTCCGGGTTCCCCACACCGTAGACTAGGTTGGTGCGCCCGTCAGCCAGAGCGCAGCGCCGGCACTCCCCCAAGTCGGCGCGGATGCTCTCCAGGGTCTCCCCGACTGGCGCCGCGGACTCCTGCAGGGCCTCGGAGCGCTCCCGCACCGGAGTGGATAGCCGCTGCTCCCCATGCTTTTGCTCTGCAGCTGGAGCAGCGGCCAAAGGGAGTCCATCCACGCCACTCTCCCCCAGATCCTCCAGGTAGTCGCGCAGCGCACCCAAAAGCTCAAGCCGCTCATCCCCCCCCATCGCCCCTACCCCCTTTACATTTCGGAATCGCGGCCATAAGATAGACTCCATGCTAACCGCTTTTTTTACCGTGCTGGCAATCATGCTCATCCCGGGGCAGGCCTTCGCCTGGGGCCCCGGGTTCCACCTGCAGCTGGGGACGACCGTGCTCGGCAGCCTGCAGCAACTGCCGGCAGCCGTTGCCGCGGTCATCGGCTCCCACCCCAACGACTTCCTCTACGGCTGCATCGCCGCCGACATCACCCTGGGGAAGAAGTATACCCATTACCTGCTCCACTGCCACCGCTGGCAGATCGGCCTGAAGCTCCTCCAGGAGGCTGACAGCGATGCCAGAAAGGCATGCGCCTGGGGCTACCTCTCCCACCTTGCCGCCGACACCGTCTCCCACGGATATTACGTACCACTCAACATCATGCGCAGCTTCCCCACCCTGATCCTCAAGCATGCCTACTGGGAGGTCCGTTTCGACAGTTTCGTCGATCCGGCCATGTGGGAACTGGGGCGCAGGGTGGCCATGGACCATTTCGAGGAGAACGACACCCTGCTGAGGCGGGTGATAGCCAACACCCTATTCTCCTTCGGCACCAACAAGAAGATCTTCAACTCCATCCTCCTGGTTGGCAGGTTGGAGAAGTGGCAGCAGCTGATCCAGACCATGCACGAGGTCTCCCGTTTCCAACTGGAAGAGGAGGAGCAGCAGGAGCTGGTGGATATGTCCGGCGAGGCGGTCTTCTCAATCCTGCATGACTGCCACGGCTCCCCATGGCTCAAGGCCGACCCCACCGGCGAAAGGGCCCTGCAGGCGGCCGAGACGGTGCGCAGGAACCTACGCATCCTCTATCAGAGCGGCAAGCTCGGCAAG
This sequence comes from uncultured Geobacter sp., assembly GCA_937871715.1. Taxonomy (GTDB): domain Bacteria; phylum Desulfobacterota; class Desulfuromonadia; order Geobacterales; family DSM-12255; genus CALMBF01. The sequence goes on along the minus strand of CALMOE010000105.1, from coordinate 30,058 downwards.
GCGGATGCCCAGGGGGAGCTGGAGACCCTGAGGATTAAGCTGCGGGGAGCAATCCGGCAGCCAGAACAGATCAAGCAGATCCTTTCAGAGTGAGCCTTCGCGCAGCGCCACGATCCTGTCGAGGATCAGATCTGCCACCTCGTCCTTGGTGAGGAGGGGGAGCTCCTCCCTGGCCCCGTCCCTGAAGAGAAGCCTGACGATGTTGGTGTCAACTCCGAAACCTGCGCCGGGGGCCGAGACGTCGTTGGCAACGATCATGTCCAGGTTCTTCCCCTCAAGCTTGATGGCGGCATTCGCCTCCAGGTCGAAGGTCTCGGCTGCGAACCCCACCAGCAGCTGGCCGGGGCGCTTGGCCTCCCCCAGCTCCCGCAGGATGTCGGGATTCTTCACCAGTTCGATGGTCATCCCCTCCCCCTGCTTCTTCAGCTTGTTGCCGGCCCGCTCCCGCGGGCGGTAGTCGGCCACGGCCGCAGCCTTGACGATCACCTCGCAGCCGCTGGCCCGCTGCAGCACGTTTTCACGCATCTGCATGGCGCTCTCCACCGGCACGAACTCCACCCCCGCTGGCGGCGTGAGAGAAGTCGGGCCGCTCACCAGCACAACCCTGGCACCCCGGCGCCGGGCGGCCCTGGCAATGGCATACCCCATCTTGCCGGAGGAGTGGTTGCTTATGTAGCGCACCGGGTCCACCTCCTCCCGGGTCGGGCCGGCGGTCACCATGACTGTCGCCCCGGAAAGGTCCTTCTGGCTCAGGGCGGCAAAAGCTGCCTCCAGGATCATCTCCGGCTCCTGCATCTTCCCCTCACCCTGCCAGCCACAGGCAAGATAGCCGCTGACCGGATCGGCGAACAGATAGCCGTGGCGGCGAAGCTTCGCCTCGTTCTCCTTGTAGATTGGGTTGCGGTACATGTTGACGTTCATTGCCGGCGCAAGGAGCACCGGTGCCTTGGTGGCCATGACCGTGGTGGTGAGGAGGTCGTCGGCAAGGCCTGCGGCGATCTTGGCAATGACATTGGCGGTCGCCGGTGCGATGATGAACAGATCGGCCCGGTCCGCCAGGGAGATGTGGCCGATCTCCTGCTCGGTAATGAGATTGAAGAGCTCGGTATGCACCGGGTTGCCGGAGAGGGTCTGGAAGGTGAGGGGGGTGACGAACTCCGTCCCCCCTCTGGTCATGATCACGTGAACATTGGCGCCGGCCTTGACCAGTAGACGGAGGAGCTCCACCCCCTTGTAGGCGGCTATGCCCCCGCAGACGCCGAGAACGACATTCTTACCCTGCAGCATGGCTCCCCCCCTTCAAGTCAATGCCCCAGATAGGGGTTGTAGCGCTTCTCGTGGGCAATGGTCGTCGCCGGTCCGTGTCCCGGGTAGACCCTGGTCTCATCGGGGAGAACCAGCAGCCTCGTGCGGATGGAGGTCACCAGCTGCTGCGTGGAACCGCCGGGGAGGTCGGTACGGCCTATGGATTCGGCGAAGAGGGTATCGCCGCTGATCAGCACCCCCTGGGAGGGGATATGGAGGCAAACCCCGCCAGGGGTATGCCCCGGGGTATGGATCACCTTCAGCTCGATGCTGCCGAAGGTGATGCTCTGGCCATCTTCCAGGTAGGCGGCGGGCGAAGGCGAGTCGTCGGCCTTCAGGCCGTAGTTTCGCGCCGACAGGGATGCCCTTGAGAGGAACGGCTCGTCCCCGCGGTGAATCATCAGGGTGGCGCCGGTCGCCTCCACCAGCTTGCGGTTGCCGCCAATGTGATCGAAGTGGCCATGGGTATTGAGAATGTACTTGACCTTGATCCCCTTTGCCCTGACCAGCTCCAGGATTGCACCGCTCTCGTCCCCCGGATCGACCACAACCCCATCCTTCGCCTCCGGATCGGCAAGGATGAAACAGTTCACCCCCAGCTGCCCCACAACTATCGTCTCGAAAATCATAGTGCTCCTCTTCGTCGCGGCTCTGCTGCATCCAGCCGTTAGCGCCATCAGCGCCAAGGCAACAAGCAGCAACCCACTTTTTTTCAATATGGGCCCGTTCGCCATCTACCCGGACAGGCTACTGCAGGCTCCCCTTCAGCTTTTCGAAGGGGTTGTTGTGAAAACTCTTCCTCTGCTGCTCCCGCTGAGCCTCCTGGGGAGCAGACCCGGACTTCGGCTCGCTCTTCTGCTCGCCGGCAGGGGCGGCCATCGCCTCCGCATCCTCCCCGGGGTCCCGCAGGGGGGCAGCCGGGCAGCGAACCTCCCCGCCGTTAACGTAGTAGTAACGATCGTAGAGGCGGTGGTAGGAGGTCCAGCTCCCCTGGAGCTCCCCGTCCTTGCGCACATGGGTACGGATGCCGTTGATCTTGGAGTCCAGGTCGTCAAGGTAGCTGAGGATGGTGGCCTCCACGGTCTTGGGCCTTTTGGGGGAGCCATACTCGTACTGGCCGTGGTGGGAGAGGATCATGTGCTTGAGGAGCATGCCGACTTCCTGCGGGAAGCCGGGGATGGCGGCTATCCGCTCGTGGATCATCTCCACCCCGATGGTGATATGGCCGATGAGCTTACCCTCGTCGGTATAGTCGAAACTGCGGCAGTAGCTCATCTCCCTTACCTTCCCCACGTCGTGGAGCAGGGCTCCGGCTATGAGAAGGTCCCGGTCGAGCCCTTCGTAGAGCGGCATCATGGCATCCACCAGGGCGGCAACCGCCAGGGAGTGCTCCAGCAGGCCGCCGAGATAGACATGGTGCATCCCCTTGGCGGCCGGAGCCATGCGGTACTTGGCCATGAAGCCGGAATCCGAGAAGAAGCTCTCCAGGAGCTGCCTCAGCCAGCGGTTCTCCAGGGTGGCGACCAGGGAGCCGAGCCTCTCCTCCATCTCCCCGATCTCCCTGTCGGTCTGGGGGAGGAACTCGGCCAGGTTCACCTCCTCCTCGGGCATCCGCTTCAGCGATGAGACCACCAGCTGCATCTTCCCCAGGTATACCGAGGCCTTGGCCGTGATTGCCAGAAAATCGTTGCGCTCGAACATGGCGGAGACCTCGTCGGCATTGTCCCACACCTTGGCATCCACCTCGCCGCTCTTGTCCATCAGCCTGATGGTGAGATAGGGCTTGCCGTTCTTGGCCATGGCGGTGATCTTCTCCTTGACGAGGAAGACCTCGCTCACATGATCCCGATCCTTTATATCCTTGACGTACAGTTTTCTCATGGGTTCCTTTTCCATCCTGTTCAGCTATCTCCGCAGTAGAGAGTATCTTAGTATGCAGCGTAGCGCGGAGACACCATCCTTCCAGCCTATTTTTTTACCTTCATGGTAGGTACGTCCGGCATAGGATATCCCCACCTCGTAAATCCTCACCCCCAGCCTGGCAACCTTGGCGGTAATCTCAGGCTCGAAACCGAAGCGATTCTCCTCAATGTTTATCCGCTGCAAGACCTCGCGGCGAAACACCTTGTAGCAGCTCTCCATGTCCGTCAGGTTGAGACCGGTCAACATGTTGGAGAGGAGAGTCAGCAGCTTGTTTCCCACCATGTGCCAGAAGAAGAGCACCCTGTGCTGCTCTCCGCCGACAAACCTGGAGCCGTAGACCACGTCAGCCTTCCCCTCCATGATCGGCCGCAGAAGACGATGGTAATCCTGGGGATCATACTCCAGATCGGCATCCTGGATGATGATCAGATCCCCATCCACCGCATTGAAACCGGTGCGCAGTGCGGCCCCCTTGCCGTTATTCCTTTCGTGGAACAGGACCCTGACCCCTTTTGCGTCAAGGTTTGCCAGGATCTCACGGGTACCGTCACTGGAGCCGTCATCCACGACAACGATCTCCTTCTCCAGTTCAACCCCCTGTACGGCGGCAATCAACTAAAGTATGGTATCCCGCTCGTTGTAAACCGGGATGACGACAGATAGCTTCATGGCCTCAGACACCGTTCCGCTCCTGGGCTGCCACGGCGTCCGCCACCCTTATACCGTCCAGGGCGGCGCTCATAATCCCCCCGGCATGGCCTCCCCCCTCGCCACAGGGGTACAGTCCGCTGACTCCGACAGACTGCAGATCCTCCCCCCTGGGGATGCGCAGGGGGGAGGAGGTGCGGCTCTCCACACCCACAAGGGTCGCCTCGGCGGTGATGAAGCCGCGCATCTTCCCCTCGAAGGAGGCGATCCCTTCCCTCAGGGTCGTGACTAAAGGGGCGGGAAAAAGCTCGGCGAGGTCGGCCTCGCGCACGCCAGGGGAGTAGGTTGACCTTATCTCCCCCCCCCTCCCCCTGCCGAGGAAAGAGATCAGGCTCTGGGCCGGGGCGCGGTAGTCCCCGCCTCCGAGGGTGAAAGCGCGCTGCTCCAGACGGCGCTGGAAATGCACCCCGGCAAGGGGGGAGTCGCCGGGGAAATCCTCCAGCCTCACAGTGGCAACCAGGGCACTGTTTGCCCAGAGGGTATTGCGAGCGAGATTGCTCATGCCGTTGGTGACCACTCCGCAGCTCTCCGAAGAGCTGGCAACTACCACCCCGCCAGGGCACATGCAGAAGGAGTAGGCAGACCTGCCGCTTGCCCCGTCGTTATAGGTCAGGGCGTAATCCGCCGGCGGAAGCCGGGGATGGGAGGGGATGCCATACTGAATCCGGTTGATCAGCTCCTGTGGGTGCTCCACCCTGAAGCCAACGGCGAACGGCTTGGCCTCGAGGGGAACCCCCCGCTCGTGGAGCATGGCGTAGGTATCCCTGGCGCTGTGCCCCGGGGCAAGCACCAGGCGGTCACAGGGTAGCTCATCACTGTCGTTGACCACGACTGCAGTCAACCGTCCTGAAGCAGTGCGCAGATCAGAGAGCCTGGCGCCGAATCGCACCTCTACACCACGGGAGAGGAGGAAACGGCGGATGTTGGCAACCACCTCCCGCAGCCTGTCGCTCCCCACATGGGGCTTGGACGACCAGGCGATCTCCTCCGGCGCGCCGAACTCGACCAGTCTGGAGAGGACATAGCCTGCGTTGGGGTCACGAACCCTGGTTGTCAGCTTGCCGTCGGAGAAGGTCCCCGCCCCACCCTCGCCGAACTGGATGTTGCTCTCCTCGTCCAGCTCCCCGCTTTGCCAGAAGCGACTCACATCCCTGACCCTGTCGTCCACCATTCTACCGCGCTCGATGAGAATGGGCCTCAGACCGTATTCGGATAGACGGATGGCAGCGAAAAGCCCTGCCGGACCGCTGCCGACGATGATTATCCTCCCCCTTGACTCAACGGGTGTGAAGATCGTGGGGAGAGCAGCCTGCAGCAGCTCCAGGTCCCGCTCCCCGCCGAATCTGCGCCAGAACCCCTCCGGGTCGGCGACATCGAAGCTGACCGTGTAGACATGCCTTATCTGGCTCTTCTTGCGGGCGTCGATCCCCTTGCGCACTATCCGAAGCGAAGTGACGTCCGCAGGGGAGAGTGAAAAACGCTCGGCAATGCGGCGCGGCAAAAGAGTCTCGTCTTCGTCAAGGGAGAGGAGCAGATTACGCAGGAGAAAGGAGCGTTTTTCAGAGTACACTAGTAGCACCGCCATCCTGCCTGGCAAGGAGCTGCTCGACAAGAACTACAACGTTGAGGGGGTGGGTGGACTTGGGGATATGGATTCGTGCCCCCATCTGGGGAGCTTCGAGCATGCGGGGAGGGCCCTTGAACATCGAGGTAAGGAGGGCAATTATCGGCTCAACATCACCGGCCAGCTTGCGAATGGTCATGCAGGTGCTGACCCCACCCATCCCCGGCATGACGAGATCGCAGACTACAACATCCGGTCTGTGCTCCAGGAAGGACTTTACCCCCGCATTGCCGTCGCATGCGGTGTAAACGGTGAACCCGCTCCCTGCGAATGCTTCGGATAGCACCTTGAGAAAGAATGCGTCATCATCAATCAGGAGAACTTTTACAGCTGCATGCCCCATCAAACCCTCGCCCGTACGTATCCGGGCTAATATTAGCGAATTTGCACTGAAATTGAAAGAGCAGCTTTCAACGGCAGACGCAATTTTTCACCCACCCCCTAGCCGACGAAAGGGGCATCGTTCTCCTGCTCGGCTCTGATGGGGAGGCTGACGAGGAAGACCGTGCCGCTCTCGCCGGTTCGGGCCACCTCGATACGCCCCTTGTAGTTCTTGACGATGCGCAGCACCAGAGCCAGCCCCATGCCGGTGCCGCGGCTCTTGGTGGTGAAGAAGGGATCGAAGATGCTGGGCAGGTTCTCCCTGGGGATACCCTTGCCCGTATCGCTCACCAGCACGGTAAGATCCTTGTCGTCCTGATACAGCTCGACCCCCAGCCTGCCGCCGTCGCCCATTTCATGAATGGCATTGAGGAAGAGGTTGGTGAAGATCTGTGTCAGCTCGGCAGGATCGGCCTTGAGGAGCGGAGGGGGGCCGGACGAGGTGAACTCCACCACGATCCTGTGCACCGAGGTCTGGGGCTTGAAGGAGTCCAGCGCAGAGCGGATGACCTGTTCCACGTCCACCTCGGACAGCTCGTACATCGGCCTCTTGGCAGTGTCCAGCAGCTTGCGCAGTGTGGCGTCGATCCGGTCGACCTCCTTGAGGACCTTCTCCAGGTATTCAAGCTTCTCAGGATCATCCACCCCCTCGTGCAGAAGCTGGACGAACAGGGAGATGGAGTTCAGGGGGTTGCGGATCTCGTGGGCCATCCCAGCGGCAAGGTACCCCAGGGTAGCCAGCTTCTGTGAATGGACCACCTCCTCATGGGCCTTGCGCAGCTCTTCCGACTCCTTCTGGATGCGCTCTTCCAGCTCCAGGTTCCAGGCCCTGATCTCCTCCAGGAGAGACTCCCTCTCGGCCATGAGTTCCCTGTTCTTCAGCTCCACCCCCCTGATTCTCAGGACTGTCTCGATCCTCTCCAGAAGGTTCTGGTTGTTGAAAGGCTTGAGAATGTAATCAGACGCCCCGGCCTTCATCAGGGCAACGGCAATCTCCTCGCTCCCCTTGCCGGTAAACATGACCACATAGGTCTCCGGGTATCTGCAGCGCATCTCCTTGAGGGCGGTAAGGCCGTCAACCCCAGGCATCATGTAGTCCATCAGCACCAGCTCAGGACGGAACGTCTCGGCAAGCTGCATCCCCTCCATGGCATCCTGGGCGCTGGCGACATGGTAACCGCGGCTGGAGATGATTATTGAGACGAGGTCGCGAACACTCTTCTCGTCGTCGATAACCAGGATCCTGGCAGGTATGTTTTCGCTTGCTGTTAGCATGGCTACCCGAAAAAAAGAGCAGCAGTCAACCTGCTGCCCTGCGTTTGCCGTCTCCATGAGCTGCTGTCAACAGCGGACCAGCCGCCAGGTAGACGCTATAACGACATCAGTCCTGGCGTACTGTCATGACAGGACAGCCGGACATGCGCACCACGCGCTCGGCGGTGCTGCCGAAAAGCATGTGGTCCAGCCCCTTGCGGCCATGGGTCCCCATGACGATCAGGTCGGCACCAACCTCTTCAGACTTGCGCACGATCTCCTCGTACGGGACCCCCGAGATCACCGCCCTTTCGAAATTGGCAAACCCCTCCAGTTTGGCGGCGCAAAAGCGGTCCATCATCTTCTCCGCCCCCTCGGCTATCTCCTTCTCCAGGTTGTCGAAGGAGATGTGCGGCACATAGAAGCCGCGCAGGTCTACCGGCTCATTGATGACATGGACGATCACCAGCCTGGAGGAGAATTTCTTGGCCAGCTCGAAGGCGTAATCAAAGGCATGGTCGGAACTCTCGGAAAAATCCACGGCGAAAAGTATCGTATCGAACGGCTTCATGGCGTACCTCCCGTATTATCAGGCTCATGGAATATCTTGTTCATTATCGACTTGAGCTCTTCCACCTTCACCGGCTTGTTTATGTACTCGAAGGCCCCGAGGTTGATAGCCTCGATGTACGACTCCACTCCGCCATAGGCGGTCATCATGATGACATTGCTCCCTGGGAAGCAGCGGTTCAACTCGCGCAGGAAGGAGATGCCGTCCATCTCCGGCATATTGATGTCGGTCACTATCAGGTTGACATCATGCTCGCGCAGGTGGTTCAGCGCCTCGTAACCGTTTGATACCGTGTCGACTATGTACCCCTCCCGGGAAAGAATGCGGGAGAGTGCAATACGGGCGTTCTCTTCGTCATCGACAAGAAGTATGTGCTTTGGTGTCTTTTGCAACAGGCTCTCCGTGACAATGGCTTGACAAAATAACGATGCCGTTGTCGCACAACAGGACAACCTTTACCGAGGGCATGGAGCATTCATTATTCTGAATAAGTGTTAGATACTCTAGCATGAAGTTGCTGCCTGTCAAGGCGGCGGTCAACAGGAGAAATCTGGCGGGCTCTACTGCGGCCTTACCCCTTCGGAATCCACTCTCAGGTGGGCGGCACGGCCGGGCTCTCCAAGGTGCTGCAGGGGGGTACCGTTCAGATCACCCTCCACCGAGCCGGCATTATCCAACTCCAGGAGGAACACCTTCTCGGCCTTCCACTCCACCAGGTCACCCTCATTCAGATCGTACTCCTGGGAGACGGCACCATCGATGGTGATGTGCAACCGCCCAGCCTGGACGACCTTGAGACGCAGGATGATCCCGTCCCGCAGAGTCCCTTCCGCCGGCTGATTAGTCACCTCTGCCGGCATGGCCGGGGCAGGCTCCTGGCGTTCCACAAGGGGTGGAGTGGCGGGTTGGGGTTGGGCAACCGTCGGCGGCGCCGGGAAATAGGGGGCTTGGGGTTGGATCGCTACCGGTCCGTTTGTGCTCATGCGGGAAAGAACAGCGAACAGAACAAGGAAAACAAGGAGCACCACCGGAATGAACCAACGGCGCCGGCCTGCGACCGGGATGGGGGTGGAGCCCCCATCCTTTCCGTATTCGGCAACCGGGCTTTGCGCCGATGCTGACGAGTCCACCCCCACATGGAGAATGGAGAGAGCCTCGTCCTCTGACAGGCAGAGATGCTTGGCGTAAAGGCGGACGACCCCTCTGAAGTATGCCTCGCTTGGGAGCTTGTGCAGCTCCCCCTGTTCGATGGCCTCCAGATACCCCCTGCTGATGCGAGTCACCCTGGCCACATCGTCCAGGCTTTCGCCTCGGCTCTCCCGGCCGGCACGGAGCCACTCCCCCGCCTTAATGCAGCCGTTATTCTCTTTAACGGAGTCAGTCACCTGATGCAACCTGTCGACATCCTGTCGTCCTTATTTGAGGAGCTGGAGATATTCGCGGGAGAGCTGGCCGAGCTCCGAATCGGGAACGATCCGCACCACCTCGCGGAAAGATCTGGCCGCCCCCCGGTTGTCACCCTGCTTCATGGAGGCGAGAGCCAGGTTGTAGTGGGCCTGGGCATAGTCGCCGTACATGTCGATGGCCTTGCGGTACTCACCCACGGCAAGTTCCATCTTCTCCATGGCATAGTAGACCCGCCCCATGGTGAAGCGGATTCGCGGATCGGCAGGGTAGCTGCCGGCCAGAGGGCGCAGAACCGCCAATGCCTGGGGGAAATCCCCCTTGCCGTAATATGCAAGGGCGAGGTTTATGCCGGCCGCCGCCTGGTTCTGATAGAAGATATCCTCCATTACCAGTTTCAGCTGATAGATAGCGTCGTCCCAGCGCCTCATCTCCAGGTAGGTCACAGCCAGGTTGTTGCGCGCCTCCGAGTAGTCCGGCTTGAGGGCTATGGCCCGCAGGTACTTCTTTTCCGCAACATCCAGCTTGCTCTTGCGGAAGTAGGCCACCCCCAGATAGTTCATCAGCTCATGGTTGTCGGGGTCGATCTTTTCCGCGTTGGTGAACTCAACCAGGGCTCCGGTGACGTTGCTCTCCCCCAGATAGGAGAGCCCCATCTGGTAATGGTAACTGGCCTGCTTCTGTGCCGCATCTGTAACGCAACCGGCAATGAGTCCGGCCATGACGGCAGGCAGGATTAATCTCGGCAACCTCATTTTCACCATTTTCCCCCCTGGGGTGACCGTCAGGGCGAAGGGACACCCCCTGTCCACCCTGTTTCCGGATAAGTAGCAGAATATACGTATGTTGTCAATGCGGGCCCGGGTACGGACGCCTCCTTTTGCTTGAAGCAGGAAGAGCTTTCCCTTAATATGGTGCGAATATGACTGAAAGCGGACAAAACATGACCAAAATAGACATCAAGAACTTCAACCTGGCGGAACTGGAGCAGTTCCTCTCCGGCAAGGGGAAGGAGCGCTTCCGCGCCACCCAGATATTCAAATGGATCTACCAGCACGATGCGGCCAGCTTCGCCGAGATGTCCAACCTCTCCAAGACCCTGCGGGAGGAGCTGGAGGAGATCGCCTGCATCAGCAATCTCGCCCCGGCAACCGTTGAGACGGGGGGGGACGGCACCCGCAAGTACCTCTTCTCCCTGGAGGACGGCGAGGCGGTGGAGTCGGTCCTCATTCCAGACGAGGGGCGCAACACCCTCTGCATCTCCTCCCAGGTCGGCTGCGCCATGGCCTGCGAATTCTGCCTTACGGGCACCTTCAAGCTAACCAGGAACCTCTCCACCGCCGAAATCGTCAATCAGGTCTGCGCAGTGAGGAGAGACGCGGAGATCCGCAACATAGTCTTCATGGGGATGGGTGAGCCGCTGCACAATCTGGACAACGTGGTGCGCGCCATCCAGATCCTCCTGGACGGCAATGGCCTGCAGTTCTCCAACCGCCGTGTCACGGTCTCCACCAGCGGCCTGGTGCCGCAGATGGCCGAGTTGGGGAAGAGGGTGACGGTCAACCTGGCGGTCTCCCTGAACGCCACCACCGACGAGCTGCGCGACCGGATCATGCCCGTCAACCGCCGCTATCCAATGAAGGAGCTCCTCCGTGCCTGCCGGGAGTTCCCACTCCCCTCGCGGCGCAAGATAACCTTCGAGTACGTCATGATCGGCGGGGTGAACGACTCCATTGAGGATGCCAAGCGGCTCCTTCGTCTCACCAGCGACATCCCCAACAAGGTGAATCTGATCCCCTTCAACGAGCACGAGGGGTGCGGCTTCAGATCCCCCACCAGGGGGGCGATCGATGCCTTCCACAAGTACCTCATCGACCGCAACGTCACGGTCATCACCAGGGACAGCCGCGGGGGGGACATCTCCGCTGCCTGCGGCCAGCTCAAGGGGCGGATGGAGAAGAAGTCCGGGTAGACGAACGACAATCTGCATGCTTCTTTATTTTTCAATACACCTTTAAACACTGGAGGGCACATGGCAAATCAGGTAATCGGCGTTATCGGCGGCAGCGGGCTGTACGACATGGAAGGGCTTGAGGATATCCGCAGGGTCAGGGTGGAAACCCCCTTCGGCGAGCCATCGGACGAGTACGTCACCGGAGTACTGGGCGGCGTGCAGATGGTCTTCCTCCCCCGTCACGGCCGGGGGCACCGCCTCCTCCCATCGGAGGTAAACTACCGGGCCAACGTCTACGGCATGAAGAAGCTCGGGGTGGAGCAGATCATCTCGGTCTCGGCCGTGGGGAGCCTGCGGGAGGAGATCGTCCCCGGCCACATCGTCATCCCCGACCAGTTCATCGACCGCACCAAGGGGATTCGCAAGGATACCTTCTTCGGTAACGGTATCGTCGCCCACGCCGGCTTCGCCGACCCGGTCTGCCCCTCCCTCTCCGCACTCCTCTTCGACGCCGCCCTGGAGTCCGGGGCCACAACCCACCGGGGGGGGACCTACATCTGCATGGAGGGGCCGGCCTTCTCCACCCGGGCCGAATCCTACATGTACCGCGACATCGGGGCGGCCATCATCGGCATGACAAACCTCACCGAGGCCAAGCTGGCACGGGAGGCGGAGATCTGCTACGGAATAATCGCCCTCTCCACCGACTACGACTGCTGGCACCCGGGGCACGACGACGTCACCGTGGAGTCGATCATCAAGATCATCCACCAGAACGTGGCCATGGCCAAGAACATCATCCGCCACGCCGTGGCCAGGATAGCAGGGGAGCGAAGCTGCCACTGCCCGACTGCCATGCAGTACGCCATCATCACGGAGCGAGCTGCAATCCCTGCATCTGCCCGGGCCGACCTGGAGATCATCGTCGGCAAGTATCTATAGGAACCTCAGTTGCCAACAGCAACGAAAAGCCCCCGACGGACAACCCGGGGGCTTTTTAGTTCGCAGTGGCACTCCACGCTCACCCCTCGGGTAAGACAGGCTGCAGGTCGGGGAGGGAGGCAAGTAGCGCCGGCCACTTCCGGCCGGCGACCTGCTCCATGATGGTCAAAAGTCCAGCAGGCAGGGGGGCGTGGATGACCATGTCACTGCCGTCGGCCTGGTGCTCCAGGGTCAGGGCGAATGCATGCAGGCAGTGGCCGGGGTAGTTATCCAGAAGAGACCCGCCGTAGCGGCGGTCGCCGAGGATCGGGTGACCTGCGGCCTCCAGGTGGCGACGAATCTGGTGCATCCTGCCGCTCACCGGGTAGACAGCGGCTATGGAGGCGCGGCTACCCCTGGCAAGGAGAAGGTAGCGGGTAAGGGACTCCTTGCCGTCCAGGGGGAGGTCGATCTCCCCACTCTCCCGCAGCTCCCCGCTGACAACGGCCAGGTAGAGCTTCCCCAGGCCGGTCTCCTTGACATAGCGGCCGAACATGCCGGCAGCGGTGGAGCTCTTCGCCAGCATAACACAGCCGGAGGTCCCTTTGTCGATACGGTTCACCGGGCGGAGCTTGCACGCCACCCCCCGCTCGGCCAGGTGACGCTCGGCAACGGCGACCAGGTTGCGCCCCATGTCCTCCGCCGCCTTGTGCACCGCCAGTCCAGGCTCCTTGTTGATCACCAGGAGGTGATCGTCCTCGTGGAGTATGTCCAGGGGGGAGAGGCGTTTCTGCATGAGAGAAGCGCTCTTGGCGCTCTCCTTCATTGACACGGCGTCACCCAGGCGGAGAAGATCGCCGGCTGTCAGGGGGGTGCCGCCGCGACAGAGATGCCCGCTCCTTAAGAGCTTGTGCAGATAGCCGGCGGTGGCCGTTGGCAGAAGATTGCGCAGAAAACTGCCTGCCGAGCGGCAGTGATCCGCTGGAGAGATGGTAAAGGTGAGCATGGGGGGCCTCGGAATGATAAAGAGTGCCGGCGGGGGTCACCTGCCGGAGAGAAGTTTATACTCGCTGAGGCTGGGGGGTGTCAACGGCTGATCCTTTGCCATCCTAGGCCGGGGTTCCTGCAGGCGCGACTGGCAGCGAGAAGCGGAACTCCGCCCCCTCCCCTACCTTGGAGAGGGCCCAGATCCGCCCTCCGTGGCGCTTGATGATATTGGCGACGATGGCCAGACCGACCCCGCTGCCAGTAAAGTCCATGGGCGAGTGAAGCCGCTGGAAGACGCCGAAGAGCCGGTCGTATTCGGCCATGTCGAAACCGGCGCCGTTGTCCTTGACAAAGTAGGTTATGGAGTCCCCCCCCCGCACAGCCCCAACCTCGATGCGGGCAGCCGCGGTTTTCCGGGTGTACTTGATCGCGTTACCCAAAAGGTTTGCCCAGACCTGGCGCAGGAGGATGACATCGGCCATGCAGTCGGGGAGCTCGGCGACAATTATTTCGCAGCTGCGCCCCTGCAGATCCCCCTGCAGCTCGGCGAGCACCTCGGCCACCAGCTTCTCCGGGTGGACGAGAGTGCGGTTGATCGGTCTCAAGGCTACCCGGGAAAACTCCAGGAGGGCGCCGATCAACTGCTCCATCTGCCCGCAGCTGGCGACGATCCGCCTTGCCAGTTCACTCCCCTCTTCTCCCAGTCCGGCGGCATGCTCCTCCAGAAGGATGGAGGCGAAACTCCCGGCATGCCTCAAGGGTGCGCGCAGGTCGTGGGAAACTGTGTAGGCGAAGGACTCCAGCTGGCGGTTGGCCTCCTCCAGGGAGGAGGTGCGCTGCATCAGGTCGAGGCTGAGGGCTGACACGGCCTCGCTTACCATCTCCAGCCTGGCAGTCCGCTCGGCAACCTTCTCCTCCAAGAGTGCGTTCAGCTCCCTCAGGCTCTCCTCGGTGGCCATAAGCTCCTCGGTCTGCTCGTTGAGGGTATCCTGGCGCGCGCAGATGGCTGCCACCATGCTGCAGATGGTGTCTGAGAGGATGCGGATCTCCTCGCACCCAGACTCCACGCGTTTTACGGCGGCATAATCCTCATTAATGACCCGCTGGGCGACCTCCTTCAGTTCGGTGAAGGGTCGGCGGAGCATGCGACTGCCGATATGGCCGAGCCCCAATGCCAGAAGGATTGTCGCCACCAACCCGACGGAGAGGATATAGATCAGGGTGCGTACTGGCGACATTGCCTCATGGATATCCTGGGCAACCACCAGAACCCACCCCAGTTCCGGGATGAGGAGTGCCGTGCCGCGCAGTTCGCTCCCATGGAGGAAGAAGTTCTCCGTCTCCAACCTGCCGGCCAGGGCTTCGCGGAATATATGCAGGTTGGCGATATTCTCCCTGGCGTTTATCAGTGCCTGATCGGGGTGGGCGATGATCCGCCCGCTTTTGTCGACGATGAAGGCTTCAAAGGTCCTGGTAGAGCTGGATTCGTTGATGATCTTGCCCAGGTCGGAGAGACGCAGCTCGGTAAGCACCGTGTCGCCGTCGAGAGAGGCGCAGAATGACATGGTCGGCTCGCCGGTGACGATGGAGAGCGATGGCGCCCACTTCAGGGTACCGCTCTTCAAGGCCTCGCGGCATATCTCCACCCCAGAGAAGTCCATGCCGAGGATGTCTGCTTGCATGCTGGTCCGCTCCTTCTTCAGCCCCGCCTGGCGCACCGTGCCTCTGCGGTCAAGGAGGTACATGGCATCGAAATATTCGTAGGAGTTGACCAGAAGATTGAGGAGCGCTCCCCGCTCCGCAGGGGAATAGTCATGCCCCCTCAGATGGTTGCCAAGGAGATTGAAGGTGCCGATCGGCTCCCGCAAATAGGTGGTTATCTGGCCGGAGATGCTCCTTGCCAGGATAGCGCTGCTCCGGTCATAGTCGGCAGTTACGTGGGATTTGACAACCAGGATGGAGACGATGCCTATGCCAACGATGGGGAGGAGAGCGGTGGCAAGGTTGTTGAGGAAAAAGAGCCTTTTCAGGTCAAACTTCATGGCGGGTCACTCGATAACATCTTCGTGCCCCCTGAAGTAACGGGTTATGAAGAGCTTCCTGTGGGGATCACCGTAGCTGTCTAGGAGGATATCCCCCTGCAGCCCCGGGAAGGTGCCTATTCCGCGAAGGGTCTCCCTTAAGCGGGACGGCTCCGGGTTCTTGCGCAGGGCGGCGACCACCGCCTGGGCGGCATCATAGGCCAGCACGGAGGCAAAGGTCGGCTCATAGCCGAAACGCTTGGCAAATTTCTCCTTGAAGAGGAGGTAGCTCTCCTTGTCGCTCCTGCCGTTCACCGGCAGGGTGAAAATTATGTTGTCTATGGACCTCCCCGCCTGCTGAACCAGGTCCCGCTGGGCTATGCCGCAGGCTCCGGAGATGATGGGGATCCTTGGGCTCAGCTTGCGCACCTGCTGGCCGATGTTGATGGCATCGACGCTGTTGGCAAGCACCATAACCCCGTCGGCCCTATCCACCCCCAGTTTCTTCACCAGGGGGATGAAAAGGGGGGATCGGGCGGAGTCGTAGCTGACCTCGGCGGTGATCCGGCCGCCGCGGCGGAGGAATTCCTCCCTGAAATCGGCGAACATCTCCGCCGTATAGGTACTGTTCTGCAGGTCGTAGATGGCAGCAACCCGCATTATCTTCAGCTTGACGCAGGTCTCTGCCAGGTGGTGGGCGAAAAGCCGGTTGGGCTCCATCACCCTGAAGAAGTTGTCGTCCCTGCCGCTGAGCTCGTTGGAGCTTGAGGTTGGGCTGACCAGGACCAACCCATTTTTTGCAGCCACCGGCAGGGCGGCCTTGGCCATGGAGCTCCCCATGGGGCCGACGACGGCCGCCACCCGCTCCTTTGCCAGGCTCTCCACCGCAAGGGCAGCGGCATCGGGGTTACTGCCATCGTCGCGGATTACAAGAGAGAGCATCCGGCCGCCAATGCCGCCACTTGCGTTGATGCTCTCCACCGCCAGCTGCACCCCGTCCCTGCCAGCAACACCCAAATCCGAGTTCTTGCCGGTGAGGCCGGCGATGAAACCGATCTTGATCGCCTTGTCCCGGTCGCAGCTGCAGCTGCTCCCCAGTGCGAGGCATATACTTGCCAAGATCATGATTAGAGCTGATTTAGTCATGGGGACTGTCCGCACGGGGGCCGATCCTGACGGCGCTTCAGGGGGCACAACCCTGCACATTAGGTTTCATGAATATATTTCGTTCAATGTACTACAGGATATATCCCTGCGCAAACAGATTTCGTATTGACTCGGCCGGACGTGAAGGGTTATTACTTTGCCTCACTGCAGCAGATCAACATTGGGGAGAGAACATGGGGATATTGGTCGTGGGTTCGGTGGCAATCGATTCGGTGGAGACACCTTTCGGCAGGGGGGAGAACGTTCTGGGTGGATCGGCGACCTATTTCGCCACCTCGGCCAGCTTCTTCACCGACGTCAATCTGGTGGCAGTGGTTGGGGAAGACTTTCCCCAGGAGCACATCGACTTTCTCAGGTCGCGCAATATCGACCTTACCGGCCTCTCCCGGGAGAGCGGCAAGACATTCCACTGGAAAGGGAGATACGGCTATGACCTGAACGAGGCCCAAACCCTGGATACCCAGCTGAACGTCTTCCAGACCTTCCGTCCGAAGATACCGGCCGAATACGCGAACACCGACTACCTGATCCTGGCCAACATAGATCCCGACCTGCAGCTGGAGGTCCTCTCCCAGGTGAAGACCCCCAAGGTGACCGCCTGTGACACCATGAACTTCTGGATCTCCTCCAAGCCCGAGGTCCTGAAGAAGGTCATCTCCAGCGTGGACTTCCTCATCATCAATGAGGGTGAGGCAAGACAACTCACTACCGAGACCAACCTGGTGAAGGCCGCCCGGGCCATCCAGGCCATGGGGGCGAAAAACCTGATCATCAAGAGGGGGGAGTACGGCGTCCTCTACTTCTCAGGCAACTCCATCTTCGCCGCTCCGGCCTACCCCCTGGAGAGCGTCTTCGATCCCACCGGTGCCGGGGACACCTTCGCCGGTGGATTCATGGGATACCTGGCAAACACCGGCAACCTCTCCGAAGAGGGGGTCAGGCAGGCGATTGTCTACGGCAGCGTCATGGCATCCTTCACAGTGGAGGAGTTCAGCCTCAACCGCCTGAGGAGGCTGGACTATGAACAGATAGAGGCCAGATACAAGAGCTTCAAGAGACTCACCCACTTCGACACCCTTTGAATCGGGGGAAAGAGTCGGAAGAAATGAAAAAGCCCTCCCGCATACGCAGGAGGGCTTTTATCGTGGTCCTGCGCTAAAATCTAGGCCAGCTCCAGGGCGCTGAAGAAGTAGGGGATTTCGAAGGCGGCAGTCTCCGGAGCATCGGAGCCATGCACGGTGTTCTCCTCGATGTTCTTGGCGAACTCCTTGCGAATTGTCCCATCCTCGGCGTTGGCCGGGTTGGTGGCGCCCATCAGGGTACGCCAGTCGGCGATGGCGTTCTCCTTCTCCAGACAGAGAACGACCACGGGGCTGCGGGACATGAAGGCGCAGAGATCGGCGAAGAAGGGGCGCTCCTTGTGCACGTAGTAGAACCCTTCTGCCTGGGCGCTGCTCAGCTGCATCTTCTTCATGCCGACGACCCTGAAACCGGCAGTCTCTATCCTGTCGAGAACCTTGCCGATGAGGTTGCGCTCGACGGCATCGGGCTTAATGATTGCAAATGTTCTTTCCATATTGATTCCTCCAAAAAAATGGGAGAAGTATCTCCCCCCAGTTCATGCTCTAAAAAAATGGCCCGCAGATAGCTGCGGGCCATTTTTCACTTCGATGTGGGAAAAATTACTTCTTTTCCGGAGCAGCAGGAGCCTTCTCAGCAGCCGGAGCAGCCGGAGCAGCCGGAGCCTGCTTGGAGGTAGCCTGGCCCTGAACCGGAGCAGCCGGAGCAGCAGCCGGAGCCGGAGCCGGAGCCGGAGCTTCTTCCTTCTTCTTGCAGCCAGCAGCGAAAGCAAGAGCCATGGTGAGGCAGAGAGCGAGCGAGATCATTTTCTTCATTGTAATATTCCTCTTTCCTTTGTAATTAACCTCTGTCCGTGGACAGGGCAGCATTTATGAACAGAAAGGATATATTCCTCGAAATAAGTTTTGTCAATATCATTTTTTATTTTTCCCGAGCAGATGTAAAAAATTTACATCATCCGGGAAAGATTGATCCATGCACCGCAGAGCAGGGTCTGCGCATTATTGATTTCCCCGTGGGGGCCTGCTATGCTTTTTTGCTGCAGGATGCCAAGCAGATTACTTAGAGGAGGAGAGGATGGGGATTAGGGACAAATTCTTCCTGGACCGCGACAACGCGGTACTGGTGGTCATCGATGTACAGGAGAAGCTCTGCCGGGCAATGGATGAGAAGATACTGGAGAGGCTGGTTCGTAACAGCGCTATTCTCCTGGAAGCAGCCCGGGAGCTGAACATTCCGGTGGTGGCCACTGAGCAGTACGTCAAGGGGCTGGGGGAGACCCTCCCCGAGCTGCGGCAGCTGCTGAGCGATGCGGCCATGGAGAAGATGAGCTTCAGCTGCTGCGGTGACGACAGCTTCCTCGTCAAGCTGAAGGAGCTGGGGAAAAAACAGGTGCTCATCGTCGGCATGGAGACCCATGTCTGCGTGCTGCAGACGGTCATAGAGCTGCTCGATGCGGGCTACTCCGTCCACCTGGTGCGCGACGCCGTCATGAGCCGGCGCAAGGAGAACTGGTTCGTCGGCCTGGAGGCCGCCAGGGATGCCGGTGCGGTCATCACCTCCACCGAGGCGGCCCTGTTCCAGCTACTCAGGGTGGCAGGTACGGAGCCGTTCAAAAAGCTCTCCAAGCTGGTCCGCTAACCCCTTTAAACGGAAGGGCGACAGCCTTTACTGGCTGCCGCCCCTTCTCGTCTCAGGCGACCTTCTCGAAGCCACCCTTCTCCTGGCACTGGGGGCATTTCTGCGGCTTGCAGCGCCCCTCCTTGGTGAAGCCGCATGACTTGCACTTCCAATCAGCCATAAATCCCTCCTATTTGGCCGTCTCCAGCCGGATCTCCCTCACCGGACCGAAAGTGGTGAGGGGCTTGTCGAACTTCTTCCCGTCACCGACCACCATTACGCTGAGGAGATCGGGGCGGAGGTACTTGCGGCTGACCCGCAGCACGTCATCCCTGGTCACCCTGGCGATGTTTGCGCGAAAATTCTCCAGGTAGCCGTCGGGAAAGCCGTAGAACTCCAGGCGAGCCTGCTGGTTGACAACCGAATCGGCCTTGGCGAAACCGAAGATGAATGAGTTGATGATCGACTCCTTGGCCAGCAGCAGCTCCTCGGTTGTGACCGGCTCCTTCGTCATGCCGGCGATGATCTCATCCATCAGGGAGATCGCCCTGGCGGTGGAGGCGGCCTTGGTCTCGGTCTCGGCTATGAACAGCCCGGGGAAGCGGCGACCGATGTCGAACCTGCTCCCGGCATGGTAGGCCAGCCCCTGGTTGGACCTGATCTCCTGGGTCAGTCGGGATGTGAAGCCCCCCCCCAGGATGTAGTCCATGACCCTTATGGCATACTGGTCCGGGTTGTTCTTCTCCACCCCCAGGTGCCCCATCCTGACCACGCTCTGGCTGACCTGCTTCTGGGCGAAGAGGACCTCTCTCCTTGGGGTCGGAAGCGGCTCTGCCACTGCCGGCAGGGGCTCACCTGCCGGCCGCCAGCCTCCGAAGAGCTTTTCCAGGCGCGACTTCATCTCGGCTGAATCGAAGTCACCGCTAACCGCCAGGATCATCCCCTGTGGGCGATAGAAACGCTTGTAAAAGGCAATCATGTCATCACGGCCGATACGCTGCACCGTCTCACTGGTCGCCACCCTCCCCAGGGGGTGTCCGGCGTAAAGGGAACGGCGGATCTCCCTGCCGGCGATCCCCTTGGGGTCGTCGTTCTGGCGGCGTATCGCCTCCAGGGTGTTCTTTCTCGCCAGCTCGAACCTGGCGTCGCTGAAGGCCGGGGCGGTGATCACCTCGGCGAACAGGGACATGGTCCGGTCCAGGTTCTTCTTCAGGGTGTACATGGAGACATTGCCCAGATCGTCGCCGATCCCCGACTCCACGCCAGAGGCCATGAACTCCAGTTCGGCGTCCAGCTCCTCCGGGGAGAGGCTGACCGTGCCGCCGCTGCGCAGCACCGCACCGGTGATCCCGGCCAGTCCGGCAAGCTCCTCCGGCTCATAGATGCTGCCGGTCCTGATGTAGGCAGTGACGTTCACCAGGGGGAGTTCGTGGTCCTCCAGGAGGTAGACGACCATGCCGTTACTTAAGGTAACACGCTCGCTCTTCGGGATGGTGAAGTCCAGGGGGGGGAAGGTAAGCTTGCGCGGATCGACCGTCCACGGAGTGGTGGCGCAGGCAGCTAGGGAGAGGATCAGGGTCGTCAGGATCGCAAAACGGAACATACATCTCATTTCTTGGCCACCTCCTGTGGGGTGATGAAACCGACGATGCGGTTCTCCCTGGTGAGATACTTCTTCGCCACCCGCTGGACATCCTCGGGGGTGACCCCGGCCACCTGGCGGCGGTGCTCGATGAGGTAGCGCCAGCTGCCGGCGATCGCCTCGTACTCCGTGAGGTTTCGCGCCAGGCCGCCGATGGAGGTCATCTGCCTGGCCTCCTCGTACTCCAGGCGGTTGAGGATCTGCTCCAGCTCCCGCTGGCTGACCGGCTCGCTTTTCAGCCGCTCCAGCTCCCCGTAGATGGCCGCCTCCACCTCGGCCGAGGTGTGGGGCGCCTGTGGGGTGGCGGATATGATGAACAGGTTGGGGTAGCGGTGCCCCGGGGCAGTGAAGGCGCCGATGCTGCTCACCAGCTGTTTCTCCACCACCAGCGACCTGTGCAGGCGGGAGGTGCGGCCGTTGGAGAGGAGCATTTCGATGACATCGAATATCAGGTCGTCCCGGTGGGGTAGAGTCGGTTTGTGGAAGCCGACCATCAGCTCGGCACCCGAGTCCCCCACCACCTCGATCCTTTTCTCCCCCTGCTGCTGCGGCTCCTCAGCCGCTACCGGCGGCACCGGGCTCCCCGGGGGGATATGGCCGAAGTAGCGCTCCACCAGGGCAATTGTCTTCTCCGGGTCGATGTCACCGACGATGGCGATGATGGCGTTGTTGGGGGCGTAGTATCTCTGCAGGAAACTCTCCGCCTTGGTGCGGGTGAGGTTCTGGATGTCAGACATCCAGCCGATCACCGGCTGCCCCATGGGGTGGGCGTTGAAGGCCGAGGCCAGGAAGGTCTCCCAGAGCTTCCCCTCAGGCTCGGCCTCGTAGGAGCGGCGCCGCTCCTCCATGACCACGGAGCGCTCCGTATAGAACTCCCGCAGCACGGGGCTGCGCATCCGGTCTGACTCGATGGCCGCCCATAGCTCCAGCTTGTTGGATGGGAGGCTGATCAGGTAGGTGGTGCCGTCCTTGCTGGTATAGGCGTTGTAGTTGGCCCCGCCGTGGCGGTTGTAGATCTGGGCGAACTCCTCCTTGACCACGTACCTGCCGGCCTCCTTCTCCAGCTCGGCCAGCTCCTTCCCCAGCTTCTCAGCCAGGACGGGATCCCCCTTCTCCCCCTTCGCCTTCTCCAGAGTGAGCTGCTGGGCCACCACCTCTATCTTCTCAAGAAGCGGCTTCTCAGCGGCGTAGTCGCTGGTTCCCAGGGTTCTGGTCCCCTTGAAGAGCATATGCTCCAGGAGGTGGGCTATCCCGCGCTCGTCGCTCCTCTCGTCCACGCTCCCCACCCGGTAGCGGATCCAGGCCGCCACCGTCGGGGAGGTGTGCCGCTCCACAAGTAGGAGCTTCATGCCGTTTTTCAGGGTATGCTCCCTGACCCTCTCCGCCAGCCCCTGGGCATTGGCGGTGGCAGCAGTTGCCAGCATGGCCGCGGCAGCCAGTATCCTTGCGATGCGCTGCATCATCTTTCACCTCGTCAACAGTTTACGGCCGGCCTTCACTCATCTTGCCGGTCCGGTTCTTAATGGGCGCCGAACAGTTTAGCGTAGCAGCTCACCGGCTGTAAACCGGGAAGTGATGGGAGAAAAAAGTTCCCTTCCTCTCCCCGGTTGTGGTAAAGAGGAGCGAAACAATCTCTGCAAAGGAGCCATCAATGAGCGGCGAACAGAATCCACGGGTCCTGATGGAGACCTCCATGGGCAACATCACCATCGAACTTTTCAAGGAGAAGGCCCCCATCTCGGTGCGCAACTTCCTCTCCTACGTTAACGACGGCTTCTACGACGGCCTCATCTTCCACCGGGTAATCAACGGCTTCATGATCCAGGGGGGGGGCATGGACGAGAACATGCAGCCGAAGAAGACCAAGTTCGCCATCAAGAACGAAGCTGCCAACGGCCTGAAAAACCTGAAGTACACCCTGGCCATGGCCAGGACATCGGTGGTTGACAGCGCCACCTCCCAGTTCTTCATCAACGTGGCGGACAACGCCTTCCTCGACTACAAGGGGAAGCGTCCCGAGGAGTTCGGCTATGCCGTCTTCGGCCAGGTGGTGGAAGGGATGGATGTGGTGGAGGCCATCAAGGTAGTCAAGACCGGCAACAAGGCCGGCCATGCCGATGTGCCGCAGGAGCCTGTGTTCATCACCAGGGCCTCGCTCATCGCCTGACTTTCGGGAGAACCGCGTAATAAAGCAGAAGGCCGCCGGCTTTGCCGGCGGCCTTCTCACGTTTCAGCCGCAAGAAACGGCACCGCCTGCCATCACTCCGCCGGGGCAGGCTCCCCCTCGGTCACCCCTGCCACTGCATTGTGAAACACCACGCAGTCCCGCCCCTCGGCCTTTGCCAGGTAGAGGGCATCCATGGCCGCGGAGAGAAGCGGCTCCACACCCCCGCCGTCCACCGGATAGGCGGCGACGCCGATGCTGGCGGAGATCCTCCCTCCCGGGATGGAGTCCGCTCCGGGAATCTTCAGTCGGGTGCAGGCCTTGCGCACCCGCTCGGCCACCGGCTCCGCCTCCACCTTGGCCGTGCCCGGGAGGATGATGCAGAAAGTCTCGCTGCCGTAGCTGCAGACCACGTCCATCTGCCGGGCGGAGCGGGATATGGCGGCGACGATCTTCTTGATTGCCGCCGCGGCCGCCGCCTGGCCGCAGAGTGAGCCGTAGAGGGAGAGGTGATCCATCTCCACCATGACGATGCTGAACTCCAGGCCGTGGCGCTGGCTCCGGTTGATCTCCTCGGCCAGGCGCCTGTCGAGGAAGCTGCGGTTGTAAAGGCTTGTGGCCGGGTCAACAGCCGCCAGGTTGGTGAGGAGCTCCGCCTGGAGGCGGGACTCGGCCCTCTCCATGACCATGGCCGCCTGCCCCAGGAGCAGGGTTAGGAGCTGCTGGTCGTTGTCGGTGAAGATATCGCTCCCCCCCTTGTCAGAGAGGTTGAGCACCCCCACCACCTTCTCCCCCTTGCGGAAGGGGATGCTGATGAACGACTTCGTCCTGTAGCGCGGCCGGTTGGTGGTGGCCACCCTGCTGTCGGTCTCGATGTCGTTCACCACTATGGGGTTGCCGCTGGCCGCAACCCTGCCGGCTATCCCCTCCCCCACCTTGATCTGCAGGCTCCTGGAGATCTGCTCGTTCAGGCCGATGGCGGCCACGATCCGCAGGGAGAACCCGGAATCATCCGCCAGCATGAACGAGCCGCTGCCGGCGCCGAGGAAATCCGCCGCTGTCCTCAGGATGAGGCTGTTGAGCTCGTCCAGGGAGCCGACCCCGCACATGGAGTTGGTCATGGCTATCAGCCTGGCGGGGAGGGAGGAGTCGGAGAACTGGTTGGCCTCGTTGCGCAGCTGCAGCAGCCTAGTGGCGGCTCTGCCGGTGAGGATCTCAGCCAGGAGGGCGTCCCTGGGTTGCAGCTCCAGATCGGGGAGGAGGACGCACCCCAGGAGGTCGCTCCCCGCCAGCAGGGGGAGGAAGGTGGCGCTCTGGGAGCCCAGGGAGCTGAAGAACTCGCCGGTCTCGGAGATCAGCCGCAGCGAGCGTTCTCCCGGGTGCTCGGCCATCAGCCGGTGCAGCACCACCCTGGAGGTCTGCCCCAGATCCCTGGGGAGCCCCCAGGTACCCTTGATGGCGAACGCCTCGCTGTCCTGTCCGGAGATGGCCACCGCCACCTGGCGGCAGTCGAAGAGGACCCCGAAGGACTCGCTCAGCAGGGAGATCACCTCGTCCAGGCTCTTCCCCCGGTCCAGCTGGGAGGAGATACCAACCACCGAGTTGAGCCGGGATACGGTGGTCTCCAGGGCATGGTTGTGGGGGGTGGAGCTGAGCAGGGAGGGGAGGATGCGGTGAACCCGTTCGGCGGTGCGGCGCACCTCCTCCAGCTCCACCACCGGCAGGCTCCCCAGGCGCTCGAGGATGGTGAACGGCTCCCCATCCCCTTCGCGGCTCATCCCCTCCAGGTAGAAGAGATTCACCGAACTGGTCCTCACCCCCCAGGCAACCAGACAGAGGTCGGAACTCTCCTGCTCTGGGAGGCGCACGGCAAAGCCGAGGAGCCCGAGGGGACATCGGCCGATAACCGGCACATCGCGGACAAGGGCCTCCCGCACTGCGTCATCCAGCGGCATGGTGCAGCTGGCCCCGCAGTTGGCGGTGGCCCCGGCAAGGCCGCAAATCTGACCCGTCAAAAGGTTCCTGGCAATCACCCCTTCCCGCCGGGAGTGGATCGCCATGCCGTAAGGGGCCATGAAGGAGTACCCCCTCAGGGCATCCAGGATATCCACCGGATTCAAGCTGCTGCCGTTTTCCGCCAAGTACGACCTCCCGAAGCTCTCCGCCGCCGGCATCCCCTCTTTAGGAGACACCCTGCTGGCGGGGAAGCAAATGCAATCAGCGAGCCATCACGCGGCCCCGCCAACCACCATGTCGGCGATGAGCATGGTGGGCTGGGCATCGGCCACCGGCACCCCCTGCCCCTCCTTGCCGCAGGTGCCGATGGCGAAACCGAGATCCGAGCCGACCATCAGGACCTTCTGCAAGACCTCCGGGCCGTTGCCGGTCAGGGTGGCACCGCGCACCGGCTCCCCCAGGCTGCCGTTCTCGATCAGGTACCCCTCGGAGACCTCGAACATGAAGTCGCCGGTAACCGTGTTCACCTGCCCTCCACCCATCTTGCGAACGAAAAGGCCGCTGGGGACAGACCTGACTATCTCCTCCGGGTCGCTCTCCCCGGGGGCGATGAGGGTGTTGGTCATGCGGACTATCGGCTTGGCGTGGTACGACTCCCGCCGGCCGTTGCCGGTGGAGGCGCACCCCTCCTTCATGGCTGCCAGGCGGTCGTAAAGATAACCCTTGAGGATCCCCTTCTCCACCAGCACTGTCCTCTGCCCGGGGCTCCCCTCGCTGTCGAAGGGGAATGAGCCGCGGGCATAGGGGATGGTGGCGTCGTCGATGACCGTCACCAGGGGGGAGGCGACCTGCTCGCCGACCCTCCCCCGGTAGACGGATATCCCCCCCTGGACCAGGTCCGCCTCCAGGCCGTGGCCAATGGCCTCATGCACCATTGTCCCCCCCGCCTCTGAGGAGAGGACCACCGGCATGGTCCCCCCCGGAGCCCGCCTGGCGCCGAGCATCAGGGCGGCCCGCCTGGCCGCCTCAATGGCTATCTCCACTGCGCTCTTCTCCCTGAAGAGCTCGAAACCGCGGCAGCCCCCGAGGGACTCGTAGCCGGTCTGCATCACCCCGTCGGACTCGGCGACAACCTGGGCGACGAACATGGTGCCAACCCGCTCGCTGTCGACAAACTCCCCCAGGGAGTTGGCCACCTGGATCCTGGCCACCCCGTCGCGGTACATGGTCATCACCTGGCGCACAGCCCTATGCACCCCCCGGGCGGCCCGTTCCGCCTCCACAGCGCTGCGGATCTTCTCCTCAAGGGAGACCGACTCGGGGCGGAGGAGAATGGGGGGATTCACCCCCATGGTCCGGGGGGAGACGACGATCTCACGATCGAAGCAGTTCCCCTTTACCGCCGAGCTGATGCGGGAGGCCAGCTCAATGAGGGAGTCCGGGGTCACCTCGTTGGTGTAGCCAAAGGCGGTGCGCAGGTTGCTGATGACCCGTATGCCGACTCCGCGGTCGGAGAAGGCGAGGACCTTCTCCACCTTGCCGTCCTCCACCAACACCTGGGTGGAATCCCCCCCCTCGTAGTAGATATCGGCGAACTCCCCGCCATTGGCAAGGGCGGCGCGAAGGATCTTCTCCAGGGGAAGGTTTTCAAGCATGGTCGCTCTCCTCTTTCCGGCAGGGGGGCTCCCCGCCGATCTCCTCCAGTTTGATCTCCATTTTCAGGGCGGCAATCAGCCCGTCCATATCCGCG
Organism: uncultured Geobacter sp.; assembly: GCA_937871715.1. GTDB lineage: Bacteria > Desulfobacterota > Desulfuromonadia > Geobacterales > DSM-12255 > CALMBF01. The sequence continues at coordinate 3,626 of CALMOE010000105.1, read as the reverse complement.
GCAAAACCGGCCGGCACGCTGAGGACCACCAGCGCCCCCCTCTTCTCCACGGTGGAGAGGGTGGACATCCCCTCGTAACCCTCGAGGATGAACTTTAGGTAGACCAGGTCGTGCCGCTCCACGCGGAAATGGCGGACAATCTCCGTTGACCGTTGACCGTTCTCAGTTATCCGTTCACCGTTACCCGTTACCGGTTGTTTCTGCTCAGCTCCCAGGGGAAAACTCCTCAAATCCAAGATATAAGTCCCGTCAAACGGTCAACGGCCTCTGTATCGCCACGTCGCCTGCCCTGCCGGGGAGCCCCCCCATCATCAGGTCGCACACCGGCGCCCCGGCAGCGAACTCGACCGCCGCCTCGCCAAGGGTGACGAAGCGCACCCCCCGCCCCTGCAGGCGCTGCAGCAGCTCGACAAAGGAGGCTGCCATCACCCCCCCCTCCATCTCGGCATGGATGGTATGCACGTTCAGCCCGCTTTTCAGCAGGGATATGTAGTGGTCGTTGATATTGCCGGGGGTGATGCCGTTCTCCCCAAGGATCTCGTCCATGGTAGGCCAGGTGGTGGGGATCTGCAGGGTGCGAAACTCCCTCCCGGCCATGCGGGGGTAGAATGGGTGGCTGCCGCGGCTGTCGCTGCAGTAGTCGAGCCCCATGGCATCCTGGATCTCCAGGGAGTCGGGGGAGACGGTCCACCCGGGGGCGGCCGTGGTCCTGGCCCTGCGCCCCAGGATCCTCTCGAAGAGGCTCCCCGCCTTCCCCAACTCCATGGCGGTCACCGGCTTGGGGAACCAGGGGAGGAGATCGTGCCACTTCACATGGTCCCAGCAGTGGATGCCAACCTCGTGCCCGCTTTCCGCGGTGGCGCGCAGCACCCCGGGGAAGGATTCGGCAATCATCGGCGCCGGCAGGAGGGTGCCGTAGAGCATGGTCTTCAGGCCGTAGGCGGAAGGTGCCCTGGTGCGGAGCATCTTGGCCAGGAACCCCTTGCGGGTGAAGATGCGGCGGATCGCCTTCCCCGAGTTGTCCGGCCCCATGGAGAAGTAGAAGGTGGCACGGATGCCGAACCTCTCCATGGTCTCCAGGAGACGAGGGACTCCGTCGCGGGTCCCAGCGTAGGTATCCACATCCACTTTCAGGGCAACTACTTCGCTCCCCATATTCTCGACTCTCCCCCTCCTCTTCATCATCCGTAAACCGGGGAGTTAATTTACCCTTAAACACCTTCGGACACAAGAGGTTATCGCTCACCCCCCGGCTGCAAATCCCCCTTGCGCCGCCGCCCCCAATCTGCTATCACAGGCACCCTATGGATTTTATCTCCTCCCTCAACAGTGAACAGCGCCAGGCTGTCAGGCAGACCGAAGGTCCGCTCCTCGTCCTGGCGGGCGCCGGCTCGGGGAAGACCCGGGTAATTACCTGCCGCATCGCCCACCTCCTGCTGCACAAGGGTGTGGCTCCGGAGAACATCCTCGCCGTCACCTTCACCAACAAGGCGGCCAGGGAGATGGGGGAGCGGCTGGAGGAGCTGGTGGGGAAGGAGCGGCGCGATGGGGTGATCGTCTCCACCTTCCACTCCCTCGGGGTGCGCATCCTGCGCGCCGAGTGCCGCCACATAGGCTACCGCCCCAACTTCTCCATCTTCGACAGCTCGGACCAGGTGGGGCTGATCCGCCAGACCATGCGCGAGCTGGGGGCGGACCCGAAGAAGATCACCCCGGAGACGGTTCTCTGGAAGATCTCCATGCTGAAGAACGCCATGATTGCCCCGGGGGAGTTCAAGCCCCGCTTCAGCGACGACACCGAGCTCCTCACCGCCCGGGTCTACCCCCGCTACCAGGCCCAGCTCAAAGCCTGCAACTCGGTTGACTTCGATGACATCATCCTCCTCAGCGTCCGTCTCCTCAGGGAGAACGCCGAGGTGCTCGGCCGCTGGCAGGAGCGCTTCCGCTACCTGATGGTCGACGAGTACCAGGACACCAACCCCTCCCAGTACCAGTTCATCTCCCTCCTGGCAGCCGGCTCGCGCAACCTCTGCGTGGTGGGGGACGACGACCAGTCCATCTACGGCTGGCGGGGGGCGGACGTGCGCAAGATCCTCGCCTTCGAGGAGGATTACCCCGGATGCCGGGTGATCAAGCTGGAGCAGAACTACCGCTGCAGCGGCAACATCCTCAAGGCGGCCAACCATGTCATCCGCCACAACCCGACCCGCAAGGAGAAGACCCTCTGGACGGAGAGCGGCCCCGGCGGCCCCATCGACCTGGTGGTCATGGCCGACGAGGAGGAGGAGGCGACCACGGTGGTGGAGAGTATCCAGACGGAGCGCTTCCGCCGGGACGCCCCCTTTGCCGACTTCTGCATCCTCTACCGCACCAATGCCCAGAGCAGGGCATTCGAGGAGCAGCTCCGCTACGAGGGGGTACCCTACGTCCTCGTGGGGGGGATGCGCTTCTACGACCGCAAGGAGGTCAAGGACACCCTCTCCTGGCTGAAACTCCTGGCCAACCAGGAGGACGAGCAGGCTCTCCTGCGGATCATCAACTTCCCCCGCAGGGGGATCGGCGAATCATCGGTGGAGAAGGTCAACGCCTGGTCCATGGCCGAGCGGGTCCCCCTCTTCCAGGCATTGGGTCGGGTTGAGGAGATTCCGGGCATAGCCCCGGCGGCCCGGCACCGGATCTACGACTTCTTCCGCCTGGTCCAGGGGGAGGCGGAGCTCTTCAGCGACGGCCGTCGCCTGGGGGAGAAAGCCAGGGAGCTCTTCAGCCGCCTCGGCATCGAGGAGGAGCTGATGGCCTCAAGCGACGACAAGACCGCCTGCCGCCGCAAGGTGGAGAACGTGGAGCAGATCGTCAACTCCCTGGCAAGCTTCGAGGAGCGATTCCCCTCCCCGACCCTGAGCGGCTTCCTGGAGAGGCTGGCCCTGATGGACGAGGACCGGGGGGATCGGGACAGCAAGGAGCACGGCCAGGACGCGGTCACCCTCATGTCCCTCCACTCCAGCAAGGGGCTGGAGTTCCCCCACGTCTTCCTCGTCGGCCTGGAGGAGGAGATCCTCCCCCACCGCCGCTCCATCTACGAGGATATGAGCGTGGACGAGGAGCGCCGCCTGATGTACGTGGGGATCACCCGGGCGAAGAAGCGCCTCACCATCAGCCGCTGCCTGATGCGGCGCAAGTACGGACGCAACGAGGAGCGCACCCCCTCCCGCTTCCTGGCCGAGATCCCCGACGAACTCCTTTGCCACCAGCATGGGGCAACGGCAAGGACGGCGACGGAAGAGGAGAACGACAAGATGGCCGACAACACCTTCGCCCAGCTCCGGGCCATGCTGGGTGGTTAGGCGTGGAGCACAACCTGGGTGCGCCCATCGAAACGGGCGGAGGGAGGGTATCCGCTACGCCATGGAGGAGATGACCAACATCAAGCTGGCCTGCCCCGACCTCTGACAATCCCGCCCCGAGTGAGAGCAGGGAAAGCCCCGGAGAAGCCAATTCTCTCCGGGTTTTTTTGCGCCCGGGCAGAAAAACCGTTTCGCTGCTGCAACTGCCGGCTCCGTTCCTCGCCCCTCATGCCAGGGGGGCAGGATGGCAGTTCCCCGGCACATCCCCGCGCACGCGGGGAACAT
>CALMOE010000104.1 GCA_937871715.1 uncultured Geobacter sp. | reverse complement strand
GCATCTCGGCGGGGTAGCCGGTCTTCTCGCTCACCACCGCCAGCAGGGTGGCGGCGACGGCATCGGCGGCAGCCGGAGCCGGGGCGCTCGCCCGGGGTGGTGGCGCGGCAACGGCTGGCGTGGCGACTGGTTGAACGGCAGATGCTGCGGGTGGCGTTGCCGGAGCGGGAGCTGCGGCCGCAGCCGGTTGAGCTGCCGGTGCTGCAGCGGCAAGGGTAAGAGGCGAAGCCGCTCCCCCCATGATAAGACGTTGCTGGCTCTCCAGCAGGGCCTGGAAGGTCCTGCCGGCAGCCTCCTGCCCTTCGAGGAACTGGCGATGCAGTCTGGCCGTATCCTCCTGCATCTTCTGCAGGATGGCCATGCTCTCCCGGGTCATGCGCAGGGTTTCGGCCAGTGCGTCGCGGGATGTGGCAGATACAGGCGGAGCCTGATGCACGGGCTGAGTCGGCGGGGAAGGGGCTGTCAACTTAGCCGTGCCAAGTTCCGCGTTACCCAGGGCCATCGGCGCTGCCGGCGCCCTTTTCTCCCTGGGCTGCACGTAGTTCGCCCCGCAGAGGGGTACGGTCATGGCCGGCTTCCTGCCGCTGGCAGCCACCGGTGGCACGAAATCCCCGTCCCAGCGGCAGAGGTCCACATCCCCACCTTCGGCTGCCAGCTGGGCCAGGAGGCGGGCCAGGTCAAAGATGCCGCTGCGCTTGCCGGCCGAGGAGTCCAGGGAGATGGCCAGGTGATCGCGCTCCCCGAGGATGGACTTCACCAGGCCGGTGAGGCGGGCTCCGGGACCGATCTCCACGAAGGTGCGCAGGCCGGCGGCGTACATGGCCTCGATCTCGGCGACGAACTCCACCGGGCTGGCCAGCTGCCCGGCCAGCAGACCCCTGGCCTCAAGCGGGTCGGCCGGATAGGTGGAGGCGCTGCTGTTGGCATAGACCGGCACGCTCCCCTCGGTGAAGGGGATCTGATCCAGGGCGCTGCGGAAAGGTATGGCCGCGTCGGCCACCAGGGGGCTGTGGAAGGCGGCAGCCACCGGCAGCTTCTTGCAGGAGAGGGAGCGGGCGGCAAGGACCGCGACTGCACGGTCGATCTCGTCGCTCCTGCCGGAGAGGACCGCCTGGCTGGGGGCGTTGCGGTTGGCAATCACCAGGTCGAGCCCCTCCTCGGCGATGATCCGCTCCACGGTCTCCAGGGGTGCGGGGACGGCCAGCATGCTCCCCCGGTCGCCATCACCTTCGGCCATCAGCTTGCCGCGCAGGCGGGAGAGTGTGTGGAGTTCATCCTCGGTCAGTCGGCCGGCGGCGCAGAGGGCGGTCAGTTCGCCGTAGCTGTGCCCGGCTACAGCGGCAGGTAAAAGGCCGAAGGACTCCAGCAGCCGCAGGGCGCCGATGCTGACCGCGCCGATTGCCGGCTGGGCGGCATCGGTTGAGCGGAGCATCGCCTCCTGTCTCTCCCGTCCGCTGGGGGTGAATTCGCTGACCGGGTAGATCCGGTCGGAAAGCCTGCTGCCGTCGGCAAAATCCGGTCCGCTGTCCGCAGCGGAGATTGCCGAATTCATCTGGGGGAAGGCGCAGGCCAGGTCGCGCAGCATGCCGGTATACTGTGAGCCCTGTCCAGGGAAGAGGAAGGCCGGCTTCCCCCCCCCGGAGAGGGAGGAGAAGAAGGCGCCGTCCGGGGTGCTCCAGCTGCCGCTCGGCCTGCTGCGCAGCATGGAGCGGACAGAGGAGACCATTGCCGCCAGGTTGGTCTTCTCCCGCTCAACCGCCAGCACCAGGCGGCAGGGGGCGCTGGCGTCGAACCTGGCCCGGGCCGAGTGGGCGAAGATGCGCAGATCTTTCCATGATCCGCCCACAGGGAGGCTCTCCACTGCTCCCTCCAGCTCCGCAGAGCTGGAGGCGGCAAAGGGGATGATCTGCACGGAGCCGTCCCAGTCCACTGCCTCTTTGTCGGGGCGATACTCCTCCAGCACGGTGTGGAAGTTGGAGCCGCCGAAGCCGAAGGCGCTGACCGCAGCACGGCGCGGTGCCCCCTGGCGGGATATCCACGGGCGCTTCTCCGTGGGGATGTAGAAGGGGGTCTTGCCTCCGGATACCTCGTCGAGGGGGGCATTCACCTTGATGGTCGGTGGGATTACCTTGTGGTGCAGTGCCAGGGCGGCTTTGATAAGGCCGGCGGCACCGGCGGCGGCCTTGGTGTGGCCGATCTGGGACTTGACCGAGCCGAGGGCGCACCAGGGGCGGTCCGCCTCGCCGTAAACCTCCCGCAGGGCGCTGACCTCCACCGCGTCACCAACCTTGGTGCCTGTGCCGTGGGCCTCCACGAGACCGATGCTCTCCGGTGAAACGCCGGCACGGCTATAGGCGTCGAGGAGTGCCCTCTTCTGGCCGGCGGCGCTGGGGGCGTAGATGGCATCGCCCTTGCCGTCACTGGATGAACCGACTCCGCTGATGACCGCGTAGATCCGGTCGCCGTCACGCTCGGCATCGGCGAGCCTCTTGATGACCACTATCCCCAGACCTTCGCCGAGGATGGTGCCGTCGCCGCTGGCATCGAAAGGCTTGGCATTGCCGGTGGGGGAGAGGGCCGGGGTCTTGCTGAAGCACATGTACATGAATATGTCGTTGAAGGTGTCGATCCCGCCGGTGACCACCATGTCTGCCTTGCCCGATGCCAGCTCCAGCCCCGCCAGGTGGAGGGCGGAAAACGAGCTGGCGCAGGCGGCATCGACCACGCAGTTCGTACCCCCGAGATCGAACTGCTTGCTGATCCGTCCGGCCACAACATTACCCAGGAGCCCCGGGAACGAGTTCTCCTGCCAGGGGACGTACCCCTCGGCGATGCGCTGCACCACGTCTGCGGCCACATCATCGGGAACCCCGGCATCCTTCAGGGCGCTCTTCCAGATCGGGTGCCCCAGGCGGGCTCCCAGGGGGATGACCAGCTCCAGTGTGCCGGTGACGCCGAGGATGACGCTCACCTTCCCCTTGTCGTAGGACCTTTCCGGACCGTAGCCGGCATCCTTAAGGGCCTGTCCTGCGGCCACCAGGCCGAGGAGCTGGGAGGTGTCGATCGCCTCAAGGGTGTTCGGCGGGATGTTGTACTCCAGTGGGTTGAAGGGGAACGGCTCAAGGAAGCCGCCGCGTTTGCCGTAGGTATGGTCCGGGGACTTGGGGTCGGGATCGTGGTAATCCGCTACCTTCCAGTGGCTCTGGGGTATTTCGCTGATGGCGTCGATACCCTCGCGGATATTTGCCCAGTAGGCGCTCTGCTCATCCGCTCCCGGGAAGAGGCAGCCTATGCCGATGATCGCAAGCCTGTCGCTGGCGGTATTTTCCGTAGTCATCACGTCCTCGATTTTCACCTAAAAATACTCCTTCAGCTGCGGCTCTTGCAGCGGGGCGATCTTCATTGATTCCGCCGGGAGGTCAACACCCTGGGCACGGAGCACGGCGGCCCGGCAGAGGACCGCTGCGCCGTAGAGAATGTTCCTGGCAACCGTCACCACCCTGCGCTGCTCGGCCTTAGCCAGGAAGGTTCCTCCGGTCCACTCGTTGAAGGCACCCATGGCAGGGCCGGCCCATACCTGGTAGTCCATCTTGCGGGAAGGGTTGCCGTCCTTGGCCCAATGGGCCGCCATCCCCAGGTACCAGCGGAAGACCAGGGCCATGCGGTGCTTCGGGTCGCGCTCCGCCCGCTCCACCTGACGGGGATCGCGCCTGAGGAAGTAGGCGCGGGTATCCCGCCAGATATCCTCCAGCGGGGCGAGGAACATGGTCTTCTCCAGCTTTTCCCTCTCCTGGGTGGGGATATCTTCCAGGCCGGAGCAGCTGCGGTAGATCTCGTACAGCTTGGCGGCACGCATGGGGAACATGGTGCCACGCTTGAGCACCTGCACCGTGACCCCCATCTCGAACATGTCCGCCGCCGGCGCCATGGTGACATCTGCCTGGCGGGTCTCGGTTAGCATCTCCCTTACCGTGTCGGAGGTGCCGGACTCGACGCAGGCCTGGTTGACCGAGCCGGTAACTATGTAGTCGGCCCCCATGGCAAAGGCGGCAGCTGCCGAGGCAGGCGTAGCTATGCCACCCCCCAGGCCTACCTTGAGGCGACAGGGGTAGGCGAACTCCTTCTCCAGGCGCTTGGCCAGGGAGAGTATCGTGGGGAAGAGGGCGATGGCCGGGCGGTTGTCCGTATGACCGCCGGAATCGGCCTCGGCGGTGACGTACTGGGCCATGGGAATATGGGCGGCCAGCTCCGCCTGCTCGGTGGTAATCTCACCACTGGAGACCAGCTCCCTGAGGAGCTTCTCCGGCGGAGGGGAGAAGAACTTGGCTGCCAACTCTTCGCGGGAAACCTTGGCTATGATCCTGTTGGGGGTATGGATGGAGCCGTCGGCAAGGCGGCATATGCCGTGGAGACGATAGCGCACCAGAGTGGCAGTGAGGGCGAGGAATGCCGATGCCTCGATGAGCCTGACCCCCTTGCTTATGTAGAGGGATACCAGGGCCTCCTCCAGGTCAGGCTCCTGGGGGGAGTGGATCAGGTTGAAGCCGAAGGGGGTATCCCCGAGGGAGCTCTTCAGCCGGTCTATGGCCGCCTCCACCTCTGAATAGGGGAGTCCGGCTGCGCCGAAGAAGCCGAGCATCCCCCCCCGGCCGAGCTCCTCGGCCATGGCGGCCGAGCTGATCCCCTTGGCCATGGAGCCCCCCACATATGGGTAACGTATTCCCAGTTCGCGGCAGAACTCCCTGTCCCCAAGCTGGCCGGGGAGAATTGGCATGACGTACCCCGCAAGGGGGAGCGACCCTGCGGGCGGCTCGGGATCACCAAGCCTTGCCACCCCGCCTGTTTCTGCCGTGAGGCTCCCCCCCCTGTCCACCACATATAGGGGTGATCCGATCTGGCAGAGCCCCTCTTCCAGCGACTTCCTGCCGGCAGAACCGTTCTGCAACCACCACCCCTGCGCTGCTGCTTCAGTAAGACCCATAACGCCACTCCCTGCGGCCGCACATCTCCCTCCCCCCGCATGTGGGGCAGAGATTCGTGCTCCAGAGACAGTTGTCCTTATTATAGTTAAAAAGTGATATGTAGCGGAAATGGAAGGAAAATGCAAGTTAAACGGGTCGGCAGCCCTTGGTGCTGGGGGCGAGAATGCGAAGGGGGGAGCTGCTCTGCAGCTCCCCCCTCTCAGTCACAAGTGATGCTTCTTCGGACCGGTCAGGCCTCTTCGTCCTCGCTGATGGCGATATCGCGGTATGCCCGATCCTCCTCGAAGCGCTTGGTCTGGGCCTGCAGCTTCTCAAGGTCTGCCTTGCACTTAACGCAGAGGCGGGCAAAGGGCATTGCCTTGAGGCGGCCGAGGGGGATCTCCTCCTCGCAGTCCTCGCAGATGCCGTACTCACCCTCGTCAAGGCGGGTCAGGGCCTCCTCGATATGGCGAATCTTCTCCCTCTCCCGGTCGCCGAGAAGCAGCAGCAGCTCCCGGTCCCTCTCGTTGGAAGCCTGATCGTAGATGTCGCCGCTGGTTTCGTCGCTTGGCTTGTCGGCGCCGGATTTGACCGACTTGCCGATCTCCTCGAGGGCATCGGCTTTCATCTTCAGAAGCACAGCTCTCATTTCTTCAGTTTTTTCAACCATTTATATACTCCAAAACCCTGCCATTCTTTCTTCCGCCCGAAGGCGGATGAATAATACCTTAAAGGGACATTTTGTCAAGGATAAAGCCCCCTGACGAAAAAAGCCCCGGATTTCCGGGGCTCATGGCGTCACTGTCGAGGCAGGAGGCTGGCTTCCTCAGCTCTCTTCCCTGAGAATGTAGCCCACGCCTCGCACGGTGTGGATCAGCTTGGAAGGGGCGTCGCGGTCGATCTTCTTGCGCAGGTAGTTGACGTAGACGTCTATGATGTTGGTGAAGCTGTCGAAGGTGTAATCCCACACATGGTCGGCAATCATCGTCCTGGTGAGCACCTGGTTCGGATTGCGCATGAAGTACTCAAGCAGGCCGTACTCCTTGGCGGTGAGGTCGATCTCCTTCTCGGCGCGCCAGACCTTGTGGGTCACCGGGTCGATGCGCAGGTCGGCGAAGACCAGCTCGGCGCCGCGGTCCATCTCGCTGCGGCGGATCAGGGCCTTCACCCGGGCAAGGAGCTCGGCAAAGGCGAAGGGCTTGGTTAGATAATCGTCGGAGCCGGTCTCCAGGCCGGTGACGATGTCCTCCACCGAGTCCTTGGCGGTCAGCATCAGCACGGGGGTGGACGACTTGTTCTCCCGCAGCTCCTTGAGAAGGCTCATGCCGTCACGCTTGGGGAGCATCCAGTCGAGGATGATCATGTCGTACTTGTGGGCCAGGGCCATGGTGAGCCCCTCCTCACCGTCCCCGGCGGTATCAACCTCGTAGCTCTCCTCCTCCAGGCCGCGCTTTATGAAGCTGGCAACCTTCTTCTCATCTTCCACTACCAGAATTCGCATGTCTTCCTCCCTTATTCGTCACGCATGTTGGTTATTGGCTCAAGCAAGCCCGAGATTGGTAAGTTTTTTTATGATGTCGCCGGCCGACTCCTCCACCGACTTATGGGTGACGTCTATCACAAGCCACTGGGGATTGCGGCGGTAGAGCTGCTTGCAGCAGATCAGCTCATCGAATATCTCGTCGTAGTTGGAGTACCTGCTCCGCGGACTCTGCTGCAGCTGGAGAAGCCTGGCGGTACGCAGCTCCACGAGACGCTTGGCATCTATCAGCAGCCCCACTACCCGGTTCTGCTCGATCTCGAACAGCTCCTTGGGGGGGTCGATCCCCTTCACCAGGGGGATGTTGGCTACCTTGAACCCCTTGTGGGCCAGATACATGGAAAGTGGCGTCTTGGAGGTCCGGGAGGCGCCGACGAGGACGATGTCCGCCCTGTAGAGGTAGCGCAGCTCCTGGCCGTCATCCTGCTTGACGGTAAAATTGACCGCCTCGACCCTCTTGTGGTATTCGGCATTGATCTCGTAGAGCAGCCCGGGCTCCTGCTGGGGGGGGAGCCCAAGCATCTCCGAGCATTTGTAGAGGATCGGGCCGAGAAGGTCGATCATCTCTAGCCCGCGCCTCTCGGTTTCGTTCTGCAGAAAGAGGGCAAGATCACGGTTGACCAGGGTGCAGATGATCAGGCCGGGATTGGCAGTCACCGCCTCGACGGACCTGAGCATCTCCTCCCGGCTGCGCAGCTGGTTGAAGCGATGCAGCTTGATATCGGCATAGCGGAACTGGGAGAGCACGGCCCGCATCACCCTCTCGGCTGTCTCGCCTGTGGCATCTGAGAAAAGGTAGATGTTGTGAATGGCAGACTCCTCCACTATTGATACCGGCTAAGACAATATAACAAATTATAATGAGCAATCAATACAAATTATTGTCTTTTTCATGAAACTCTCTAATTATCTCTTCCCGCAGGGGGGGGGAGAAGATCAGCTCCAGGGCGGTCATCGCCAGTAGGGTGGCCCCTTCGACCGTAGCCTCTTCCCCCCGGGTGGAGACCGTTGCCATGGCAAACCCCTCTGTGTGGATGTTTATGCCTTCACCAATGGGGACATGGGGGTGGATGGTCGGCAGCTCCTGGGAAAGGTTGCCTATGTCCGATGACCCCTTGTTCCTGTCCCCCGGGGTTCTGGCCTCCTCAAGCCCCAGGCGGGCGACCTGCTCGGAGTAGACCCGGTAGAAGGATCTGAGGATCTTCAGCGGAGCGATGATCCGCGGGTCCTCTTCCGTCTCCAGGCGGCAGCCGGTTGCCAGGGCGGCACCGGCGGCACACCCTTTGAGCCTCTCCCTGGCCTGCTCCAGCTCCTGCAGGTCGTCGGCGCGGACGTAGAAGTAGCAGGCTGCCCGGGCAGGGATAATGTTGGGGGCCACGCCACCCTCGGTGATTATTCCGTGGATGCGCACATCCTGGCGCAGCTGCTGGCGCATGGCATTCACGGCGTTGAAGGTCTGGATCACCCCGTCCAGGGCGTTGATCCCCTCCTCCGGGTATGCCGCCGCGTGGGACGGCTTGCCGTGGAAGGTGAAACGGATCTTGGCCAGGCCGAGAAACTGCTTGATCACCTGACGACGGGAAGAGGGGTGAACCATCATGGCGAAATCGATGTCGGCAAAGCAGCCGGCCTTGATCATCTCTATCTTGCCGATGCCAAGCTCTTCCGCCGGGGTTCCCATGACCACGATGCGGGCTGTATCCTCATTGAGGAGACGGCGCAGGATCAGGGCCGCACCGGCGGATGCCGCGGCGATGATGTTGTGCCCGCAGGCATGGCCAAGCACCGGAAGGGCGTCCATCTCCACGATCAGGGCGATGGACGGTACGCCGCTCCCCCACTCGGCGCAAAAAGAGCTCTCCAGCCCGGCCAAGCCACGCTGCACGGCAAAGCCGCCACGGGCCAGCAGGCCGCTGACCAGTTCCGCGGACTTCATCTCCTGCAGGGATATTTCAGGATCCGAATGCAGGGCTTTGGCGATGGCGATTATTTCCGCTGACAACTCCCCGGCAACAGCTAAAACCTGATCTAGCGGGGGGCGTCGGCTCATGAGATTTACTACATCATCCATTTAATGAAAATTACAATTTCCCTACAGAAAATGTCAAGGTTTTTTATTGCGATTATGGAGCTGCTTTGCTAGGTTAGCCCTGTTTTGCCGGCGTCTGGTTTCATGAGACACCTGCCGCCAAGCAGCATCTTCACCACAAGGTGAGAACAACAGAGTACAGAGGAAAATCATGCAACAGATTCAGTGGGCGGAGATAATCTGCACCGTGCCGGAGGAGATGGCCGAGAGCGTGGCCGACCTCCTCATGGAGCTAACCGGCAACGGGGTGAGCATCGAGAACAGGCAGGTAGACACCTTCAATATCGACGACATAGCCAGGGAAAAGCTGAAAAGCGTCAAGGGGTACCACCCGGCGGACGACGAACTCGATGGGGTAGTGGAGCGCATCGGCGAGTACATGGCGGCCATCGGCCCAGATTATCCAGGCTTCGCATTCGTGGCGCCGACAGTAACCCTGCTCCATGAGGAGGACTGGGCCAACTCCTGGAAGAGCAACTTCAAGCCGACCCGCATCGGCAGGAGACTGGTGATGAAACCCTCCTGGGAGGATTACTCCCCCAAGGATGGGGATATAGTCCTTGAGCTCGACCCGGGGATGGCCTTCGGCACCGGCACCCACGGCACGACCCGTCTCTGCCTGGAGGCGATCGAAGAGCTGGTCTGCGCCGGGGGGGCCTTTTCCCGGGGGAACGACAGGGTCCTGGATGTGGGGTGCGGCTCAGGGGTTCTGGCCATAGCCGCCGTCCTGTTCGGCGCCCGCGAGGTAACTGCCATCGACATAGACCCGGTGGCAGTGGAGGTCACCCTGGAAAATGCCGCGGTAAACGGCGTCAGCGACAGGCTGAGCGCATCCACCACCCCCCTGGTCGAGATCGTGGGGGAGCACGCCATCGTCCTGGCCAACATCCTCGCCGAGGAGCTGGTGAAGATGTCAGGGGAGCTGGCAAGCCGGGTCGCCCCGGCAGGCTACCTGGTCCTGTCAGGCATCCTTGCCGAGCGGGAACAGTTCGTCATCGACGGATTCGCCCACCTTCCCCTGACTCTTCAGGGGGTTACCCGCCAGGACGAGTGGGTCTGCCTGGTACTGCGCAGGGACGGCTGAATGCGTCGCTTCTTCGTCGAGCCGGCCCTGCTGCAGGGGGAGAGCGCAGTCATCGATGGCGAGCTCTGCCGTCACATCTCCACAGTGCTGCGACTCAAGGCAGGGGAGAAGATCCTCCTTGCCGACGGGTGCGGCAGGGAGGCGGTTGCCACCATCGGCTCCGTTGACCGGGACGGGGTCCACCTGGCCATCGGCGAAGCGGTTTCCGTGCAGGCCGGGGCAGACTGCCCGGCATTAACCATCTACCAGGGGCTCCCCAAGGGGGAGAAGCTGGAGCTGATCCTGCAGAAATGCACCGAGCTGGGTGTCAACGGGATAGTGCCGTTCATTGCCAGCCGGTCTGTTGCCAGGCTGGATGGTGAAAAGCTGGAGAAGAGGGTTGCACGCTGGGAGAAGATCGCCAGGGAGGCGGCAAGGCAGTCGGGGAGAGGGGATGTCCCCAGGGTAGGGTTCGCCCCTGACATGGCAGCGGCACTGGCCATGGGGAGCCACGAATTGGGGCTGCTACTCTGGGAGGGGGAGTCCGAACAGGGACTAAAGGAGGTGGTGGAGAGATCGCCAAGGCCCGGCTCCATCGCCGTGATCATCGGCCCGGAGGGGGGGCTGACCCCCGAGGAGGCTGCCATGGCAGTGGCGGCCGGCTATCTGCCGGTCACCCTGGGGAAGAGGATCCTGCGCACGGAGACCGCAGGCCTGGCGGTTGCCGCCATCCTGCAGTACGTCTGGGGGGACCTGGGGTGACCCCCCCTATCTCCGCACTATACGGAGCAGCTCCTCGCCGAAAAGGGTTGCCTGCCACCCCTTGATGCCGGCCAGATCCTGCAGCCGGGTCGGGAGCCTGTCGGCAAGGGAGTCGAGCAGGGCGTTATTCGCCAGTATTCCCGGCTCCACACCCAGCTCCGTCGCCTTCCTGGTACGCCACTCCTTCAACCTCTTCAGCCTGACCTCCTGCTCCCTCCCCCGCTCGACCCTGGGCTGCCGCGGATAGATCGGCAGCTCCTGCCTCGGGATATCCCGCACCCTCCTGGCAGCCTGGAGAATGGCGCGGCCGTACCTCTCCTGCAGCTTCGGGGAGAGCCCGGGTATGCCGGCCAGTTCACCCTGGGTGGCGGGCAGTCTCTCGGCCAGCTCGCGCAGGGTCTCGTTCCCCATCACCTTGAAAGGTGGGAGGTCGCGGCGCTGTGCCTCTTCGTCGCGGAAACGGAGCAGCTCCTCCAGAAGGGCCAGACTCTCCCCCCTAAGGCGCGAAGCCCCCTTGAAACGGAGGAACATCGGTTCTTCGCACCGCTCCACCATCCTTACCCTGCTGAGGAGAAGACACTCCTCCTCCACCCAGGAGATCCTACCCAGGGAGGCAAGCTCAGTGGTGAGCTGGCCGTGGAGAGGGATGAGGAGGCTGGTGTCCTTGGCAGCATAGTCGAGCATCTCCCGGGGGAGTGGGCGGCGGCTCCAGTCGGCCTGCTGGTACTTCTTGTCCAGCTCGACGCCGAAGCGCTTCTTCAGCACCGCCGCCAGTCCGACGGCCGGCTCGCCGAGGAACTGGCAGGCGATCATGGTGTCGAAGAGGTTGTTTATCTCCATGGAGAAGCAGCGGTGCAGCATGCGCACATCGTAGTCGGCGCCGTGGAACACCTTGACTATTGCCGGGTCGGCCAGAAGCGGGGCGAGGGGGGAGAGGTCGCCACAGACAAGAGGGTCGACGATGAGGTTCTCGTTTTTAGCCGAGATCTGCAGCAGGCAGACCTGCTCCCGGTAGTGGTGCATGGAGTCCGCCTCCAGGTCGAAGGCGAGGATGCTCTCCTGCGCGAGGCGTTCGGCGGCCCGGCACAGGCTCTCCGGGTCGTTGATCATTACATAGCTGGTCATTGCAAGGTTCTTTCGTCTTGGAAGGTGGGCATAGGATAGAACATTCCAGGGGCGAAGCAAAGGAGAAACAGCTCCCCGGCTGCCTGGCTCAGTACTCCCGCACCAATGAGTAGAGGGTGGTCCGCTGGGCCGGCCTGAACCCGGCGCCGCGTATCAGGTCAACCATCTCCTCCTTGCCCATGCGGAAGCTGCAGCCCGCCGCGGCCACCACGTTCTCCTCCAGCATGGTCCCGCCCAGGTCGTTGGCGCCGAAGAAGAGGGCCACCTGGGCCATCTTCGCCCCCTGGGTCACCCAGCTGGCCTGGATGTTGGGGATGTTGTCGAGGATAATGCGGGAGAGGGCCAGGACCTTCAGGTACTCCACCCCGCTGGCGCTCTTGCCACCCAGCTCCGTGTTCCCCGGCTGGTAGGTCCAGGGGATGAAGGCGGTGAAGCTCCCGCCGCTCTCCTGCAGCTCCCGCACGCGGAATATATGCTCGACGATCTCCTCCGCGCTCTCCCTGCTGCCGAACATCATGGTCGCCGAGGTGGGCATGCCGAGGCGGGCCGCCTCCAGCATCACCCGCGCCCACCCCTCCCAGCCGATCTTCTTCGGCGAGATCTCCAGCCTCACCCGGTCCACCAGGATCTCAGCCCCGCCGCCGGGGACGGAGTCGAGCCCCGCCTCTTTCAGACGCCGGAGCGTCTCGGGGATGGAGAGCTTCGACACCGCGGCGATCTGGGTGATCTCCGCAGGCGACAGGGAGTGGTTCTGCACAGTCGGGAATCGGGACTTGATCTGGCGGAAGAGCCCCTCGAACCACTCTATACCCAGCCCCGGGTGCAGCCCCCCCTGCATGAGGAGCTGGGTCCCCCCCTGTTCCACCAGCTCACCGATCTTGGCGAATATCTCCTCCTCCGCCAGCAGGTAGGCGTCAACCGCCCCCTCGTCCCGGTAGAAGGCGCAGAATTTGCACTTGGACTCGCAGACGTTGGTGTAGTTGACGTT
>CALMOE010000103.1 GCA_937871715.1 uncultured Geobacter sp. | reverse complement strand
TCAGGCGAAGCGTATCAGCTCCACCATATCACGCACCGCCCTCTCCAGGCCGACAAGTACCGCCCGGGAGATGATGGAGTGGCCGATGTTGTACTCCTCGATGCCGCGCACCGTGGTCATCCTCTTGATGTTGCTGTAGTTCAGGCCGTGGCCTGCATTCACACCGATCCCCAGCTTCTGCGCCAGCTTGACCGCGTTCTCGATCCTGATCAGCTCCTTCTCCTCGCTCTTCCACTCCCCGGCCTCGGCGAAGATGCCGGTGTGGATCTCGATGTAGTCTGCCCCCACCTTGTCCGCTGCCTTTATCTGGTCAGGGTCGGCATCGATGAAGAGAGATACCGGGATCCCCCCTCCCCGCAGCCTGTCCACGGCCCCCTTCAGGGAATCCATGTTGCAACGCACGTCCAGCCCCCCCTCGGTGGTCAGCTCCAGCCTCTTCTCTGGCACCAGTGTGCACATGTCCGGCCGGGTCTGCAGGGCTATGGTCACCATCTCCTCGGTGGCGGCCATCTCCAGGTTGAGCCTGGTCTTGACTGTCTGGCGAAGCAGTTTAAGGTCCCTGTCCTGTATATGGCGCCGGTCCTCCCGCAGGTGGATGGTTATGCCGTCGGCCCCAGCCAGCTCTGCTATGGCTGCTGCGGCCACCGGATCGGGCTCCACACCTCCCCTCGCCTGACGTATGGTCGCCACGTGGTCCACGTTAACACCGAGTTTTGCCATGCTACTTACCCCCCATTGACTTCTCGACCGCCTCGGCGATCTCCTTCGCCCAGCCGGTTATCTGGTACTTGTCCTGCCCCTCCAGCATGATGCGCAGCAGCGGTTCGGTGCCGGAGTAACGGATGAGAATGCGCCCCTCCTGCCCCAGCTTCTCCTCCACCGCGCTGATTAGGGAGGCAACGGACGGAATCTCCATGACATCCCTCTTCTCCGCCACCCGCACGTTGACCAGCACCTGGGGGAGTGGGATCATCACCTCGGCCAGTTCGGAGAGGCTCCTGCCGCTGCGGCGGATGATGGCCAGGAGCTGCAGGGCAGAGAGCATGCCGTCGCCGGTGGTGTTATGGTCAAGGAAGATCATGTGCCCTGACTGCTCTCCACCCAGGTTGTACCCCCCCTTGACCATCTCCTCCACCACGTAGCGGTCCCCAACGGCGGTCTTGATTACCTTGCCGCCGGCCTTCCTGATGGCGATGTCCAGCCCCATATTGCTCATCACCGTGGCAACAAGGGTATTCTTACGCAGCCTCTTGTGGCGGATCATGTCCGTGGCGCAGATGGCCATGATCTGGTCACCGTCCACCGGATTGCCGAACTCATCAACGAAGATCACCCGGTCCGCATCCCCGTCCAGGGCAATCCCCAGGTCGGCACGGTTCTCCTTCACCGCCTCGCTCAGCACCTCGGGATGGAGGGATCCGCAACCGGCGTTGATATTGGTGCCGTTGGGCTTCACCCCCAGGGGGATGACCTGTGCCCCCAGCTCCTCCAGAACCGCAGGAGCCACCTTGTAGGCGGCGCCGTTGGCGCAGTCAAGGACGATCTTCATGCCTGACAGATCCAGATCCTTGGGGAAGGTGCTCTTGAGGAAGACAACGTAGCGACCGGCGGCATCATCGATGCGGTAGGCCTTCCCCACCTCGGTGGCCACCGGTCTGAGGGAGTCTATCTTCTCGGAGAAGATCAGCTTCTCGATCTTCAGCTCGATGTCGTCGGGGAGCTTGAAGCCGTCCTTGAAGAAGAACTTGATGCCGTTGTCCTGGAAAGGGTTGTGGGAGGCGGAGATGACCACCCCGGCGTCGGCCCGCATGGAGGAGGTTATGTAGGCTATCCCCGGGGTTGGTAGCGGCCCCACCTGGAGGACGTCAACCCCCATGGAACAGATCCCTGCCACAAGGGCGCTCTCCAGCATGTAACCGGAGAGGCGGGTATCCTTGCCGATGACGATGCGGTGACGGCGGTTGCCGTTCTTGAACATGTAGGCGGCGGCACGGCCGATCTGCATGGCCATCTCCGTGGTCATGGGATAGACGTTGGCCACACCGCGGACACCGTCGGTGCCGAAAAGCTTCTTCATGACGACTCCTTATCTAGTCAGTGATCTAATTGGTACTCTCCAGAAAGATGGAGATCCTTCCGGGAGAGACATAGCGAGCCCTTAGCCCCTCTTCAAGGCGGACGTATTTCTCCGGGGACGAGAACTCAATCCTGCCTGCAGCCCCCCCGGAAAGATCCAGACAGGCCACGGCTCCGAGCATTCTCTGTCTCATGAGCAGGATCCGCGCCCCGGAGATCCTTACCGTGGCATGGGATAACTGCTCAACACGGGCGGAGAGTCCTGACGGGACATTTACGGGGCGGATCACCAGGGGGATTTCGGCCTCACCCTCCCCATGGAGGGTGACGAACAGCCAGAGCATCGCCGCAAAGAGCATAGAGAGAAGCCTCAGCAGCGTTTTCTCACCCAGCTTACCCCAGCCGGTCATTGCAGCCACCTCGACTCGACGCTCCTTCTGAGGAGCTTTTTCAGCTGCAACTCATCCAGGTTTGAGGTTATCCTGCCGGAGGAGACAACTGATATGGCCCCCGTCTCCTCTGAAACCACAATCACCAGGGCATCCGCCACCTCGCTGAGACCGATGGCCGCCCTGTGCCTCGTCCCCAGCTCCTTGGCCACGTCCGGGTTCTGGGTCAGGGGGAGAAAACAGCCGGCCTTGGTCAACTTCCCCTTCTGAATAATCACCGCGCCGTCGTGGATAGGGGAGTATGGGAGGAATATGGAGGATATTATTTCGCTGGTGACCTTGGCATCCACGTCGGTCCCCACCTCCATGAACTGGGCGAGGGACATCTCCCGCTCTATGACAATCAGGGCTCCATTCCTGCGTTCCGAAAGGGAGACAGCCGCGAGCGCCAGCTGGTCAAGGATCTCACCCGACTCCCCCTCAAGATGCTCCCCTGCCTCCTCTCTGGCTTCTGGACGAGGCCTCCCCAGGGAGAGGAGCGCCCGGCGGATGTCATGCTGGAAAACGACCACCATCAACAGGATGAGGGAGCCGAAGAAACCGTTAAGCAGCCAGGAGATGGAGACGAGGCCGAAAAGCCGGGCCAGAAGTGATCCGGCCATGAGCAGCGGCAGGACGATGAGGATGCGGATGGCGGTGGACGCGCGCATCATGGAGAAGAGGCGGCAGACTATAACCCCTGTGCAGAGGATGTCGACTAGCGGCCAAAACCAGCCGGATGTGAGAGCGTAATCGACCATTAAAGCCCACCGAAACCGTAATTACATTCAGGCGGCCCCTTCCGCAACTGCAACTATGGCCGCCGCCATATCAACCACATCGCGCATCTCCCTGACGTCATGGACCCTGAATATCCTTGCACCGTTAGCCAGGGAGAGAGCGACTGCCGCGGCTGTCCCGTGGAGCCGCTCGTCAACCCCCCGCCCCAGGGTGTTGCCGATAAAGGACTTGCGCGAAGGACCAACCAGGAGCGGCCTGCCGAGCCGGGTAAACTCCCCCAGCCTGCGGATGATCTCCAGGTTGCCGGCAGTACTCTTGCCGAAGCCTATCCCCGGGTCCAGCACCACCCTCTCAGCGGCTATGCCAGCTGCTACAGCCATCTCCAGGCACTCCCGAAGATAACAGGCCACCTCACCGACAAGATCTGAATAGGAGGTATTGCGCTGCATCTCAGCGGGATTTCCCCGGGTATGCATCAGCACAACCCCGGCTTCGGTAGAGGCCACCGCCCCGACCATATCAGGATCGAAGCGCATGCCGCTGATGTCGTTGACTATCTCCGCACCAGCAGCCAGGGCATCTCTGGCAACGGTTGACTTCCAGGTATCTATGGATATGGGGACGGTTATCCTCCCTGCCAGGGTCTCGATCACCGGTATCACCCGCCTGAGCTCCTCGTCGGCAGTCACCGGGAGAGCATCGGGTCGGGTGCTCTCCCCGCCGATGTCGATAATGTCGGCACCGTCGGCAACCATCCTCTCAGCAGCCGCCAGAGCCTTCTCCAGGGTAGAGTGGCGGCTGCCGTCGGAAAAGGAGTCGGGGGTGACGTTGAGAATCCCCATGATGCACGGCCGCCTGGAGAGATCAACCGTCCGGCCGCAGAAGCTCCAGATGTCGGCCCCGGCTGCGGCAAACTCAGGCATCATGCCTCTACAGGAGCCTCAACCTCTTCGGATGCGGGGGAGTCGACCTTCATGATCTCGTCCACCTCGGCTCCGCTCAGGTTCTCCTTTTCGATCAGGGCAAGGGAGATGCGGTGCAGTATCTCGATATTGCTGGTAAGGAGCCCCTTCACCCTTGCGTAGTTGTCGTCCACTATGCGGCGGATCTCCGTGTCTATCTCCACCGCGGTGGCTTCGCTGTAGTTCTTGTGGGTAGCCATCTCCCTGCCGAGGAAGATCTGCTCGTCCTTCTTGCCGAAGGATACCGGCCCCATCCTGTCGCTCATCCCCCACTCGCACACCATCTTACGGGCGATCTCTGTGGCCCGCTCGATGTCGTTGCCCGCGCCGGTGGTCATGGTGTTGAAGATGATCTCCTCCGCCGCCCGACCACCCATGAGGACGGCGATCCGGTCGAGGAGAGACTCCTTGGTGTAGCTGTGCTTGTCCTCGATGGGAAGCTGCATGGTGACACCCAGGGCGCGACCGCGGGGGATTATGGAGACCTTGTGCACCGGATCGGTGCCGGGGAGGAGCTTGGCAACCAGGGTATGGCCAGCCTCGTGGTAGGCGGTATTCTTCTTCTCATCGTCGGAGATGACCATGCTGCGCCGCTCAACACCCATCAGGACCTTGTCCTTGGCGTCGTCGAAATCGCCCATGGAGACCTCGCTCTTGTTCCTCCTTGCTGCCAGCAGAGCCGCCTCGTTCACAACGTTGGAGAGGTCTGCACCGGAGAAACCTGGGGTACCGCGGGCCACCACGTCCAGATCCACGTCTGCCGCCAAAGGAACCTTCTTGGCATGCACCCTGAGGATCATCTCCCGCCCCTTAACGTCAGGGCGCGGCACCACAACCTGCCGGTCGAAACGCCCGGGGCGGAGCAGTGCCGGATCGAGGACATCGGGGCGGTTGGTGGCGGCGATGAGGATTACCCCCTCATTGGACTCGAAGCCGTCCATCTCCACCAGGAGTTGGTTCAGGGTCTGCTCACGCTCGTCATGGCCTCCACCCAGGCCAGCGCCACGATGCCTGCCTACTGCATCTATCTCGTCGATGAAGATGATGCAAGGCGCATTCTTCTTCCCCTGGACAAAGAGGTCGCGCACCCGACTGGCGCCAACACCAACGAACATCTCGACGAAATCAGATCCTGAGATGGAGAAGAAAGGCACCCCGGCCTCGCCGGCAATTGCCCTGGCAAGAAGGGTCTTACCCGTACCCGGGGGGCCCATGAGGAGCACCCCCTTGGGGATACGCCCCCCCAGCTTGGTGAACTTCTTCGGGTCCTTGAGGAACTGGATGATCTCCTCCAACTCCTCCTTAGCCTCTTCGATGCCCGCGACGTCCTCAAAGGTCACCCTACCCTGGGCCTCGGTGAGGAGCTTGGCGCGGCTCTTGCCGAAGGACATTGCCTTGCCGCCGCCGGACTGCATCTGGCGCATGAAGAAGATCCATACCCCAACGAGAAGTATGAGCGGGAACCAGGAGATGAACAGGGAGAACCAGGAAAACTTCTCCTCCTCGGGTCGGGCAGAGACCTCGACCTTCTTCTCCAGAAGGCTCTCGGAGATCATTGCATCCAGCGGTTTGTAGGTGCGGAACTCCTTGCCGTCCACATACTTGCCTAGGACATCGTTCCCCTGAATCACCACCGATTTCACCTTGCCGGCGTCAACAGCGGTAACGAACTCGCTGTAGTTGAGGCGCTCCTGGGTCGGCTTAGGCTTGTTGAACAGGTTGAAGAGAAGGATCATCATCAGGCTGATGACGAGCCAGAGAGACAGGTTCTTGTAAAACTGGTTCAAATGAGCCCCCTTTAGCTACTGAGCCGGATTGGGTGAAAACGGGAAAAAACCGCCTGAAAATTCATGGAAAGTTAGCATAACGGCGCAGCCATGACAAGTCATAATGCCGTATTCATTCTGGATTTGCCAGGATCCGCACCCTTAGCACGCCTACTCCCCGTGAGCTCGTGGCGACGCAGGCGGCAGGCTGCACACCCCCCACCCAGAAGATTTCCCCCCTGGAGAGGAAAAGAGGGATCAAGCGCCTCCTGGCCAAAGGAATCTTGCGGTCGATGAACAGATCCTTCAGCTTCTTCTCCCCGCTCATCCCCATCGGTCTGAAGCGGTCGCCTCTTCGGAATGAGCGAACCTCCCAGGGGAGAGGAACGGCGCCCGGATCTGTCCAGAGAATATCCCTCCCATTCTCCTTCCAATCCTCGGGGAGGGAAGGGAACTCCTCCACCAGCAGGGATGCTCCCCCAGGAAGGGGGTAACGGCCTGGACCCTCAACAAACAGGGAGAACCCGGTGACGCCTGGCTCCTCCCCGCCTGCGACACAAAAGAGGAGCCGGCCGTACTCCCTGGCGACGCGCAGCCCGCCTGGGAGTTCTACCCTGCCGTTGGGTGGTCCACCGGTCGCCAACCTCTCCACGGCGGCGAGGTGGCGGAAGGTAATGCGCCGCAGATCCCCCTTTGCCGCGGCAATGGCCAGGCGGTAGATTCTCGGCCTGATGGCCCGCATCTCCTGCTCCATGAGCCCCAGGTCGATACTGCAGCTCCCAATGTCGGCGATGACACAACGGGAAAAAGCGTCTGCCGTCACAGCCTCCAGAACCTCCTCGTCCCCGGCCAGGGCAGCCGCAGTCTGGCAGAGGCTCTCGACGATACGAGGATTATAATCTCGAAGAAGAGGAATAAGCTCATGGCGGACCCGGTTGCGCAGGAAGCGGGTATCCAGGTTGCTGCTGTCCTCCCGCCAGCCGATGCCGCTCTTCTGCAGATATGCCTCGATCTCTCTGCGGGATATCTCCAGCAAAGGCCGGACAAGCAGCCCATCATCCCCACCTGGGCGCATGGCGGCCAGGCCGCTACCGGCCGAGCCGCGCAGCAGGCGCAGCAGCACCGTCTCCGCCTGGTCATCCCGGTGATGGGCGATGGCCACTTTAGTTGCGCCAATGCGGAGGGCAAGCTCACGAAAAAATGCGTACCTGGCCTCCCGCCCGGCCTCCTCAAGGGAGAGGCCGCTCCCGGCGGCAGAGGCCGCCACATCCACCCTGGCGACCTCCGGCGTAAGGCCGTAGCCGGCAGCAATGGTGCGGACAAACTCCTCATCCCCCTCCGACTCCCCACCCCGCAGGAGGTGGTTCAGGTGGGCAGGGATCAGGGTAAGATTATAGCCGGGCAGGTTTGCCAGGACGTCCAGCAGAGCCACCGAGTCGGCACCGCCGGAGAGGGCGACGATCACCTTGTCTCCTGGGCATAGCAGCCGGTTTTCCCTGATGAAGCGGGCTATTTTTCTGCGCAGTAGCTGCATGGGTTCATAAGCCTTGACTAATTCGGCAAAATCGTTATCCAATGGGCGAAGCCGGTTGCCGTGGCCGTTTTTTTCGCCCTGCAATCCTACTGGAATCACGGCAATTATGGTAGCACAAAGACGGAGGATTCGTGTCCAGGTTTCTCCTTTTCTATTTCGTCTTCTACGGCGGCGCCCACCTCTACGCCTACTTGAGAATCTGCCGGGGTCTCTCCCTTGATCGCTCCTTTAGGCTGCTCCTCCCCATCCCCCTGCTCCTCCTCTTCATCGCCCCCCTGCTGTCACGCAGCCTCGA
This sequence comes from uncultured Geobacter sp., assembly GCA_937871715.1. Lineage (GTDB taxonomy): Bacteria > Desulfobacterota > Desulfuromonadia > Geobacterales > DSM-12255 > CALMBF01. Next base: position 1,032 of record CALMOE010000103.1, on the reverse strand, counting down.
CCAGTGGGGACTCGACCTGGCGGCCACGGCCACCTCAAATGCGGGCTACTGGTGGATGGGAATCCTCTTCCTCTTCGTCAGCGCCTCGCTCCCCATAGACATGTTGAATATTCTGCTCAGGTCAGCCGGGAAAGTTTGCCGCGGCGCCAGCATCACCCACGTACCATCCAGGGTCGCTGTCGTCGTACCGGCTCTTTACGCGGCAGCAGTCGCCGCCTACGGCTATCACGAGGCGAGCAGCATCCGCAGCGAACAGGTTACGATCCTAAGCGACAGGGTGCCAGCCGGTAGGATACGCATAGCCCAAATCAGTGACGTCCATGCCGGCCAGGTAGTTCGGGAGGCGAGGATCAGAAAGATCCTCGCCGTGGTCGCCGCCGCCTCCCCCGACCTGGTACTCTCCACCGGCGATCTGGTTGATGGCCACCAGAGGCACTACAGTGGATTGGAGCCCCTCTTTCGGGAGCTGAATCCGCCCCTGGGAAAATACGCGGTAACCGGCAATCACGAATACTACATCGGCCTGGACAAGGCGGTGAAATTCACCGAGGAGGCCGGATTCAGGCTGCTGATGGACGAAAGGGTCGAGGTCGGGGAGCACCTGACAATTGCCGGCATCGCAGATCCGGGAAGAAAGAATAACGACCCAACTAGAAAAAACGTGGAGGAGAGACTGCTGACTTCCGCCAACAGGGGACGATTCACTCTCCTCCTCAAGCACCGGCCGACCGTCTTCCCCGGATCAGTTGGGCGCTTCGACCTGCAGCTCTCCGGCCATGTCCACAAGGGTCAGATATTTCCATTCAATATCCTCACCTGGCTAGCCTACCCGGTCCACACCGGCCTCACCGACCTGGGGGGAGGCTCCCACATCTACGTCAGCCGCGGCACCGGAGTCTGGGGACCGCCGCTCCGCTTCCTCGCCCCGCCGGAGGTGACCATCATCGACCTGGTGACGCAGGAACATACGCCCCGCTAAACGCACAGCAGGGGGCGCCGCAATAGCGGCGCCCCCTGCTGTTTCTGCTCCCA
>CALMOE010000102.1 GCA_937871715.1 uncultured Geobacter sp. | reverse complement strand
CAGATGGCGGACCGGCTATTGAAGTCCGCACGTTAACCAACCATTTACACCAGCCCGAACAGGGAACATGAGAAAGGAACCATCATGAAGAGAAACGTCGAATTTGCCCAAAATGAAACAAAGAGAATGCTGGACCTGCTCCTCACCCCGGAAGATCAGGTGCCGGCGGACGTCCGTGCCCGGATCGAACAGGAGACCGTCGACAACTTCGCCAACCATGTCAACCGCGGCTGGCTGCAGTACCGCAAATCCATGACCGAGGCAGGCGACTTCGCCTCTGTTGAGTGGACCGGCCAGGGATCGATCCTGACCGACACCCGCGGCCGCGAGTTCATCGACGTGCTGGGTGGCTTCGGCCTCTACTCCGCCGGCATCCGTCACCCGAAGATCGTGGCTGCCGCCAAGGCCCAGCTCGATCGCAGCCCCCAGTACAGCCAGGAGATGCTCGACCCCCTGCGCGCCCATCTTGCCAAGGTGCTGGCCAACCTGCTGCCGGGCGACATCCAGTACGGCTTCTTCATCAACAGCGGCACCGAGGCTGTTGACGGCGCGATGAAGCTTGCCAAGCTGCACACCGGCAAGTCCGGTTTCATCGCCACCGAGAAGGCCTTCCACGGCAAGACCCTCGGCCCCCTGACCCTGATGGGCAAGGCGATGTTCCGCGAGCCGCTGCTGCCGCTTTTGGGCAATGTGCGCCACGTCCCCTTCGGCAACGCCGATGCCGTCGAAAAGGCCCTTGCCTCCGCCGCCCAGGTTGGGGACGGCATCGCCGCCGTGATCGCCGAGCCGATCCAGGGGGAGGCCGGCGCCATCATCCCCCCCAGCGACTACTGGCCACGCCTGCGCCAGATCTGCGACAAGTACGGCGTGCTGCTCATCGCCGACGAAGTCCAGACCGGCCTCGGCCGCACCGGCACCCTGTTCGGCGTCGATCACTGGGACGTTACTCCCGATATCATCTGTCTCGGCAAGGCCCTGGGTGGCGGCGTCATCCCCTGCTCCGGCTTCTTTGCCAACGCCAAGGTCTGGGAGTGCATGGTGCCGAACCCGTTCATGCACTCCACCACCACCGGCGGCAACCCGGTGGCCTGCGCCGCAGCCCTTGCCTACATCAATGTCATGCTGGAAGAGGATCTTCCCCGTCAGGCCAAGGAGAAAGGGGACCATATTCTCGACAAACTTGGCGAACTGCAGGCCAAGTACCCCGGCATCCTTGCCGACGTCCGCGGCAAGGGGCTGCTGATCGGCATGGAGTTCCCCTCCGACGAAATGGGGTGGAAGGTGGCGTCCGGCATGTTCAGCCGCCGCGTGCTGACCGCCGGCACCTTCATCAATGCCAAGACCATCCGGATCGAGCCGGCACTCAACATCAGCTATGAACTGATCGACGAGATGCTCAAGCGGCTCGAAGAGGTCTTCAGCTGCATCAGTAAGGAACAGTAACACCTGGCCGCGGCCGGGGCCCCTGCCCCGGCCGCGTTTTTTTAACCATGGACGTTTACAGCTAAACAGAATACTGTTAGAGGGGGTGGGTATGTCAGATCAGGTAAAAGAGGTTCATTTGCTGGAAACCGGCTTCGAATCCTTCGATGACGGCGGGCTGAAACGTGGGTTGAAAAACCGTCACGTGATGATGATCGCCCTTGGCGGGATCATCGGTTCAGCCTTTTTCCTCGGCACCGGCACCATCGTCAAGGATGTGGGGCCCTCGGCATTCCTGGCCTACGCCCTGGGCGGCCTGATAGTCTATCTGGTCATGGTCGCCCTCGGCGAATTGGCAGTGGCAATTCCGATCTCCGGCTCGTTCGTTACCTACGCCTCGGAATTCATCTCCCCCTCCTGGGCTGCCGGCGTGGGGTGGAGCTACGTCTTCAACTGGATGGCCTATATCCCTGCCGAATGCATTGCCGGCGGCATCATCATGAAGGGGTTCATACCCGGCACCAGCGAGTTTATGTGGGCCGTCCTCTTCGGCATCGTCATCACGGTGGTCAACCTGTCCCATGTAAAGGCGTTCGGCGAAATCGAGTTCTGGCTCTCCATCGTCAAGGTCTTCGCCATCGTCTTCTTCTGCATTACCGCGGTACTGATCTTCATGGGGGTGATCCCCAACAACTCCCCGACCGGCACGCTGGGAACCCAGCACCTGACCGGTAGCGGCGGGCTGTTCCCCAACGGCGGCTTCGTGCTGCTGACAACCATGGTGATGCTGCTGGTCAACTTCCAGGGGGTAGAGATCATCGGCCTGACCGCCGGCGAGGCCAAGGACCCGAGCAAGACCATCCCGAGCGCCGTGCGCAACATCACCCTCAGGGTTGTCCTGCTCTTCATGGTCCCTGTCTTCCTGCTGGTCTCCATCTTCCCCTGGAAGGACGCCGGTGTTGAAGGCGGCTCGGTCTTTGCCGCAGCCCTGCAGCATTATGGCCTGAACTGGGTCGCCGGCCTCTTCAGCTTCGTCGTGTTGACCGCCGCCCTCTCCTGCGCCAACAGCGGCCTCTACTCCACCGTCCGCGTCACCTGGGCAATGGCCCGCGAGGGGATGGCGCCGAAGGCGCTGGCCAAGCTGAACAAGCACCATGTGCCGGGTAATTCGGCCCTGTTCGTCATCGGCGGGGTGTGGGTCTTCCTGCTCGGCTCCTACTTCTTCTCGGCCTCAAAAGTCTTCGTCGCCCTGCTCTCCATCTCCGGCTTCACCGGCACCATCGCCTGGATCTCCATCATCTGGTCCCAGATGAACTTCCGCAAGCGCCTTGCGGCCAACGGCTACACCACCAAGGACCTCAAGTACGTGGCCCCCGGCTTCCCCTACCTGGCCCACCTGGGGATCTGGAGCATGGTCGCCTGCCTTGTCTTCTGCGCCTTCAGCGAATCGTTGCGCATCGGCTTCTACGCCGGGGTGCCGCTCCTGATCCTGCCGATCATCATCCACAAGCTGCGCAATGTGGACCATGAACTGCTGGCCAAGGTACACAAGAAGGTCCGCTTCGACGACGTCTTCAAGCCGAAGCACGGCAAGACAGTTGAGGAGTCACCGGCAGTAGCTCCCGAAGCAGTTGCCCTTGCCGACTGAAAAGAGTAAAGCCCGGAAAAAAACTGACCATCAAGCCGGCAGGCAGCACAGATTGACCATCGAAGATGCGGGGGACTGAAAGGTACCCCGCATTTTTCGGTATGGTGGTCTGCTCTGCAGGGCAGGCCACAGAGGAGATATCAAATGATTACCGACATGAAAGCCCGCTACCGTGTCGTCAGCGACGAGAAGCTGGCAGCGCTCAAGGCTCGCGAGCATGCCACATTCCTGCAGCGCACCCCCAGGTCCAGGGCCACCTTCGAAAAGGCCCACGAGATGCTGCTTAACGGGGTGCCGATGCCCTGGATGGGGGATTGGGGCACCGCGCACCCGATCTTTGTCCAGAAGGCAAGCGGCAACCGGATCATTGACATCGACGGCAACGAGTACCTGGACTTCTGCCTGGGGGACACCGGCGCCATGTTCGGCCACTCCCCGGAGCCGACCGCCAATGCCGTCGCCGACCAGGTACGAAACGGCATCACCACCATGCTCCCCACCGAGAGCGCCCTGGTGGCTGGCGCCGAGCTCTCGCGCCGCTTCGGACTACCCTACTGGCAGGTGGCAATGACCGCCACCGAGGCCAACCGTTACGTGATCCGCATCAGCCGAGCCCTGACCAGACGGCCGAAGGTGCTGGTCATGAACGAGTGCTACCACGGCAGCCTTGACGAGTCCCTCCCCCACATCGGCCCTGATGGCAGCCTGGAGCTCCGCTCCGACTACGACATGAACCCCGGCCTCCCCAAGGACCAACTGACACGCGTGGTGGAGTTCAACGACCTGGCCGCCCTGGAGCGGGAACTGGCCCACCGGGACGTGGCCTGCGTGCTGGCCGAGCCGGTCATGACCAACTGCGGCATGGTGCTCCCCCAACCCGGCTACCTAGAAGGTCTGCGCGAGCTCTGCACCAGGTACGGCAGCATCCTGGTCATCGACGAGACCCACACCTTCTCCACCGGCCCCGGCGGCTACACCGCGGCCTACGGCCTCAAGCCGGACTTCATCACCCTGGGCAAGTCGATCGCCGGCGGCATCCCGGTGGCGGTCTACGGCTTCACCAGGGAGATGGCCGCGCGGATCAACGCCACCTTCGGCCGCAAGAGCGTCTCCGACCCGATGGGTATCGGCGGCACCCTCTCCGGCAATGCCTTTGCGGTGCGCGCCATGGCAGCAACCCTGACCGAGGTGGCGACGGAGGAGGCCTTCACCCGGATGATCGCCGGCCAGGAGCGTCTCTCCGACGGACTGGACGCGGCACTCCGGCAACATGACATCCCCTGGAGCGTGACCCGCTGCGGCGCCCGCTGCGAACTGCAGTTCATGCCGACCCTGCCGGTGACCGGCTCCGAGGCCAAATCCCAGTTTGACTGGGAGCTGATCTACTACACCCATCTGTACCTGTCAAACCGGGGCATCCTGATCACCCCGTTCCACAACATGATGCTTGTTCCCCCCATGGCCAGCGACGCCGACATCGACCGACTGGTATCGGTATGGAACGACTGCATGGCCGAGTTCGTGGAAGACTGAAGACACCCTTTTCCAGCTGACAAACCGGACGGGCCCATGCGCTGGCATGGGCCCGTCTGCGGTTCAGCCTGAAATCCGGAGCGTGCACCATGCTATCAATCCTCTGCGGCATCTCCACCGCCCTCTGCTGGGGGATGGCGGACTTCATCGGCGGCGCCAACAGCCGCAAGGTCGGCCCCTACGGCATGACCATCGGCACCATCGGCTGCGGCCTGGTGCTGCTCCTCCTCTCGGCACCCGTTCTGCAGGTCAGCCCTCTGCCGCTGTCCGGGTGGCTCATCTGCCTGCTGGCCGGCGCCTTTGACGCCGTCGGCATCCTGCTGCTCTACCTCTCCATGACCCAGGGGCGCCTCAGCCTGGCTGCACCGGTGTCGGCCCTGACGGCTGCAGCGCTGCCGGTCCTGTTCGGCATGTTCACCCAGGGGATCCCCGGGCTCCAGATCGTCGCAGGGCTGACGCTGGCCCTGGCAGCGGTCTGGCTGGTGTCCCAAGAGCATGACGACGGCAGCAATGCTCCGATCGGCCTGGCCGACCTCTGGCTGCCGCTGCTCTCCGGCTCCTGCCTCGGCACCTTCCTGGTCCTGATGCATGCCGGCAGCGGCTCCGCCCTGCTCTGGCCCATGGTGGCGGTACGCAGCGGCGGCGTGACGGCGCTTTTGCTGTTCATGCTGACACCGTTCAGGTCGCGGCTGATGCCGACTGCGCCGCTCCCCTGGAAGATAATCGCCATAAACGCCCTGCTGGATGTGGGGGGGAATGGTGCGTATATCCTTGCCGGCCAGTTCGGCAGGATGGATGTCGCGGCAGTGCTGAGTGCGCTATATCCGGGTGCAACGGTATTCATGGCCTGGCTGCTGTTGAAGGAGAGCATCTCGCGCATACAGTTGATAGGCATCGTGACGGCCCTGGGGGCCATCGGCCTCCTGGCGCAGTGAACGGGTCCAGCATCCTGTTCGGGCCATGGCGGGGGGACGTGGAGGCGGCACGAGCGCCAAGATCCCCCTGATTTCCCCATAATGCAGCCAGGCATCAATGATGCGATTTCGCATCATCTGTCTGGAGCGAGAAGCCGGGGGGGGCACTCCCCTCCGTATCGGCATCGCCTCTCCGTCACCGCTCCGACCCCCGGAGGAGCAGCCAGTCGTAATTCCGCTCCAGTGCTGCATTTACCTGGAATCATCATCATTTAGCCCGGTCCTGGCCGGATCGAACCTGCCCACCTTTTACGCCCCGTCACCGCTTCTCCCCGGATCCAGACCGGTTGCAGCGGCCAGCCCATCAATGCATGACTGCATTTTCGTGGAGACATCCGTAACAAGCGTGCCTTAGATCCGGAGTCGTACTGCAGCGGCGAAATAACAATATTTACAGGAGCAATGCTTACATGCTTTTCTAACTTGTTTGAATCTGGGCAGTATCTCTGAATCACGGTGTTTTCAGGACACCACGGCAAGCGCGATTTGGCACACCCCCTGCTAACTTACTAACATTGTTTTGCGATAGCCGTGATTCATCACGCTACGATTAAAATCACCCAAAAGGAGAACCAGCAATGAAAAAACGGATCATGCATGCCACCGCCCTGTCAGCAATTATGCTCGCCCTCGCGGCAACTGTCGCCTGCGCCGCCGATGCCCCCGCAGCCGACCCTGCCACGCCCCAGGTAACGGCGGCAATCGGCGAGCTCTACGCCGGCCCGGCAGGTAAGCCACTGACCCCCAG
>CALMOE010000101.1 GCA_937871715.1 uncultured Geobacter sp. | reverse complement strand
TTCTACTGACGAGGCGGGGAGAGCAATGGCCAAACACATAGTAGTGATTGACGACCCTGGCTATACTCACTGACGTGCTGGAAAAAGCCGGATTGAGGGTATCGACCGCCGAGGACAGCGTTTACTCCAATCATCTAATCTACGGCTCAACGCCACCTGACCTGATTCTTCTGGATGTCATGCTGCCACACATGAGCGACGACAAGAAGGCGGCACTGCTAAAAAGCAGGGAGAAGAGCCGCAATATCCCGGTCCTGCTCATTTCTTCGCAAGAAGAGCGGACCTCCTTTGCATTGCAGCCCGCTCTGGAGCCAACGGCTTCCTGAGAAAACCATTCAACGAAGAGCAGCTCCTATCCACTGTCTACCACCATCTCAACAACTAGAAGAATGTTCACGGCTCCTCGTCATGATATAATCCCACAAGGGGGGATTATTCATGGAAAAGTTCCCATTCACAGCCCACTACCTTGATGCGGAAATAGACCTCAACAGCATTGCAAAAACTCTTCATGCGGGTAGAAAACTTACTTGGGAAGAACCTCTGATACTGGTAAATTCAACTCTTCTACCATATCAAGGAGAGCCATTCTCCACTGCTAGGGCATACATATACTATTTCGGCGCAATAGTATTTTTCAACTGCAATGAAGCAGATATAAACAGCTTTTACGACTCAATAGGACGCCTGGCAGATTCAATCAGACCGCAGAGGGGAGGGGGGTACACAGAGAAGTATCATCTCGTAGTGGACAAGCCATCTTTACTGGAGGTGAACAACAATTACGCAGTAGTACCGACAAAACAAGCTGCCTATGTCGACATAATTGCATATACGCTTGCCAAGTCAGTCGCCCTGGAAAAGATAGAAGCCCTGCTGGAGATTGTATTCGACACTATGGAGGAGATAATCTCCATGCTCGACAAAGGCAAGCTGGCCCTGCCGGACAGCCAACTTGCAAAAACCGCCTCTAGCATACTCAATTTCAAGTACAGATCTCTCTCTCACATAATGATTCTCGACAAACCGGAAATTACCTGGGAGATAGAAGAGGCAGACAGGCTTTACCTGACCCTGGCCAACATCTTCGAGCTGCAGCAGCGCTACAGCCAGATAAGACACAAGTCCGATACGCTACTGGACATAAACTCAGTCTTCGCAACTCTGTCCCATGCAAGGCGAGCGGCCAGACTGGAGTGGATCATAATAATTCTCATCGCTTTTGAGACAGCCCTCTTTCTTATGGAGATGCTGCGTCACTAGGTCAGAGCCAATTAATGCCTTCCAATCCAGCGCCCCATAAGATATATTATGTCAAGTTTGCACCCTGACATAAAAAAGGGTGGAATCAGTTGCGTTCCACCCGGCTCTCTCCACAACAAAATACAGAGCAAAACTATATCTTACGATTATCAATTACCCTTGACGCCTTGCCTTCAAAACGCGGAATCGACTTCGGTTCGACAAGCCTCACGGTAACGCCTACGCCGATAACTGACTCGATCTTCCTCTGCACCTTTTCCATGAAAGCACGCTGCATCTTCATCTCGTCGAAGAAGATATTCTCAGTGACCTCTATTCTAACTTCAAGGATGTCGACGCTCCCCTTCCGCTCTACCACCAATTGATAGTGAGGCTCACACCCCTCCATGGCGACGAGGACTTCCTCTATCTGCGAAGGAAACACATTTACCCCCTTGATAATGAGCATGTCATCGCTCCTTCCCATGGTCTTCTTCATCCGCACGTGGGTCCGCCCGCAAGCACACTGCTCATAATCCAGGCTGGTTATGTCACGAGTACGATAACGAATCATGGGAAACGCCTCCTTGGTAAGCGTAGTGATGACCAACTCTCCAACGCTCCCTGGCGGTAACACCTCGCAACTCTCGGGATCTATGATCTCCGGGATGAACGCATCTTCGAAGATATGCATGCCGCACTTGTAGCGACACTCTCCGGCAACACCCGGTCCAATCACCTCTGACAGGCCGTAATTGTCTGTAGCCATGATACCAAGCCTGTTCTCTATCTCGGTGCGCATAGCTTCCGACCAAGGCTCGCCACCAAAAAGGCCAACTTTTAATGAGAGCGACTTTGGCTCGATCCCCAGTTGCTCCATGCGATCGGCTATCGTCATGGCGTAACTTGGGGTACAGACCAATACTGATGAGCGATAATCTTGCATGATCATGATCTGCTTCTCGGTGTTACCTCCTCCCATGGGGATGACCGAGGCACCGATAGCTTCGGCACCATAGTGCAGCCCGAAGGCGCCGGTAAACATGCCGTATCCGAAGGCAATCTGCACGACGTCATCGTGAGTCACGCCAGCGGCTGTCATGAACCTGGCAACAAGGTTGGACCAGGTCCTGATGTCGTTTTTGGTATAACCAACCACAGTCGGTTTGCCTGTTGTACCGGATGAGGAGTGAATCCTGACGACCTCACGCAGCGGCACGGCGAACATCCCATAAGGGTAGTTCAACCGCAGGTCCTCTTTGGTGGTGAATGGGAGCCTGGCAAGATCGGAGAGAGACGTGATATCGTCCGGATCTATCGACTCCTTGGTGAACTTGTTCCTATAGCAGGTAACGTTCTTGAAGGCACGATGGAGAGTCGCCTGGAGCCGCTCCAGCTGCAACTGCTCCAACTCCACCCTAGGCATGCACTCATGCTCTCTGTCCCAGATTTCCATAACACCTCTCATGTGGAGCATCCATTCATCGCTCCCAAATCTCTTTCTTTTCCTTGCCCAGGTAAGCACGCTGCACTTCTGGGTTCTCCAACAGCTCAGACGCCTCCCCTTCCATGATCACCTTTCCCGTTTCCAGAACGTATCCACGATCGGCCATCTTCAGAGCAGCCTTGGCATTCTGTTCCACCAAGAGAACGGTTGTCCCCTCTTCCCTCCTCAGCCGCTCTATTACGGCGAATATCTCCTGAACAACAAGCGGGGCAAGCCCCATTGAAGGCTCATCGA
>CALMOE010000100.1 GCA_937871715.1 uncultured Geobacter sp. | reverse complement strand
TATAATCCCCGCCATTAATGATGTCAATGGCGGCCGGAAATTTTTTTCCTCGCCTCCAGGAGCCGCAGCAGAAACCCCTTCTTCACCTCCAGGGCAGCCTCGGGACAGAGCTCGCGGCAGCAGAAGCAGCGGATGCAGTGGCGGTAATCCACCCCGATCCGCCCCCCCTTGACGGCCATCGCCCCCGGCGGGCAGGCTTTGACGCAGATACCACAGAGCCGGCACTTCTCAGGCATCACCACCGGCCTGGTGGTCAGCTGGTTGCGCAGCCTGGTCCTGAGGAAGCGGGGGAGACCGAACTGCACGTCGGCTATGGGGGGGAGGCGGAAGGGTGGGATCCGCAGCTCTGCCAGAGGGGTGCCAAGGGTGGCGATCGAGCCGCGATCGCTACCCGCCAGCCCCATCTTCATCGCCTGGCGCTCGACGAAGAGCAGGTTCTTTGGCATGCCGGCAATCTCGGCGGCTATCACATCCACGGCCACCGGGTTGGCACCGGCGAGGAGGAGTCCCACGTGGCGCGGGTCTCCGCTCCCCGGACCGTCACCCTCCATGGCGACGATGGCGTCGACGATGGTCAGCTCCGGCGGGCGCACCAGATATAGCTCCAAGAGCACCCTGGCGAACATCTCCCGGTCGTCACCGGCCCGCAAGTGCCAAGCCGGCTTGGCCGCGCCGACCACCGTGCCGAAGAGGTTCTTCACCCCACAGGTGAGGGTCATCATCTCGTGGGTCTTCAGCTTGGGGAGGTTGATCACCCGGTCTGCATCCAGATAGGGGGTAGCCACCTCCAGGCGCTTGAAAACACCCACCCCCTTAACCTGGCGCACCTCCCTGAACTCCACCAGCTCGGCGCCGCTCCCCTCGATCACCTCCAGCATGCCGCTCTTCTGCGCCACGGCGCGCAGGCTGCCGACCCCGGGGGAGTCACCCACCAGCACCATGCCGCCTGCCTCCTGCACCAGTTCGATCACCCCGCGCAGCACCGCTGGATGGGTGGTGACCGCCGCCTCCGGCGGCTTACCGTAGAGCATGTTGGGCTTGAGGAGCACCCGCTCACCTGGCCTGACGAAGGCAGCCATCCCCCCGAGGTGGGAGAGGAGGCGGACCAGCCCCTCCTTCACCTGGGAATGGTCGTAACCGGCAACTTTTTCTATGGCGACTCTCTGCATGGGGAGACTATAGTTGCCGGGGGTGGCGCCTGTCAAAAGATTTGCGCCCCGGCGGAAGATTCTGCTAATACTACGGGGGAGAAAGGAGAGCTGCCATGAAGATATTCCTCGCCCTGCCCGGAACTGTATTGGCATTCGGCGTCGTCAGCCTGCTGACCGATTTCTCCATGGAGAATATCTCCACCCTCCCCCAAACCATAGCCACAGCTTCGTCAAACGCCGGGAGTATCTGAGATGCGCCGGGCGATGGAGAGCTTCATAACCTACCTGACCGTCGAGAGGGGCGCATCCCCCCACACCGTGGAAGCCTACCGCCGCGACCTGGAGCAGTTCGCCGACTTCATCCTGAGGGAGGTGGACGACTCCCTGACAATCCACGACCTGACCCATATCCATATCCGCCGCTACCTGGCCCACCTGCACCGGGGGATGGAGAAGAGCAGCATCGGCCGCAAGCTGGCAGCCATCCGCTCCCTCTTCCGCTTCCTCCTCCGCCGCGGGGTGATCGAGAGGAACCCGGCGGAGCTGGTCAGCACCCCGAAGAAGGAGAAGAAGCTCCCCTACCACCTCAGCGTCGACGAGGCCAGCGACCTGGTGGAAGCCCCGCAGGGGCGCGACATCCTCATGTTGCGGGACAGGGCGATCCTGGAGACCCTCTACTCCTGCGGCCTGAGGGTCTCGGAGCTGACCGGGCTGAATGTCGGCGGGGCGGACCTGGCAGGGGGGAGCGTG
>CALMOE010000099.1 GCA_937871715.1 uncultured Geobacter sp. | reverse complement strand
ACATGGAGGAAACGAATGAACATTTATTACGATCGTGATTGTGATCTCGCCATCATCAAGGGGATGAAGGTGACCATAGTCGGCTACGGCTCCCAGGGGCATGCCCATGCTTGCAACCTGAAGGATTCCGGCGTCGACGTAACCGTGGCTCTGCGGCCCGGTTCGCCGTCGGCCGTAAAGGCTCAGAATTCAGGCCTGAAGGTGGCTACCGCAGCAGAGGCAGTGGCATCGGCTGACCTGGTGATGATTCTTACCCCCGACGAGTTCCAGTCCCGCCTCTACCTCGACGAGATCGAGCCGAAGCTGAAGAAGGGGGCCACCCTGGCCTTTGCCCACGGATTCGCCATCCACTACAACCAGATCGTCCCTAGGGCAGATCTGGACGTGATCATGATCGCTCCCAAGGCGCCGGGGCACACCGTACGCTCCGAGTTCGTCAAGGGTGGCGGAATCCCCGACCTGGTCGCCGTGTTCCAGGACGCCTCGGGCAAGGCCCTTCAGGTGGCTCTCTCATACGCCAGTGCCATCGGCGGTGGCCGCACCGGCATCATCGAGACTACCTTCAAGGACGAGACCGAGACCGACCTGTTCGGCGAGCAGGCCGTCCTCTGCGGCGGAGCCGTGGAGCTGGTCAAGGCCGGCTTCGAGACCCTGGTTGAGGCCGGCTATGCTCCGGAGATGGCCTACTTCGAGTGCCTCCACGAGCTGAAGCTGATCGTCGACCTGATGTACGAGGGTGGCATTGCCAACATGAACTACTCCATCTCCAATAATGCCGAGTACGGCGAGTACGTCACCGGCCCGCAGGTGATTAACGACGAGAGCCGCAAGGCGATGCGCGTATGCCTGCAGAACATCCAGAACGGTGAGTATGCCAAGCGATTCATCCTCGAGGGGATGTCCAACTACCCGGAGATGACGGCCCGCCGCAGGCTGAATGCCGCTCACCCCATCGAGCAGGTTGGGGAGAAGCTGCGCAGCATGATGCCCTGGATCCAGAAGATAGTCGACAAGAGCAAGAACTGACATGCTCCGCTGCTGATCGAACGGGCCGGGTGGCGGGTGCTTTTGCACCTTGTCACCCGGCCTTGCTGTTGTTATGATGCACTAAAAAAAATGCGGTGGCCAGCCACTGCCAACGGATATCATTACATGCGTAACCAGAACACTCCGGTCGCAGTCGAAGGGATTCCATTCATCATCGCCTTCGGCCTCGCCTCCGCCATTCTCTACTTCATCTCCTCCAGCATGCACTCCGCCTTGATTGGAGCCGTCGCTCTCCTGGCCGGTCTGCTGGCCATCTTCACGGTATTTTTCTTCCGCAACCCCCACCGCACGATCCCTTCAGTGGAGAACGGGGTGATCGCCCCGGCCGACGGCAGGGTGATCTACCTTGGGGAGGCGAAGGAGGAGCACACCGGCGAGGAGATGCTCAAGGTGAGCATCTTCATGTCGGTCTTCAACGTGCACATCAACCGCGTCCCATTGAGCGGCAGGGTGGTGGACAACTTCTACGTCAAGGGGAAGTTTCTCGACGTTCGGGACGAGAGGGCGACATTCGAGAACGAGCGCAACGGCCTGGTGATAGAGACCGCCGAAGGTGCCAAGCTGGTGGTGGTTCAGGTTGCCGGCCTGATCGCCCGCAGGATCGTCTGTTACCCGAGGGTGGGAGAGATGCTCATCAGGGGGGAGCGCTACGGACTGATCCGCTTCGGCTCCAGGTTGGACGTCTTCCTCCCCAAGGGGTCTGAGATCAGCGTAAAACTTGGCGAAAAGACCGTTTGCGGCGAAACGGTACTGGGGATTCTGCCATGAACGAGCAGTGGACAGGGCGTTCGGAGAGCATGCGCAAGGGGATCTACATACTCCCCAACCTCTTCACCACCGGCAGCCTCTTCGCCGGCTTCTACGGCATGATTTCCGGGGTCAACGGCGACTACCGCACAGCGGCCATCTGCATCTTAATCTCGGCCATCTTCGACGGCCTGGACGGCAAGGTGGCACGGGCCACCGGCACCACCAGCAAGTTCGGCGTGGAGTACGACTCCCTGGCCGACCTGGTGGCATTCGGCGTCGCCCCGGGGCTGATCATGTACTTCTGGGCGCTGAAGCCATTCGGCCGCCTAGGCTGGCTGGCCGCCTTCCTCTTCGTGGTCTGCGGCGCCCTGCGCCTGGCCCGTTTCAATGTGCAGGTCAATACCGTGGAGAGCAAGCGCTTCGTCGGTCTCCCCATCCCGGCCGCTGCCAGCATGGTTGCCGCCACGGTTCTCTTCTTCCACCACATGGGGTGGCCGAGCTCATACAAGAAGCTGGCCATACTCGTCCTCATCTACTGTCTGGCCTTTCTCATGGTCTCCAGCATCAAGTACTACTCCTTCAAGGACCCGGAGCTGATCAAGAAGCAGCCTTTCGGTTTCCTGGTGCTGGCTGTCCTGCTCCTCATCGTCATTGCCGCCGAGCCGGCGATCATGATGTTTGCTCTCTTTGTCTGCTATATCCTCTCCGGTCCGGTGACCTTTCTCATTACCTGGCCGCGGCGACGGCGCCTGGAAAAAGCCGTGCACAAGGGGCACGAGGAGCTGGTCCATGGTGGCAGGAAGGGTGAGGATGAGTAGCTTTACGTTTGCTCGGGCGAAAGAAGTTTTGCCAGGATAAAACTTCCGCAATGGCAGAGCAAATCTCCTTGACACCATTGGCAAAGTTTTTCTAAGATCGATTAAAATTACAAAGGCAGCGAAGAGGAGTAGTAGTCCCCAACTCTTTTCCCAGAGAGCCGGTGGTTGGTGCAAACCGGTAAAAGAGCGGATGAACTCGCCTTGGAGCCGCTGCGGTGAATGCAGAGTAGCCGCGGACGTCATCCCACGTAACGGGTTTAATGAGGCCGTTTGCAACGGCGAATAAGGGTGGTACCGCGAAGACGCAAGCCTTTGCCCCTTTTTTTGGGCGAAGGCTTTTTTGTTGCTGGCAATTAGCCGCGTATCTGCAAGAATTAAGTGACCTTAAACGACCAAGCAAGGGAGGATGAGATGGCAACAGAGGAAACCGTCAGGACGATCAAGATTTTCGACACCACTCTGCGGGACGGCGAGCAGTCGCCGGGCAACAGCATGAACATAGAGGAGAAGCTCCGGGTCGCCAAGCAGCTGGAGAAGCTGAACGTGGACGTCATCGAGGCCGGCTTCCCCATCGCCTCGGAGGGGGATTTCGAGGCAGTCAAGAGGATCGCCCAGACGATCAAGGGGGCGGAGATCGCCGGCCTCTGCCGCTCCAGCGACAAGGATATCGACCGGGCATGGGAGGCGCTGCAGTATGCCGGGGAGAGGGGGAGGATTCACACCTTCATCGCCACTTCGGACATCCACATGCAGTACAAGCTGAAGATGGAGCCGGCCAGGGTCCTGGAGGCGGCGGTCAAGGCGGTCAAGAGGGCTCGTTCCTACACCCCCAACGTGGAGTTCTCCTGCGAGGACGCGGTTCGCACCCGTCTCCCCTTCCTGGCGGAGGTGGTGGCCGCGGTTATCGACGCAGGGGCGACCACGGTCAACATTCCTGACACGGTCGGCTACACCATTCCCTTCGAATACTTCAACATCATCAAGTACCTGAAGGATAACGTCGCCAACATCGACAAGGCGATCATCTCCGTTCACTGCCACAATGACCTGGGGCTGTCGGTCGCCAACTCCATTGCCGCGGTCCAGGCAGGGGCTGGGCAGGTGGAGTGCACCATCAACGGCATCGGCGAGCGGGCCGGCAACTGCTCCCTTGAGGAGTTCGTCATGGCCCTGCGCACCAGGCGGGACATCCTCCCCTTCCGTAGCAACGTGGTGACAGAGCAGCTCACCCCGGCCAGCCGGCTCCTTTCAACCATCACCGGTATCATGGTCCAGCCCAACAAGGCGATAGTCGGCGGCAACGCCTTTGCCCACGAGTCGGGGATTCACCAGCACGGCATGCTCATGGAGAAGTCCACCTACGAGATCATGACCCCCGAGTCGGTGGGGCTGAAGACCAGCTCCCTTGTTCTCGGCAAGCACTCCGGCCGCCATGCCTTCAAGAAGCGCCTGGAGGAGCTTGGCTACGAACTGGACGAGGAGAAGTTGAACAAGTCCTTCGAACGGTTCAAGGCCCTGGCGGACCTTAAAAAAGAGGTCTTCGACGAGGACCTGGATGCGATCATGACCGAGGAGATCATGCGCACCGAGGAGAAGTACAAGCTGGATCACATCACCGTCACCTGCGGCTCCTTCGCAGTCGCCACCGCCACCGTGCAGATGGAGATCGACGGTTCCCCCCTGCGGACCGCCGAGCTTGGCGACGGCCCGGTGGACGCCACCTTGAAGGCGATCAAGAAGCTGACCAAGTGCGCCGCCAAGCTGCAGAGCTACAACGTCGGCTCCATCACCGGAGGCACCGACGCCCAGGGGGAGGTGACAGTCAAGCTGGCGGAAGGGGATCGCACGGTCACCGGCAGGGGCTCCTCCACCGACATCATCGAGGCTTCTGCCAAGGCTTACATCAACGCCCTGAACAGGCTCCATGCCCTCAAGGGGAAGAGGAGCACGGTACACGAATCGCTGTAGGCGATCGCTCCTGCCATGGAAAAGCCCCGCCGTGCGCTAATGCACGGCGGGGCTTTT
>CALMOE010000098.1 GCA_937871715.1 uncultured Geobacter sp. | reverse complement strand
CCGTACTTCTCCCTGAGGACTGTCTTCAACACCTTCCCCACGGCGTTGCGGGGCAGGGTATCCACGAAGTCGACCGACTTAGGCTTCTTATAGCTAGCTAGATGTCCTTTGCAGAACTCCACCACCTCCTCCTCGGTCAACTTTTCCCCCGCCTTGCAGACCACTACAGCCTTGACGGATTCACCCCACTCCTCATCGTGAACCCCAATAACAGCGCACTCCTGTATCTTGGGATGCTTGCCCAGAACCTCTTCTACCTCGGCTGGGTAGATATTCTCCCCTCCACTGATGATCATGTCCTTCTTTCGGTCTACGACGTAAATGAACCCTTCCTCATCCTGTCTGACCAGATCAGTGGAGTGAAACCATCCGCCCCTCATAGCTCGGGCAGTAGCCTCAGGGTCCTTGTAGTATTCTTTCATCACTGTCGGTCCTCGATAGACCGCTTCACCGACTGCCCCCAGGGGGACGTCATTGTCGTTCTCGTCAACGGCTCGTACCTCGACAAAGGGAAGAGCTTTGCCCACAGACGTTTCTCGCCCCTTTGCTTCGCTGGGCCGAAGTACAGAGACAACCGGGCTCATCTCGGTCTGCCCGAAAGCATCGAAGATCTTGACCTTGGGGAAGTGCTTCATGATCTGTCTCCGCATCTCCATAGGCAGGATGGCTGCTCCTGATATCCAAATTCGGAGGGAACTGGCATCGTATTTCTCCAGATCAGGCAGTTGCAGGAGGAAAAAACTCATCACCGGCACCATAAGGATGGCATTGATTTTTTCGTCTTCAATGGTCTGCATGATGTAGGCTGGATTGAAGACCTCTGCCGGTAGGACGATAGTGGCACCCAGGAAAAAACCCAACTGGCAGAAACCGAAGGCCGCCAGATGAAATATTGGCGGAGGGGAAAAACCCCTGAAGTTGGAAAGGCCAGACATCCCCGGTTCATCTTGCACAAACATAACTGTCAGCATCCACACCACCATGGCATTCTTGTGGGTCAAAACGGCACCCTTAGACCTGCCGGTGGTACCAGCGGTGTACATGATGAACGCCGGGTCGTCTTCTTCAACGAGAATAAGCGGTTCGTTGTCTGGATACTTCGCAATCCAGGATTCGTAATGGAGCATTTTCTTCACCGGCTTGTCGCTGATGGAAATATAATTCTTTACCTGAGGAAGGTCTTTTTGAATGCTCTTTACAATGGGCACCAGAGCCTCCCCTGCTATGAGCGCCTCAGCATCGGAGTGATTTATGATGTATTTCAACTCATCTACATGGAGGCGGAAGTTGAGGGGTACCGCCACTGCACCGATCTTGGCTAGGGCGAAGTAGGCTTCCAAGAACTGGTTGCAGTTAAAGGACAATATGGCAACCTTGGTACCCTTCCTGATGCCGAGATCCAACAGGGCGTGAGCCAGTCGGTTGATGCGAGCATTGAACTGCCTGTAGGTCAGGCGCATCTCTCCGTACACCAGAGCCTCTTTGTTCGGAAATTTACGACTGTTACAAGCTATCATTTCCCCGAGAAGGAGCCTCCTCCCCAGGGCTTCCTGGATCGATTGCCTGTCTTCCATGTTTGTCCTCCTTTTCGTGATTCAGCTCACGAGCGAGAGGGTTGGATGATTATGTTTGGATTGCAGATATCGTTACTTACAGTATTCAGCTAAAGACCTTTTGACTTCTTGTCTGTAGTATAGGTATTTCGAGGGTTTATTGCAAGCATCTTGATTTGAGTCGTTTATTAACACTTGTAGGGACTCCGATTTATCGGAGTCCCTACATCAAATTTGATAGGAGTTGCCAAACGACCCCTTGGTTTGCTGGATGAGCCAGAAGAATCCACACGGATACAGAGTGGGTCAAACGCACCTCGCATCCCCATCACAGAATTTGCAGAATCCACTGCAAAGCACTACAATCGCAATAGTCGGGGGTCCTCATAGTGATTCCTTGACTGCAATAATCAGGGCACAAAGGGCATCAAGTCAAGGTTTTGAAATAGGGTTTTTCTCCTCCTCAGATACGCTGAATCCAATTTGCAGTTTCTGGGGATTGGGGCATGACCCTCTCTTTCAAATCTGCTCTGCCCTCAAGTCCCTGCATGATCTAGAAGGACGAAAGGAGGTCAGCAAAGATGGGAGAGAGACTGAAGGGCAAAGTTGCCGTAGTCACTGGTGCTGGGCGAGGCCTCGGCAGGGCTGAGGCTCTCTTGCTGGCTGAGGAGGGTGCCAAGGTGGTGGTGAACGACTTGGGCACTGGTCCCGATGGTGCAGGTGCGGCTGCTTCGCCAGCCGATAAGGTAGTCAAGGAGATTATGGGCCGGGGTGGAGAAGCAGTTGCCAACTACGACAGCGTAGCTACCCCGGAAGGCGGAGAGAACATCATCAAGACCGCGCTGGATACCTTCGGCAGATTGGATATCTTAGTCAATAATGCCGGTGTTCTCCGTGATCGGATGATCTTCAACATGACCCCTGAGGAATGGGACATGGTTATCAAGACGCATCTCTA
>CALMOE010000097.1 GCA_937871715.1 uncultured Geobacter sp. | reverse complement strand
CCGACCGGGGGAGGGGGAGGGAGCTCTCCTGCGTCTCCTGCCACGACCCCCACGGAGGCAAGGTTCGCTACTATTTCGTCACTGGCAGCGACAGCAAGATGGATCTCTGCCAGATGTGTCACCGCAAGTAAGTAAGGGAGGATGGGTTTCGCGCCAAACTTCCGCTAACGGATCAGCAACAGATGAAGTCTATTGGAGGTTCATGACATGAAAAGTCGTATACTCAGCGTTGCCGGTGTAATAATCCTCAGCGCATCGATCCTGCTCGGAGGCTGCGCTGCACAGCAGCCGCAGACGACCAGGCGCTATCTCTGGCCCCGTCCGCCGGACCAGCCTAGGCTTGAATGGCTCAAGTCCTATTACAGCCAGCACAGCTTCCCCAAGAGTGGTTTCACTCAATTCCTGGAATCAATTGTTGGCCAATCCGTTCCGATAACATTTGAAAAACCAATCGATATTAAGTCAAACGGCGAGGGGTTGGTGTATGTAACCGACGTCGTGATACCCGGCATAGTTGTCTATGATCTGAATGCAGAAAAGGTGGTGCTCTGGGCAAAGGGGACCGATTCCGAGAACAGTCTGGCAATCACACCCTTTTATATCTCCCTCGATCGAGACAACAATGTCTACGTCGTGGGTTCAGGCCAAAAGAGGATCTTCGTGCTCAACAGAGATGGTGCGGTTATCCGGAAAATAGATTATACCGATACAGTGAAAGCTCCAGGCGGCATTCTCGCCGACAGCGACAGTGGCAGAATCTACCTCGTCGATTCGAGTGAAGACAGGGTGGCGGTATTTGATATGAACGGTAAGCATCTCTTCTCCTTCGGCAAGACAGGCTCTGGTGATGGCGAGTTTAATAGGCCGGTTCCGATCGCGCTCAACCACAAGGGGGAACTGGTAATCGGCGATGTCATGAATGCCAGGGTGCAGTTCTTCGACAAGGACGGGAAGTTCCTGCGCAAGTTCGGCGAGAGAGGGGACACTCGTTCCGACTTCCAGATTATCAAGGGACTCTCTGTGGATTCTGATGACAACGTCTACGTCACCGACGGCAAGACCCACCAGGTGAAGATATACAGTGCCAAGGGCGACTATCTTATGACAATAGGGTCTGCCCACTCGGTAACAATGACCATGAAGGAGGCTCCCGGCGGATTCCTTCTCCCCCAGGGGATATTTGTCGATAAGAATAATAATATCTACATCGCCGATCAGGCGAACATGAGGTTCCAGGTTTGGCGCTATCTAGGCGACAGTGAGGCGAAATCACGGCAAAAGACGCAGGGGGACGCGAAATAGCCGTTTACCCCGCGGACCCCATCATGAAGGGATGTGGTCGATGATCTTTGCCAAGCTGCGTGAAATGACGGTAATAGCTGCCGGCTTGGGGAAAAACGGCAATATGTTTGCTGATGCTCCACGCAAGCTGCTTTTTTATAAGTCGTTTAACTATCTGTAAATACACGGTAATTGCTTTGAAGCTGTTCGTCCTTAAAAATTTGGCACAAAGAATGCTTTACGAGTGATTAGGTATTCACAGAAGCCTGCCAGACAGGCAAATTAGAAAAGGAGAAAGTCATGAAAAAAGTAGTATCCCTACTCGCAGTGGCAGGACTCATTGCTGCAGCAGGCGCGGCGTATGGTGAAACAATCGTCAACAGCAAGCACAACCTCACCAGGGCCTCTACAGTATCAGTTCTGGCCGGTGGCAAGCTTGGCACCAGCACCCAGATCTGCATTTACTGCCACGCACCGCACGGCGCCAAGGAGTCCCTCCCCCTCTGGAACCGCAGCAATCCGTCTGCAGCCGGCTTCACCCTCTACTCCGGCGTGGGGATGGCCAACGTCTCCTTCAAGAGCGGCTTCACCACGGACAGCACCTCGCTGTTCTGCATGAGCTGCCACGACGGTAACACCAACATGAACAATGTCCACAATGTGGGTAACATCATCACTAATCTCGGCGGGACTCTGACATCTGGTACAATCAACTCCACCGCCAATCTGACCACTGACCTGAGCAAGACCCACCCGGTCAACTTCCCGGTCACCCTCAATGGTCAGAATGACCTCTACCTGGGCACCGGCGCCACCATGGGTACTACCAACCAGTTCCCGCTCTTCAAGGCCAACGCAGGCGTTGGCCCGCGCGGAACCACAAACCGCTCCCTCGAGTGCGGCAGCTGCCACGCTGTTCATGACAACGCCAACCAGCCGTTCCTCCGCGGCACCATGACCGGCTCGGCACTCTGCCTCGGTTGCCACAACAAGTAGTACTGCTGGCATAATCATTAAAAGCGGGAGGGGGAAACCCCTCCCCTTTTTTATATGGGCGCAAATCGATTGGAAGCTGATAATGTGTTTGGTTCAACGATTTAAAGCGGTGCAAGTTGCACCTGCAAGGGAAGGGGGCGAGGTAAGCCTTGGCTAACACCTCTCCTAAGATAATCGCTCTATTGGGCACTGCCCTCTGCTTATGCGTGACTTCCGCAGCGAATGCGCAGGGTTCTTTGAGCGGCGCCGCCGAGCTCTCCTATGTCAATTATAAGGCCGAGTCGAACGGCGAGCATCTCTTTAGCGGTAACACCCTGGCGCAGAACTATAACTTGAACTGGAACGCGACCAATCTTGTCTACCGCAATCAACCAACCTACTACGATGTTACCCTTGGCTATGACTGGACCAGCTTTACCACCGAGGTGAACGACAATGGTGCGAAGTCGGAGATCAGTCAGGTTTACGGAAAGTTCCGTTACAAGGGAGATGTGAGCTACAATTCATACAATATTCCAGTCAGGTTTCGAGCATATGCCAACAACGGTGAAAAGGGGCGGCTGGAAAACAATATCTTCAGCGGTCTGCTGGAGGACGGCCTGACCCGCGGGATGTCCGGGCTTTCCGATGGTCATGTTGCCGGTTTTTCCTTATCCTTCCTGTCTGATCAGGCTGGGTCTCAGTCATTGCGCCAGCTGCCCAGTATCTACATTGACTACCGGGAGACGTTGAACAGGCCGGTAGCTGGTTACTCCTCAAACGATGACAAGACATCAGAGCTTTCCGTCGCCGGACTGAACAAGGAGAACAACTGGCTGCTGTACAGCAGTACCAAATATGAAAACTTCCGTGACCCTCTTACCAGTTATCTGCAGCAGAAGATTCAGTTAGGTCTGGTCGATCAGGTCGGGAAGCGCAAATGGGCGGCACTGACCAACTGGATAAATGTGTCGGTTGACGGCTCCTATCGCAACAAGAACGGACTAAACGACGGGAGCTATGAGGAGGAGTACGACCTCAATTTCATGGCCAATGCCAAGCGCAGAAACTGGGAGGCCCGGACCATGATGAATTACAACCGGATGCTGACCGGTGACAGGATTGAAGAGAATGCCAGGCTACCCATCTATCTGAGGGGTATCTGGAGCTCCGATGCCGACTGGCATGCCAGTGCCGCGATGGATCGTGGTCGGCAGCTACAAAACGATGGAAAGGTCCTCACCTCCTACAATAACAGCGTATCAGTCGGCGCAACCATGAACAAGCGATCTAGTTTCACCTTCTCGCCGTTGCTGCGTGCGGAAACGTCCCAGCTTAAAGGTGGCGGAGACGGATATCTGCTTGAGGTGGGGGCGGATACCCAAAGTACCAGGTATTACAGCGACAAGACTTATATCCTTGCCGGTTACAGGCTCAGGTTCAAGGATGATGGCATGGGGACTACAGCAAGTTCCTCATGGAGCAACAAGCTTAATCTTAGCGTCGACTATAGAGCAAATGCCAAGTTCCGTTTCAATCTGAACGAACAGGCCGAATTCGGCGAGGGGGCTGGTTTCGTGGAGCAGTCAAGGCTCGGTAGCTCATCCCTCTCCTCGGACAGTATACAGCAGTATACCCGCTTCATGACTGTCGCATCAGCGGGGTACATTGCCTCCTCGTCGTTCTCATTGTCCCTTGTGGGTGAACATGACTTGATCATGTCCGAGGGTGTGCAGGACGAATCTGTGCATATCGGCACCAACCTAGTTTATGTGCAGAAGGATATTGATGTACGACTCGCGGCCAAATACTCCCGGAGGAATACGGGAAGCACTATGTATGGCGATGGGAGGCTGTACTACAGGCCGAACAGATACCACGAGGCATATGTCAAAGCAAAACTGGAGAAGCGCATAGATCATGACGTCACTTCAGCCGATTATGAGTTCACCCAGGGTTACAACTATAACCTCTTCTCCTTTAGCGGCAGAAACAGAGTCCTGGCTTCTTTGCTGGAAGAGTCCTCTTTCAACCGCAAGGATTACAGCTCAAGCCAAAATGATATTTACTATTTCCAGCTGAAGGGGCGCTACTTCCCAACGGACAAGATATCCCTGTACGGCACGCTGAGATACCAGAAGGAGAAAGGCTTTATTACCGCAAACACCATTTATTACAGCCTTGGCACCACCATGGATTTCAGGCTGCTCACCACCTCCCTCGACTACACCCTGGCCAAGAGGGACAGCGACAACAGGATAGAGCGGCGGCTGAGCGCCTCGGTGAAAA
>CALMOE010000096.1 GCA_937871715.1 uncultured Geobacter sp. | reverse complement strand
CCGAAGGCCGACAGGCGGAAGAACCCTTCGCCGCTGGGGCCGAAGCCGGAGCCGGGGGTGCCGACCACGTTGCACTCCTTGAGGAGCTTGTCGAAGAAGTCCCAGGAGCTCATCCCCCCCGGGGTCTTGAGCCAGATGTAGGGGGCATCCACCCCGCCGTAGCAGGTGATGCCGGCTTCCTTGAGCCCCTCGCGGATGATGCGGGCGTTCTCCATGTAGTAGTCGATGATCTCTTTCGTCTGTTGCCACCCCTCGTCGGAGTACACCGCGGCGGCGGCGCGCTGGACCGGGTAGGAGGCGCCGTTGAACTTGGTGGTGGTGCGGCGCAGCCAGAGCTTGTTGAAGCAGTACTTCTCACCCGTGCTGGTCGTCCCCATCACCTCTTCCGGCACGACCACCAGGCCGCAGCGGACGCCGGTGAAGCCGGCGGTCTTGGAGAAGGAGCGGAACTCGATGGCGCACTTCTTCGCCCCTTCGATCTCGTAGATGGAGTGGGGGATCTCCGGGTTGGTGATGAACGCCTCGTAGGCGGCGTCGAAGAAGATCACCGCGTCGTTGGCCAGGGCATAGTCGACCCACTTCTTCAGCTCGGCCTTGGAGGCCACGGTGCCGGTGGGGTTGTTGGGGAAGCAGAGATAGATGATGTCCACCTTCTCCTTCGGCAGGGAGGGGATGAAGTTGTTCTCCTCGGTGCAGGGGAGGTAGACGATCCCCTTGTAGTACCCCTTCTCGTTGGCCTCGCCGGTGCGGCCGATCATGACGTTGGTGTCGTTGTAGACCGGGTAGACCGGGTCGCCGATGGCCACCACGTTGTCCAGGGCGAAGATGTCCAGGATGTTGGCGCAGTCGCACTTGGAGCCGTCGGAGATGAACATCTCCTCGGTCTTGAGCTCCACGCCGAGGGGCTTGTAGGATTTGTCGATGATGGCGTTGATCAGCCAGTCGTAACCCTGCTCCGGGCCGTAGCCGGCGAACTGGGCGGTGGTGCCCAGGTCGTCCACGGCGTCGTGGAAGGCCTTGAGCACGGCCGGGGACAGGGGGCGGGTGACGTCGCCGATGCCGAGGCGGATCACCTTGGCTTCGGGGTTGGCGGCGGCGAATTCGCGCACGCGGCGGCCGATCTCGGGGAAGAGGTAGCCGGCTTTGAGTTTGAGGTAGCTATCGTTTATTTTTGCCATGTTCTTGTAAATCCTCCAAAGTTATTGATAAAGGAAATGCCGCAAGGCGCGGCAAGTCGTAGTTTTTGCTTATCACTGGCACGTCGATTTTGAGCCAAGATCAAGGCAGGCAAGGGCTGACGCGGAGGCGTAGCAGCGCTACGTCGCACAAGGAAGCCCGCAGCCGAACGCCGAGGTTGGCCGAAAGCGGCGTTTCACCTCAGGCCTAGGACGTCCTGCATGTCGTACAACCCGGGATTCTTCCCCACCACCCACTGGGCCGCCCGGACCGAGCCGCGGGAGAACATGTCCCTCGTCATGGCCCGGTGGGAGATCTCGATCCGCTCCCCCATGCCGATGAAGTAGACGGTGTGTTCGCCGATGATGTCGCCGCCCCGCACGGTCTGCATGCCGATCTCTTCCTTGGTCCGCTCGCCGCAGATCCCCTCCCGGTGGTAGTTGGCCACCTTGTTGTAGTCGCGGCCCAGGGCCTCGGCCACCACTTCGCCCATCCGGACGGCGGTGCCGCTGGGGGAGTCCTTCTTCTTGTTGTGGTGCAGCTCGACGATCTCCACGTCGAAGTCGTCGCCGAGGGTCCTGGCCACGTCCTTCAATATCTTGAAGCAGACGTTGACCCCCACGCTCATGTTGGGGGCGAGGACCGCCGGGATCTCCCTGGCCAGCTCCACGGCGAGGACCCGCTGCTCGGGGGTGAAGCCGGTGGAGCCGATGACGATGGACTTCTTCTTCAGGGAGCAGACCTCCAGGTTCTTCAGGCTCACCGTGGGGGTGGTGAAGTCGATGAGGACGTCGCACCCCTCCACCACCCTGTTCAGGTCGTCGGAGATGGCCACCCCGAGAGCCCCGCAGCCGGCGATGAGGCCGGCGTCCTGGCCGACCAGCTCGTGACCCGGCCGCTCCAGGGCGCCGGATATGGTGCAACCCGCCTCCTTGGCGGCGACGATGATTCTCTGACCCATGCGGCCGGCGGCGCCGCAGACAGCTACTTTTACCATTTTCGTACTCTCCATTGTGTCAGGAGGAGCGCACCCTTTCCGCCCTGGCGGCGTAAGTCTTCGGGATCAGTTGTGCGGCGTAGCGCTGCTACGCCTCCGCCCGATCCCTCGACAGCCTTGCCAGGACGAAAAAATCGCACTCCGTTAGGTCAAACCAAAAACTGCTTACTAGATCAGCTTGTACTCTTTCATGATCGCTTCCAGCTTGGCCCTGTTCGCCGCGCTCATCTCGCACAGCGGCAGGCGGACCTCGTCGGAGCACTTCCCCATCATGGCCAGGGCGCTCTTCACCGGGATCGGGTTGCTCTCGATGAACATGGCGTTGCCGATCTTCAGGGTCGCCAGGTGGAGCTGGCGGGCCTTCTCCAGGTCGCCGGCGAAGAAGGCGTCGGTCAGGTCGCCCACCGCCTTGGGCATGATGTTGGCGAGGACCGAGATGACCCCCTTGGCGCCGCAGGCCATCATGGGGAAGGTGATGAAGTCGTCGCCGGAGAGGACGTCGATCTGGTCGCCGCACAGCGCCAGGATCTCGGACGCCTGCTGCAGGGAGCCGGTGGCCTCCTTGATGGCGACGATGTTCCTGTGGGGGGCCAGCCGGGCGACGGTGTCGGGGAGCATGTTCACCCCGGTGCGGCCCGGGACGTTGTAGAGGATCTGGGGGATCTCCACGGCGTCGGCGATGGCCTTGTAGTGGCGATAGAGCCCCTCCTGGGTCGGCTTGTTGTAGTAGGGGGTGACGAGGAGGACGCCGGCGCACCCCATTTCCTTGGCCTGCTTGGTCAGCTCGATCGCCTCCTTGGTGGAGTTGGAGCCGGTGCCGGCGATGACCGGGACTCTCCCCCCTGCCTGCTCGAAGACGATCCGGACCACGTCCATGTGCTCCTCGTAGTCCAGGGTGGAGGACTCGCCGGTGGTGCCGCAGGCGACGATGGCGTCGGTGCCGTTGTCGATCTGGAAATCCACCAGCTCGCGCAGCTTCTGCTCGTCCACCTGGCCGTTGTTGAAGGGGGTGACGATTGCGACTATGCTTCCTTTGAACATTGTGAAACCTCCTGATTTATGGGTAAGTATGGCTAACTGTTGCAGGGCACGGCAGCCGGGAACCCGCTCACGGCGGCGGAGATCCGTTTGCCCAGCCGCGGACGCTGATTGCAGGCAATCTCTCCGCGGCTTTGCTCATCTCCCATGGTGATCCTCTCCACCCTGCCGTCGGGGCGGCGTCTGTAGAAGCTGCTCTTCTCCTCCAGCATGGGGAAGTACTCCCCGCCGATGTCCTCGTAGATCTCCACGTTGCATAGATGGCGGCAATCCCCCCGGTGGGGGTCGGTGGAGAGGAAGAGGATCCCGTCCCGCTCCAGCAAGGCGTGGCTGCCGCTGTCGCTGCGGTAGCAGGCGAAGTAGCGCCCCCCCTCCTTGTGGTAGAAGTCGGCGTCGAAGGGGAACTCCTCCCCCTTCACCAGCTCGGCGAAGCCCCCCCCGCGGATGATGAACTCCTTCTCCGCCTCGCACAGCACCCAGGAGGAGGTGATCTTGTCGGGCCCGTGGGTGAGGACGGTGCGCCGGCGGTCGAGGACCGTCTTGTCCAGGTCCCGGTAGTCGGTGTGCACCACGCTCTTGCGCAGGGCGATGTCGTGGATGACCACGGCGCCGTCGAAGGCTTTCACCGCCTCCCGGTAGCGCTCCTCGCTCCAGACCCGCTGGATGTAGTCGTTGATGTCACCGTGGATGACAGCTGCCCCGAGGAAGGCGGGGTCGGTCAGGCGGCCGCCGCAGTCGTGCTTCTCCCGGCAGAGGCGCTGCCACAGCTCCAGGTTGTGGTTGGTGTCGGAGCTGAACACCAGGCTCTCCCTGCCGGTGGAGAAGCGGATGCCGATGCTCGGCACCCCGTGCCAGACCGGGGCGTTGATCGCCTCGATGGTGAACCCCTCCGGGTCGCGGTAGGTCTCGATTTTCTCGTAGAAGGTCCCGCTGGAGAAGGGGTAGAAGGTGGCCGGCTCGACCCATTCGCCGCTGGCCGGATCGCGGAAGAGGAGGCGGGGTGAGCGGCGCTTGGGGGAGATGAAGACCTTGGCCCGCTCCGGGCCTACCTCGTTCCCATCCCGGTCCACCACCCGGTAGCGGAAGAGCCCGTCCCCCAGGTCGTGCTGCTCGATGCGGTACCTGGGGCGGGGGGCGATGGGGTGGAACTCCACGTACTCCTCGTAGGCGATGTCCACGATGCGGCCGGAGTCGGGGGAGAGGCTGCTCCCCAGGGCGGCGTCGGAGGAGTCGATCAGCCCCCGGTTGACATCGTCGGAGGTGTAGAGGCTGATCCTGCGCCCCAGGTCCGGGGCGTAGCGGCTGAAGAGGGAGAAGTCGGTGAACCAGCGCTTGTGGTCGTCGTGGCAGTGGGTGATGATCAGCCCCTTGATGCTCTTCAGCCCGTGGCCGCCGATCCGCTGGAATACAGGGGAGCCGCAGTCGACGAGGAAGCTGCTCCTCCCCACGGTCACCTGGTAGCCGATGCTCTTGCCGATGCGGGAGAAGGGGCCGTAATCCCCCAGCACACTGACTCTTATCCCCTGTCCGTTGGTCATGCCGATGTCGCCGAATTACAGAAAGGAGGCGATCCTTTCACCGCGGGAAATGGCCGTTTCTCTGCCTTTACCGGGATAAAATGACAGGGGGGCCGCAAGGACACCCTGTTTTGCATAAAAGTGTTTCTTCTTAGCACGGGGCGCCGGAAAAGTCAAAAGATACACGCTGCTAGGCGATGGAGGGGGGATCAGCGCAGCTCCTGCTGGGTGAAGAGGATCTCCACCTCCTGGGAGGGGGTGGACTCCACCAACTCGCCGCCGACCCTCAGCAGGGTGGTGGCCCGGTAGGAGTAACTGCTGCCGAACTCCACCTGGCGGTCCTCCCAGGCCGGACCGCTCACCGGGGCGGAGTTTTGGGGAAGGGGGGACCAGGCCGCACCCGCGCTGCGGCGGTAGATGTTGAAACCGGCAGGCTCGCCGCCGGCCGGGAGCTGCACAGCCGGCTCCAGGGCGATGGCGGTGGGTGTGAGGGCCGCCTTCAGGGATGGGGATGGGGGTGCCGGGTGGACCCTCCTCAAGGGGGTGTCGGCGGAACGGCTCACCCCGCCGCTGGCGCTCCTGGCGACGATGCGGTACTGGGTGGGGATTTCAGGGGTGACCCCCCTGTCCCGGTAGAAGAAGAGGCCGGCGGCCCGCTCCACGCTCCGCGGCATCTCCAGGTCGATCCCGGCCAGGGGGCGCCAGGCCTCGGGGCAGGCGGAGCAGTCAGCCTCGCCGGGGAGAAGCTGGCGGCGCAGCAGCTGGAAGCCGGCCAGATCCCGCAGGGGCCTGCCCCCCTGCTCCCTGGTCGGCGCACTCCAGGAGACGAGGAGGTCCCCCCCCTGCTGGCGCACGTCCAGGGAACCCACCGCCGCCGGCACCAGGGCCTCGGGCGGAACGAGCGCCCCCTTCCGCCCGCAGGCGGAAACGGCAGCCATGCCGAGCGCCGTCAGCACTATCAACGTGTTCCGTACCACGCTTTTCATCGTCGATTCCTCAAACAGGTTCGAGGATCGAGGAGCGGGGTTCGAGGAAAGGCAAATTCACGCAGTGATTTTACCTCGGTCCTCGATCCTTTATCCTCGCACCTTCAACCTCGTTCCTATTTCCCTGATTTTATCCGTTCGATCTCCGCCATCACCCTCTCCAGCGCCGTCCCCCCCGTCGCCCGCCGTGCATTCACGCTCGCCTCCAGGGTGATGGAGTCGTAGATCTCCTCGCCGATCATGGCGGAGAACGACTGCCACTCCTCCATGGAGAGGTCGGGGAGATCCTTGCCGTGGCTGAGGCAGTAGGCCACCGATTTCCCCACCACCTCGTGGGCGTCGCGGAAGGGCATCCCCTTGCGCACCAGGTAGTCGGCAACGTCGGTGGCGGTGGAGAACCCCTTGGCCGCGGCCTGGCGCATGGTGCCGGCATTGACCTTCATCTCCCGGATCATGTCGGCGAAGATCTTCAGGGACCCCTTGACCGTGTCGATGGTGTCGAAGAGGGGCTCCTTGTCCTCCTGCATGTCCTTGTTGTAGGCAAGGGGGAGCGCCTTCATCACCGTGAGGAGAGCCATGAGGTTGCCGTAGACCCGGCCGGTCTTCCCCCGCACCAGCTCGGGGACGTCCGGGTTCTTCTTCTGGGGCATGATGGAGGAGCCGGTGCAGAAGCCGTCGGAGAGGTCGACGAACTTGAACTCGCTGGTGGACCAGATGATCAGCTCCTCGGAGAAGCGGGAGAGGTGCATCATCAGGATGCTCGATGCTGACATGAACTCCAGGGCGAAGTCCCGGTCGGAGACGGAGTCGAGGGAGTTGCGGGTCACCGCGGGGAAGTCGAGGAGCTCGGCGACATGCTCACGGTCGATGGGGAAGGTAGTCCCTGCCAGTGCCCCGGCCCCCAGGGGGAGGACGTCGACCCTTTTCAGGCAGTCCTCCATGCGGGCCTTGTCACGGGAGAACATCTCCACGTAGGCGAGCATGTGGTGGGAGAAGAGGATCGGCTGGGCGGTCTGCAGGTGGGTATACCCCGGCATGATCACCTCAAGGTTCTCCTCCGCCTGGAATATCAGGGAGTCGATGAGCATCTCCAGGTAGGCGGATATCTCGACGATCTCGTCCCGCAGGTAGAGGCGGATGTCCAGGGCAACCTGGTCGTTGCGGGAGCGGCCGGTGTGCAGGCGCTTGCCGGCCTCGCCTATTTTGGCGGACAGGCGCGACTCGATGTTCATGTGGATGTCTTCCAGGGAGACGGAGAAGTCGAACTTGCCGGCCTCGATCTGCTCCAGGATCTCCTGCAGCCCGTGGACGATCGCCTCCACGTCGGCCATGGGGATGATCCCCTGCTTCCCCAGCATCCTGGCGTGGGCCATGGAGCCGCGGATATCCTGGTGGTAGAGGCGCTTGTCGAAGTCGATGGAGGCGGTGAACTCCTCGACGAACTTGTTGGTGGGCTGGGCGAATCTGCCCCCCCAGAGCTTGTCTTTGGCCATGGTGGTACTCCTTGCAATCTGCTGTTCCGTTTATCAGGATGTTGGCTCTGCCCCCCATAGCGACTTGCCGGCAATTCGTCGTACTCCTTGGCGAAATCGAGCGTCCGCAGCAGATTCTGTCTGAGCCCGCAGGGCGAGTTAATCTGCTGCAGCGAGGTGAGCCTTAGGAGTACAGCATTCCGGCACCCGGAGCGGCGGGGGGTGGGGCCAACGTCCTTTGTATGTGTCGGCAAACGGCAAGTGCCTGCCGATTGCCGTGTTCCGGTTAAATGACGATAGGGGCACGTTGTGCGCCCCTATCGAAACCAGCGAGATATCGGCGCAGCCGGCTACTTGCGCCGCTCCTTGTTCATCAGGGTCTGGATCCGCATCCGCAGGCTATTGATCTTGATGAACCCTTCGGCGTCGGCCTGGTTGTAGACCTTGTCCTTCTCGAAGGTGGCGAAGTCCAGGTTGAAGAGGGAGTCGGTCTCTGACTTGCGGCCGACGGTTCGGCAGTGCCCCTTGTAGAGCTTGAGGCGGGCAACGCCGTTGACGGTCTTCTGGGAGTCGTCGATCAGGGTCTGGAGCATGAGGCGCTCCGGGGAGAACCAGTAGCCGGCGTAAACCTGCCAGGCGTACTGGGGGATGAGGGAGTCGCGGATGCGCATCACCTCCCGGTCCATGGTGATCTGCTCCACCGCCATGTGGGCCTCCCGGAGGATGGTGCCCCCCGGGGTCTCATAGACGCCGCGGGACTTCATCCCCACGGAGCGGTTCTCCAGGAGGTCGACCCGGCCGATGCCGTGCTGGCCGCCGATGTAGTTGAGGTGGGCGAGGAGCTGGGCCGGGGTCATGCGCACCCCGTCGACGGCCACGGCGTTCCCCTGCTCGAACTCGATCTCGATGTACTGGGGCTTGTTGGGGGCCTTCTCCGGCTTGACAGTCAGGACGTACATCTCCTCCGGAGCCTCTGCCCAGGTGTCCTCCAGGATGCCACCCTCGAAGGAGATGTGCAGCAGGTTGCGGTCGGAGGACCAGGGGCGCTTCTTGGTGATCGGGATGGGGATGCCGTTCTTCTTGGCGTAGGCGATCAGGGCCTGGCGGCTGTTCAGCTTCCACTCCCGCCAGGGGGCGACCACGGTGATGGAGGGGTCGAAGTGATAGTAGCCGAGCTCGAAGCGGACCTGGTCATTCCCCTTGCCGGTGGCGCCGTGGGAGACGGCGTCGCAGCCTTCGATCCTGGCGATCTCCATCTGCCGCTTGGCGATGAGCGGCCGGGCGATGGAGGTGCCGAGGAGGTAGTGCCCCTCGTAGATGGCGTTGGCCCGGAACATGGGGTAGACGAAGTCACGGACGAACTCCTCCTTCAGGTCGTCGATGTAGACCTTGTCCGCTCCCGTGGCGAAGGCCTTGTCGCGGATCGGGTCCAGCTCGTCCCCCTGCCCCAGGTCGGCGGAGAATGTGACCACCTCGCAGCCGTACTCGTTCTTCAGCCACTTGAGGATGATGGAGGTATCCAGCCCTCCGGAGTAGGCGAGGACGATCTTTTTAACTTCGGGTTTCTTGGCCATGGGTTATCTCCTTTGCGTTGATTCTCGGAATGCTGTCGTTCATTGCCGGCAGGAACAAACCGCCTGCATTCGTGCTGGCGTGCCGTTTCTGCCGTTCTAGGCTCATTACGCTGCAGCCGATAAACTCGCCCTTCGGGCTCAGACAGTATCGGCTGCTGACGCTCCATGTCGCCAAGAACGCCGACGAAACAGCCCTAGGGCACTCATTCCGGCAGTTTGTTCCTGCCGTTCGGCGTCTCTTATTTGATGAGTGAAGCCATAATTGCTTTCTGCACATGGAGTCGATTTTCCGCCTCGTCCCAGACCACCGAATTCTTCCCCTCGATGACCGAGTCGCTGATCTCCTCCCCCCGGTGGGCAGGGAGACAGTGGAGCACCAGGTAGTCCGGTTTCGCCAGGGAGATGAGGGCATCGTCCAGGCAGTAGCCGGCGAAGGCCTTCTCCCGTTCCTTCTGCTCCGCCTCCTGACCCATGCTGGCCCAGACGTCGGTGTTGAGGACGTCGGCACCGGCCACAGCCTCCTTCGGGTCGGTGGTGAGGAGGAGCTTCGCCCCCCTCCCCTTGGCCCACTCCATAACACCCGGATCGGGCTCGTACCCCTTGGGGCAGGCGAGGCGCAGCTCGAAGCCGAAGATGGCCGCCGCCTCGATCCAGGTGTTGGCCATGTTGTTGCCGTCACCCACCCAGGCATAGGTCAGCCCCTCGTAGCCCCCCTTGTGCTCCATGACCGTGAAGATGTCGGCCATGATCTGGCAGGGGTGGAACTTGTCGGTCAGGCCGTTGATCACCGGCTTGTCGCAGAATGCGGCGAACTCCTCGACGATCTCCTGGCCGTAGGTGCGGATCATCACCCCGTCGCAGTAGCGGGCCATGACCCGGGCGGTGTCCTTGATCGGCTCCCCCCGCCCCATCTGGGAGGTGCCGGAGGAGATGAACAGGGGCTGCCCCCCAAGCTGGTAGACCCCGACCTCGAAGGAGATCCGGGTGCGGGTGGAGGACTTCTCGAAGATCAGGGCGACGCTCTTCCCCTTGAGGAGTGAGTGTTCCACCCCCTCCTTCTGGCGGAGCTTCAGCTCGGCGGTCAGGGCGAAGAGGTTGTCCAGCTCCCCCCTGGTGTACTGGTTCAGGGCGAGGAAATCCCGTTTCATATCTCTACCTCCGCGAAAATGCTCTCAAGGATGGCGATCATTGCGTCCACCTCCGCCTTGCTGACCGTGAGGGGCGGGACAAAGCGCAGAACCGTGTCGTGGGTGACGTTGAGGAGGAGCCCAAGCTCGTGCCCCTTCTTGACGATGTCGCCGCCGGGGATCTGCAGCCCCATGCCGACCATCAGGCCGATGCCGCGCACGTTCTTCACCAGCTTCGGGAACTTTGCCGCCACCCCCTCCAGCTCACCCAGGAGGTACTCCCCCATCTCCTCGGTACGATTGAGGATCCCCTCCTCCAGGATGGTCCGTACCGTGGCCAGGGCCGCGGCGCAGACCAGGGGGTTGCCGCCGAAGGTGGAGCCGTGGGTGCCGGGGACGAAGGCCCGTGCTATCTCCTCCCGGGCCAGCATGGTGCCGATGGGGGCGCCGCCGGCCAGGGCCTTGGCCAGGGTCATGATGTCCGGGGTGATGCCGAAATGCTCGTGGGCAAACAGTTTACCGGTTCTGCCCATGCCGACCTGAACTTCATCCAGGATCAGCAGCAGGTTGTGTCTATCGCACAGCTCCCGCACCTGCTGCAGGTAAGTGGCGTCCGGGATGTTCACCCCCCCCTCCCCCTGGATCGGCTCCAGCATCACGGCGCAGGTGTTGTCGTCAATGGCACTGGCCATGGCGGCGATGTCGTTGAAGGGGACGTGGGTGAAGCCGTGGAGCAGGGGGTCGAAGAAGCGCTGCACCTTCTCCTGGCCGGTGGCGGACACGGTCGCCATGGTCCGGCCGTGGAACGACTCGGCGGCGGTGATGATCCCGTAGCGCTCCGGCTTGCCGGTTGTGTCCCGGCTATGCTTGCGGGCCAGCTTGATGGCCGCCTCGTTGGCCTCGGCTCCCGAGTTGCAGAAGAAGGCCCTGTCGGCGAAGGAGTGGGAGCAGAGCAGTTCGGCCAACTCGATCTGCTGGGGGATCTGGTAGTAGTTGGAGCAGTGGATCAGTGTTGCCGCCTGCTCCTGGATCGCCTTCACCACCCTGGGGTGGCAGTGCCCCAGGTTGTTGACCGCCACCCCGGCGAGGAAGTCCAGATACTCCTTGCCGTCCGCGTCCCAGAGCCGGCACCCCTCACCCCTTACCGGGACGATGGGGTACCTGCCGTACGTCTTCATGATGCACCTGTCGGATTTTTCGATCCACTGCGCTGAATTCATGGTTTCTCCTACATTCAATCCGCGAACCTCGGTCCTCGGACCTCTATCCTGCTTTCAGGTAATCTCCGTTCCCACGCCTACGTCGGTGAAAATCTCTAATAAAATTGCATGCTTCACCCGGCCGTCGACGATGTGGGCCTTCTTCGCCCCCTCGTTCAGGGCGTCGACGCAGCACTCCACCTTGGGGATCATCCCGCCGGAGATGGTGCCGTCGTCGATGAGGCGGCTGACGTCTGCCAGGGGGATGCTGCTGATCAGCTCACCGGACTTGTCCTTCACCCCGGCCACATCGGTGAGGAGCATCAGCTTCTCCGCCTTTAGCGCCCCTGCCACCCTGCCGGCCACCAGGTCGGCGTTGACATTGTAGCTCTCGCCCCCCGCACCGACCCCCACTGGGGCTATTACCGGCAGGAACTTGCCGTGCTCCAGGGTATGGATCAGCTCCTGGTTCACCTTGACCACGTTGCCGACGAAGCCGATGTCAACCTTCTCCACGGAGCCGTCGTCGTTCTTCACCTCCTGGAGCATCTTCTCGCAGACAAGGAGGTTGCCGTCCTTACCCGAGAGTCCCACGGCCCGGCCGCCATGCTGGTTGAGGTAGCCCACCACCTCCTTGTTCACCTGGCCGGTGAGGACCATCTCCACCACCTTCATGGTCTCGCCGTCCGTGACCCGCATGCCGCGGACGAACTCGGAGACGATGCCGTAGCGCTTCAGGGTCTCGTTGATCTGGGGGCCGCCGCCGTGGACCACGACGATGTTGATCCCCAGGGAGCGGAGGAGGATGACGTCAAGGGCAAAGGACTCCTTCAGCGCCTCGTCGGCCATGGCGTGGCCGCCGTACTTGATGACCACCGTCTTCCCCGCGAAGCGGCGGATATAGGGGAGGGCCTCCATGAGGGTGTTTGCCTTGTCGATGAATTCCTGCATATGACGTACCTCTGACAGTTTGTTGAAAAACAGCCATCTCGCCGCCGTCCTCGAAAGCCGCCGTGTGCGGCGTAGCGCTGCTACGCCTCCGTGGGGCTTTCTGCGGGTGCGACGATCTGACTATTTTTGAACAACCTGGTTTTTAATAAGCATGTTAACGGCATAATTCGACCGGAAAGTTGATAACTATAGCAAAACGGGGGGAATAATCAATAAAAGAGACTGATTCCCCCGTTTCGGGCAAAAAAAGAGGCCGGCAGTGCCGACCTCTTCCTTTTCATGCTCTCCGTGATGCCGT
>CALMOE010000095.1 GCA_937871715.1 uncultured Geobacter sp. | reverse complement strand
TGGTCGGGGCGAGAAGATTCGAACTTCCGACCCCCTGCTCCCGAAGCAGGTGCGCTACCAGGCTGCGCTACGCCCCGACTGAGCTGACATGTATATCATGCAAGTAGCCAGTATGCAAGCAATTTATCTGTCGGTCGACCTTCTTCGGCAGACACTGTCAACCCCCTTGAGAAACCGGTCGTTTTCGTCTATCTTCAGAGCGGCAGAATCTTTCATTAAATCCACGGCAAGGAGCAATCCAATGGGGCGCAAGGCCATAGCCCTTTTTTCCGGCGGGCTCGACTCAACCCTGGCAATCAAGGTCATTCAGCTCCAGGGGGTGGAGGTCCATGCCATCCACTTCACCTCTCCATTCTTCGGGGTCTCCCCCGATTCGGACGGCGGCAAATACGACGCCCGTCGC
Source organism: uncultured Geobacter sp. (assembly GCA_937871715.1). Classification (GTDB taxonomy): domain Bacteria; phylum Desulfobacterota; class Desulfuromonadia; order Geobacterales; family DSM-12255; genus CALMBF01. The sequence goes on along the minus strand of CALMOE010000095.1, from coordinate 11,919 downwards.
GCCGCGGAGATGCTCGGCGTACCGCTCAAGGTCGTCACCCTCGGGGTGGATTACCTGGAGATGCTGCGCAACCCGAGACACGGCTACGGCAAGGCGGTCAACCCGTGCATCGACTGTCATGCCTATTTTCTCAGGGAGACACGGGAGCTGATTGGGGAGATGGGGGCCGATTTCGTCATAACCGGCGAGGTGCTGGGGCAGAGGCCCATGAGTCAGCGGCTGGAAGCCCTGCGCCTGGTCGAGGTGGAGTGCGGCCTGGAGGGGCTACTGCTGCGCCCCCTCTCCGCCCGCCTTCTCCCCCCCACCATCCCGGAGCTGGAGGGGTGGGTTAACCGTGAGCTGCTGCCGGCCATCAAGGGGAGGTCTCGCAAGGAGCAGATGCGCCTGGCCGAGGAGCTGGGGGTGAGGGAGTACCCGACCCCGGCGGGTGGCTGCCTTCTCACGGAGTTGTCCTACGCATCCAAGGTGCGCGACATATTCAGCCACTCTGCCAACCTGTCTCCGCGGGACTTCCGCCTGCTGCGCATCGGCCGCCACTTCCGCCTCGGCGAAGATACCAGGCTGATCATCGGCAGGGATGAGTCTGAGAACATTCTCCTCGGAGAGCATGCAGTGGCAGGAGAGACCCTCTTCCGCTGGGAGGATGGCGGCAGCCCCACAGGGCTGCTCATTGGCAGATGCGACGCCGATATCATGGAGAAGGCGGCAATGATCCTCCTCCGCTACACCAGGGCGGCAAAGGGGGAGGCTGCCAGGGTAAAAATTCTCAGCGGCAGCGGCGAACTCTTCTCATGCAAAAACAACTTCTCCCCCGAAGATGTGGAGAAGTTCAGGATCTGACTACTTCGCTGCAGCTGGCTCCTCGGCGCCTTTCCCCTCCTGAGGGGGTGGCGAAGGTTCGCTACCCTTTGTTGCCGACTCGCCTTCAACCACCTTCTCTCCTTCAAGGGGCTTTTCCCCGTTGACATGGGAGGAGCTGCTCATGTTGCCGAACTGCTCCGGCTCTTTCAGGCTGGCATCCACCTTGCGCTGCAGTCCGTTTATATTCGGGGTTGCGGCAATTGCCGCGCCGTACTCCTCCTCGCTGAGCACACCCTTTGAGCGGAGCAGCCTGAGGATCATGTCGGAGCGTTTCAGGACCTTGTCCATGTTCCTGTAGGGGTTGTACGCCACCCTCGGCCCGGGGAGCATTGCTGCCAGGAAAGAGGCCTCCCGAGGCGTGAGCTCCGAGGGGTGCTTGCCGAAATAGTACCTGGATGCATGCCCCACGCCGTAAACCATGGGGCCGAGCTCCACAACGTTGAGGTAGAGCTCCATGATCCGCCCCTTGGTAAGCTCCTGCTCCATGCGCAGGGCAAGGTAGAGCTCCTTCAGCTTCCTGGTAACGGTCTTCTCCCTGGAGAGGTAGATGTTCTTGGCGAGCTGCTGGGTAATGGTCGATGCCCCCCTGGCGAAGGATTTCTTCTCCAGGTCGTGCTTGATGGCGTTCTTCAGCGCCTTGACATCCACCCCCTCGTGGCGGTAGAAGTTCGCATCCTCTGCCAGGATGACCGCCCACTTCATCTCCGCCGGGATACTCCCCCCGGAAGTCCACTGCCTGTTTTTCGGCCCGATGAGAAGATCATGGTATTTGCCCTGCCAATCCTTCACCTGGATCGCCAGATTCACTTTCCTGTTCTTCAGCTCAGCCACCGGCGGCAAGAGCATCAGGGAGACGGCGATGTAGGAGAAGTATGCCAGAACGAGCAGAGCCCCGAGGAGCAGGTATCTTCTCATATGGCCACACCATCGTCACTGCCAAGCTCTTCAGCGCCGCAAACCCTGTTGCGCCCCAACTCCTTGGCACGGTACATCGCCTTGTCTGCGGCTATTATCAACTCGTCCGACCCCTTGGCATCGTCTGGGAAAGTGGCGACACCGAAGCTGCCGGTTATCATCAGCTCCATGCCGCACCCCGCGGAAAAGCTCTGATTGACCATGGCCCTGTGCAGCTTGTTGGCAAAGGCCATGGCTCCGTTCCTGTCCGTGTGGGGGAGGAGGACCACGAATTCATCACCACCGTAGCGCGCCCCCTTGTCGCTGCTGCGAATCTGGCTGAGCAACAAGGCACCCACCTCTGCCAGCAGGCCGCTCCCCACCAGGTGACCGTGGGTGTCGTTGACGCTCTTGAACTTGTCCAGGTCGAAGAAGACCATGGATAGCATTGTCCCGTAACGTCTTGCCCTGTTAACCTCGTAAACCACCTGCTCGAAGAAGTACCTGGCATTGTACAGCCCGGTCAAGTCGTCGGTTATCACCAGCCGCCTGACCCTCTCCAGTGCGTGCTCGTTGGAGATGGCAATGGCGGCGAAATCGGCAATGGTGGTCAGCACCCGCATGTCCATTTCCTGGAACTCCCCCTCATCCAGGCTGTTGACCAGCTCGATAACACCAAGCACCCTGTTGTGACACTTGAGGGGTACGCAGGCAATGGATGTCGTCCTGAAGGAGAAGGAGCTGTCGAATTCGGCGGCAAAGCGCTCGTCCTGACTCACATCCGGGATGAAGAGGGGATGGCCGTTCTCCGCGACCCAGCCCGCGACTCCGTGCCCCTTGGGGAGCTTGACCCCCTTCAGCCTTTCCGCCACTTCCGAGACGACGACGGCAAACTCCAAATCTCCGCTCTCTTCGTCGCGCAGCAGCAGCGACCATGCCTTGGGGCTCAGGAGAAGGCTCACCTGCTCCATGATCTGCTCCAAGATCTCGCCAAGCTCCCGGGGTGATGCCAGGGTCCTGGCAATCTCCATCAGTGTGGCGACTGTGTCAGCGGAGCTGATTGCAAGATGATTGTGCCTGTTCTTCTTATCCATGGCCATTCCCCTGAATCATCGGGTGATATCGCATGCCCACATTTTCGCGGCCGTGATGATGGCAGCGGACATGCTGGCCGGCGAGGCGACACCCTTGCCGGCAAGATTGTAGGCGGTGCCGTGATCAACCGAGGTCCTGATGATCGGCAACCCGAGTGTAATATTGACTCCGTCGTCGAAATGAAGCAGCTTCAGCGGAATCAGCCCCTGATCATGATACATGCAGACAACCGCATCGTACTCCCCCTTGGCGGCAAAGTGGAAGAGGGTATCCGCTGAGAGCGGCCCGTGGGCGTCAATGCCCCACTCCCTGGCCTCCTTCACCGCAGGTGCGATGATCCTCCCCTCCTCGTCCCCGAAGAGCCCCTCCTCGCCGCAGTGGGGATTCAAAGCCAGCACGGCTATACGCGGATTAGGACGGAAGTAGCGATGAACGTTGTCATGGGTCATACGAATGGTTGCCAGAACCCTCTCCCTGGTGAGAAGGGCCGGAACGCTGGAGATTGCCTCGTGAATCGTCACCAGGGTGACGCGCAGCCGCTCCCCGGCAAGCATCATGACGAATTCCCTCGTGCCGGTGTAATCGGCCAGCAGCTCGGTGTGCCCGGGGAAATGATAACCCGCCCTGTTCAGCACCTCCTTGCTTATGGGAGCAGTGGCCATGGCAGCTGCAGTGCCGCCGCTGCAGAGGGACGCCGCTGCAGTGATGTACCCATGCACTGCCCGGCCGGTCCCCTCGGTGGGTTCGCCATAGGCCATATCTCCTGGGGAGAGTTCCCCGACCTGCAGGAGATAGATGCTGTCACCATCTTCCAGAGTGGAGAGTTCACCTTCCGAGACTGATATCAGCGGCAAGGTGATACCGGTAACCTGCAAGGCCCTCTCCATAGCCCCCATGTCACCGATCACCACAGAGAGGCAGCAGTCGCGGACACTCCTATCCACAAGGGCTCTGGCAACGATTTCCGGGCCGATACCGCAGGGGTCACCCATTGTCACGGCAATAAGCGGTTTATTCATGACTAGATCCATAATTTAGATTATCTCTAGAAGGGATTCTAACCGCAAAACGGACAAAAAAAAAGCGGCCGTTAAGCCGCTTCTCTTGCTGTCGTTGATTTATGCTACCTGCTGGTCGACTTGCCGGCAACCTGCATCCTGATGATGGCACGCTCAAGAGCCGCCTCATAGATCTTGAACTGCTTATCCTCCGGAGTAAGTTTCTTCAGCATATCCTCGGCCCGACCCATGGCGGCCTTGGCACGCTCCAGATCGATCTCGTCGGCACGTTCCGCGGTCTGCACCAGGACTGTTGCGCGGTCGTCCTCCACCTCGAGGAAGCCCCAGTTTACAGCCAGGTTATGGATAACACCATCCTGCTTATAGCTGAACTCGCCGATTTTAAGGGAGGAGAGCATCGGGGCATGGCCGGGGAGAACGCCGAATTCACCCAGCGAACCGCTGGCGGTGATCTCGTCTACCTCCTCGGAGAGGACTTTCTTGTACGGAGTAACCAGTTCGAGTTTGAGTTTTTCTGCCATATATAACCTCTAGGCTAAGGGTCGGGACACGGGGTTCGGGGTTTACCACCTCGCGCCTCGTGCCTCGCGCCTCGTGCCTGCCTTTATTATACCGCCAGCTTCTTCGCCTTCTCGATAACTTCCTCGATGGTACCGACCATGTAGAAAGCCTGCTCGGGGAGGTCGTCGTACTTGCCGTCGACGATCTCCTTGAACCCCTTGATGGTGTCCTTCAGCTCGACGTAGACACCCGGAGTACCGGTGAATGCCTCGGCGACGTGGAAGGGCTGGGAGAGGAAGCGCTGGATCTTACGGGCGCGGGAAACGACCAGCTTGTCCTCTTCGGAGAGTTCGTCCATACCGAGGATGGCGATGATGTCCTGGAGGTCCTTGTAGCGCTGCAGGACGTACTGGACGGAACGGGCCACAGCATAGTGCTCATCGCCGACAACCTGGGGATCGAGGATCCGGGAGGTGGAGTCGAGGGGGTCAACCGCCGGATAGATGCCGAGCTCGGCGATCTGACGGGAGAGAACTGTCGTTGCATCCAGGTGGGCAAAGGCGGTTGCCGGAGCCGGGTCGGTAAGGTCGTCGGCAGGAACGTAGATCGCCTGAACCGAAGTAATGGAGCCTTTGGTTGTGGAGGTGATCCGCTCCTGAAGCTCGCCCATTTCGGTGGAGAGGGTCGGCTGGTAACCTACCGCAGAAGGGATACGGCCGAGAAGCGCGGAAACCTCGGAACCTGCCTGGGTGAAACGGAAGATGTTATCGACGAAGAGGAGAACGTCCTGACCCTCTTCATCACGGAAGTACTCGGCAACGGTAAGCGCGGAGAGAGCGACGCGGGCACGGGCCCCCGGCGGCTCGTTCATCTGGCCGTAGATCAGGGCGGCTTTGTCGATAACGCCGGAATCCTTCATCTCGTGCCAGAGGTCGTTACCTTCACGAGTACGCTCGCCTACGCCGGCGAAAACGGAGAAACCGCCGTGCTGCTTGGCGATGTTGTTGATCAGCTCCATGATGAGAACCGTCTTGCCGACGCCAGCGCCTCCGAAGAGGCCGATCTTGCCGCCGCGGGCATAGGGTGCGAGGAGGTCAACGACTTTGATACCGGTGGTGAACGACTCGACCTTGGTCGACTGGTCCTGGAAGGAAGGTGCAGGACGGTGAATCGGATACTCCTTCTCATGACCAATCGGGCCCATTTCGTCAATGGCTTCACCGACAACGTTCATGATGCGGCCAAGAGTCTTGCGGCCAACCGGCATGACGATCTGATTGCCGGTGTCCAGAACCTGCTGGCCGCGAACGAGACCATCCGTACCGTCCATGGCGATGGTGCGGACTGCATTTTCCCCCAGATGCTGGGCAACTTCGAGAACAAGATTGAATTCCCTATCATCGATGGCCGGATTGGTGACCTTCAGGGCGTTGTAAATCGGGGGGAGTTTCCCCGGCTCAAATTCGACGTCGACAACAGCGCCGATTACCTGTGTGATCTTTCCAAAGTTCTGACTCATGCTGTTCCTTCCTCCTGTGGCCCTGGGACCACCTATTATTATGGATCTGTATCCTTGTTATCCTTTTACCGACTCGGCACCGGAGATAATCTCCATCAGCTCCTTGGTAATGGCAGCCTGCCGTGCACGATTGTAGATGAGTGTCAGCTTGCCGATCATTTCGGTGGCATTCTTGGAGGCGCTGTCCATGGCAGTCATACGTGCACCGTGTTCACCGGCAACAGACTCCAGGAGCGACTTGAAAATCTGCACTTCAATATGCTTGGGAAGCAGTTCGGCAAGCAGCTCGGCCTGACCCGGTTCATATATGTATTCACGGGGCACAACTTCCTCTGTGGCCGATTCCGGAGGAGTCACCGGCAGAAGCTGCGTAAAGGTGATCTCCTGGGACATGACGCTACGGAATTCGTTATACAGGAAATGAACTTCGTCATACTCTTCCGCCAGATAGTCGTCGATGATCTCCCGTGCAAGCAGTACTGCAGTCTGGAAGGTGAGGTTCGACTGAATATTGGCGTGATTCTTCCAGACCCCGTGACGGTTTTTGAGGAAGTCATACCCCTTGCGGCCAAGAGTCATGATTTTCAGTTCCGCATAATTGGATCTGTTTTCCTTGATAAAGCGGTCTGCAGCTTTACAGAGGTTAGCATTGAACCCTCCGCAAAGACCACGGTCCGAGGTCACCACAACCAGAAGAGCCTTGCCGGCCCCTTCACGGCGCTGAAGAAGCGGGCTGCAGTCGGCAGGAACGCTGCCTGCCAGGCGACCGAGCACCTCCGACAGTTTTGTCGCGTAAGGACGGGCAGCGACAACATTTTCCTGGGCGCGGCGGAGCTTGGCAGCAGAAACCATTTTCATGGCTTTCGTGATCTGACGAGTGTTTTTGACCGAGCTGATACGCTTTTTAATACTCTTTAGACTTGGCATAACGGAAATCCGTCCTTAGGTCTTAGGCTGTGAACTCTTTCTTGAACTCGTTCAGAGCGGCGGTGATTTTCGCCTTAAGCTCGTCATCGATTGCTTTCTTGTTGGCCAGCTCTACGAGCAGATCGCTCTTGCGGCTGTCGAAGAAAGCAAGCAGTTCATTCTCGTAACGCTTGAGAACATTAACCGGGTAATCATCGACAAAGCCGTTGTTGGCGGCGAAGATTACCAACACCTGCTTTTCATTGGAAAGCGGCTGGTACTGTGCCTGCTTGAGGATTTCAACGAGACGCTCACCACGGGCAAGCTGCATCTGGGTCGCCTTGTCGAGGTCAGAACCGAACTGGGCAAATGCCGCCATCTCACGATACTGGGCGAGGTTAAGGCGCAGGGTACCGGCAACCTGCTTCATCGACTTGGTCTGTGCGGAGCCACCGACCCGGGATACGGAGATACCGACGTTGATAGCCGGGCGGACACCGGAGTAGAACAGGTCGGATTCGAGGAAGATCTGACCGTCGGTAATGGAGATGACGTTGGTCGGGATGTAGGCGGAAACGTCACCTGCCTGGGTCTCGATGATCGGCAGGGCAGTCAGCGAACCGGCGCCCAGCGCGTCGGAAACCTTGCAAGCACGCTCGAGGAGGCGGCTGTGGAGGTAGAAAACGTCACCGGGATATGCCTCACGTCCTGGCGGACGGCGCAGCAGGAGCGAAAGCTGACGGTAGGCAACGGCCTGCTTGGAGAGATCGTCGTAAATGATCAGGGCATGCTTGCCGCTGTCACGGAAGAATTCGCCCATGGTAACACCGGTGTAAGGCGCGATGAACTGCAGAGGAGCCGATTCGGAAGCAGTAGCCGCAACGACGATGGTGTAATCCATGGCGCCGTGCTCCTGGAGCTTGGAAACAACCTGTGCAACCGTGGATCTCTTCTGGCCGATTGCAACGTAGATGCAGACGACATCGCCACCCTTCTGGTTAATGACGGTGTCGATGGCAACTGCGGTCTTGCCGGTCTGGCGGTCACCGATGATCAGCTCACGCTGGCCACGCCCGATCGGTACCATGGAGTCGATGGCCTTGAGACCGGTCTGCATCGGCTCGTGAACCGACTTACGGGCAACGATACCGGGGGCCTTGATCTCTACCTTGCTGTAGGTATCGGTGTTGATGGGGCCTTTGCCGTCGATCGGCTGACCGATAGCATCGACGACGCGACCGATCAGAGCAGGTCCAACCGGAACCTCGACGATCCTGCCGGTCCGCTTGACGCTGGAGCCTTCCTTGATGTTCTCGTTGTCCTCACCGAGAATGGCGGCGCCGACGTTGTCTTCCTCAAGGTTAAGCACCATTCCGGATATGCCGCCCGGGAACTCGAGCAACTCGCCGGCCATTGCCTTATCAAGACCGTGGATACGGGCAATACCGTCACCAACGGAGATGATGGTACCGGTTTCGGATACTTCGACTTCCTTGCCGTACCCCTTGATCTGCTTCTTGATTATTTCACTGATTTCTTCGGCTCTGATTTCCATAGGATCATCTCACCCCTTCTGTAATATATCTTCAATACGTGTCAGCTGTGTTTTAACACTCCCGTCCAAAACCTTGTCGCCGATTCTGGTTATCAAGCCACCAATGAGTGCGGGGTCGACTTCGACCTTCAGGTCGATCTTTTTTCCCGTACTCTTCTCCAGTGCTGCCTTGATTTCGGCGACCTTACCGTCATCCAGGGGAAGAGCGGTGGTCACCACCGGCCGGAGGACGCCCGACAGTTCATCGGCGAGTTCACTGTAGAATGCAATGATCTGGGGCAAGCACCCCAGACGGTTTCTCTCCTGGAGAAGAAGAAGAAAGTTCCCAATGGTACCGGAGAGCTGCAGCTTCCCGGCGACCTCTTTCAGGGTCTCCAACTTCGCTTCGATACCGTAAGCCGGGTTGGAGAGGAGCGAACCGAGCTCGGGACTCTCTGCAAATACCCCTTCGATCCGCGCCAGTTCCCCATGAAATTTTTCCACCGCACTCTCTTCGGCAGCAATCTGCACGAGTGCCTTGGCGTAACGACGTGCTATAGCGTTCGCGCTCAATGTAAGTCCACCACCTTGGTAAGATATTCACCAACCATCCGATCCTGATCGTCGGCCCGCACTGCACCCTTGAGGGACTGCTCGGCAAGCTGCACCGCAAGGCGGGCCGCCTCTTCACGCAACTCGGCTCTGGCCCTGACAATCTCCTGATCGGCCATCATCTGTGCCTGCGACTTGATTCTATCCCCTGCCTCGCGGGCCTCGGCAACAATGCGGGCCTTCTCGGCAAGGCCATCTTCACGGAGAACCTTCTGCAGCTCCTCGGCCTCCTTGTTGGCCTGGGCAAGGCGCTGATTGTACTCGGCAAACTTCTTCTCTGCAGCAACCTTCAGCTCTTCGGCCTCACGTAGGGACTTTTCGATGGCTGACCGGCGCTCGGCAAGGGCCTTCTTCATGTCGGCCTTCTTTACTGCCCAGACCATGAGGATGACGAGGGCAGCAAAATCGATGCAGCGCCACATGAAATCCTTCCACTGGGCAGCGCCACCATGGCCGCCGCCTTGGGACTCACCGCCCCCTTCGCTGGCAAAGCCGAGGGAGGCAAGGAGGATCAGCAGGAGGACCTGCACAGCGGCAATGACTACTGGCTTGCGTAAAACATCCATACAGCGCTTCATATTACAAGCTCCTTCCGAGAACCTTTTCACAGATATCGACAGACAGCGCCTTGGCCTGCTCCTGGAGGAGAACGCGGGCATCGGCAGACTCCTTGGCAACCCTTGTCTTGATGGCGGACAGGGAATCGGCTGCCCCCTTGCGGGCTGCCTCCAGGATGGCGGTCTCCTCGGCCTGAGCCTCTTTCAGCAGGGCGCCGCGCTCGTCAGCCGCACCCGACTTTATCTCCTTGAGACGAGCCTCGTACTCGGCCATCTTCTGCTGCACATCCTGATCAACAGACTCGGCACGACCCTTTGCCTCGGCAATGCGGCCCTGACGCTCGGCGAGCACCTTCCTGATCGGCTTGTAGAGGAAGATGTTCAGAACGAACATCAGCACCAGAAAGTTGACCAGTTGTATCACAACGCCAAGATCTATGTTAATCACGCCGCACCTCTTGTTTTTCAGTTTGTATACTGTATACACTAACCATGGGCATGCTTCGGCCTTACCCATAAGCACGTGATTGCTATCACATGCCCACAATCCATGTCAAGCAATTTCCTCTATATTAACAGCAACTAAGAGTGCTGGCTTCGGACAAACCCCTCTGTGTGCGTGCCCGACAGCATTCATCTTATACTCCCAATAACTCGACTATTCGCGCAAGTTCGTCCCTGCCGCTAAAGTTGATCTCTATCTTCCCCCCCCTGCTGCCGGACTTGATGTCGACCTTTGTCTGCAGCCGCCTTTTCAGCTGCTCAACCAGATCGGCCATCTCCCTCTCCGGCCCTTTGGATGACTTCTTAACCGGAGGATTCTTCAGCTTGCGCACCAGTGCCTCGGCACCACGAACGGTAACCTGCTTCTTGATGATCTCTTCCCTCGCCTTGCGGATCAGCTCCGCATCCTCCAGGGAGAGAAGAGCCCTGGCATGCCCCATGGTCAGCCTCTCGGCGATTATGTCCCGCTGCACATCCTCCGGGAGCTTCAGGAGCCTCAGGGAGTTGGCTACCGTGGAACGATCCTTGCCGACCCTCTTCGCCATCTCCTCCTGTGAAAGGCCGATGGTTTCCATCAGTGAGAGATAGGCATGGGCCTCCTCCACCGCATTGAGATCCTCGCGCTGAATGTTCTCTATCAGGGCCATCTCCAGGGCGGTATTTTCCGATACGTCCTGAATGACCACCGGCACCTCGTGCAGCCCGGCCTTCTGTGCTGCCCGCCAACGACGCTCTCCGGCGATGATCTCGTAGTGAGCCCCCTTGCGGATTACGACGATCGGCTGGATGATCCCCTTCTCCTTGATGGAGGCTGCCAGCTCTTCCAGCTTTTCCGAGGTGAATGTCTTGCGCGGCTGCGCCCTGTTCGGCTTCACATCCTCTATGGGACAGAGGAAATATTTCACCTGTTCCTTCTCAACAACCGGCAGGAGAGCGCCCATTCCTTTGCCCAGCCCTGTTTTCTTAACCATTCGCACCTCCACCGCCCATTATCTCGGCAGCCAGATCAAGGTATGCAGCCGCCCCACGGGAGGCTATGTCGTAGAGGATGATTGGCCGTCCATGGCTCGGGGCCTCGGACAACCTGACATTACGGGGAATGACGGTCTTGAAGACCTGCTGGCCGAAATGCGCCCGCACCTCCTCTTCCACCTGCCTGGAGAGATTGTTCCTGCCGTCGTACATGGTCAGAACGATGCCATCGATGCGCAGGCCTGGATTAAGCCCCTTCTGCACCAACTGTATTGTACGAACGATCTGGGAAAGGCCCTCCATGGCGTAGAATTCGCACTGCAGCGGCACCAGCACCCTGTCGGCGGCAGTCATGGCGTTTATTGTAAGGAGACCAAGGGACGGAGGGCAGTCGATGAGGATGTAATCGAAACTGCCGCGCAGCCCGTGGAGAAGCTTCTTCAGCTGACCCTCTCGCTCCGGCATGTCGATCAGCTCCAGTTCGGCGCCGGCCAAATCCGTAGTAGCCGGGAGGATGAAGAGCGCCCCGAGCTCCGTGGGGTGCATGATGGCCTCAGGATTCTCGCCATTTATCAGGGCATCGTAGATGCTCCCCTTGAGCGCCCCCTTTTCGATCCCCACACCACTGCTGGCATTCCCTTGTGGGTCCATGTCAACCAGCAGCACTCGCTTCTCGGCGGCTGCCAGTGAGGCAGCGAGGTTGACAGCAGTGGTAGTCTTGCCAACCCCCCCCTTCTGATTGGCTATGCAGATGATACGTGCCATTTATTAATCACCCTTTTTGTCCCATGTTCAGCAGCGCCGTTGAAAGATTGAATAACTAGCACACTTCCCGGGCAGTGAAAAGATTTTTCCCGGTAGCCAGAGGCCCCCCCCCTCAAGTAAGCGGCAGCAGGCGGAATGCGGGGAAATGAAAAAGGCCACGGATAATCCGTGGCCTTCAGA
>CALMOE010000094.1 GCA_937871715.1 uncultured Geobacter sp. | reverse complement strand
ACATGCTCCTCTCCGGAGGGGCGCCGGCAACGGCCAGGTCGGTCATCATGCTGACCGCCCTGATGATCGGCCTGGTTGTGGAGCGGGAGCTGGACCATCTCAACTCCCTCATCCTGGCGGCACTCCTTCTGCTTGTCATGAATCCTGCCAATCTTTACTCCGTCTCCTTCCAGTTCTCCTTCCTCGCCCTCTGGGGGATCATGGTGCTCTCCCCGCCGATCCTCTCCCTCTTCGCCCGGATCGAGGGGGGGAGGTGGCATATGCTGGCCCGGTTTGCCGCCGCCTCCCTGGCCGCGGTGGCGGTGACCCTCCTCCCTGCTGCCTACTACTTCCAGCAGGCGACCATTACAGGGGTTCTGAGCAACTTCTTCGTCGTCCCCCTCCTGGGGTATGGCGGGGTGGTCCTCGGCTTCGCCGCCCTGCCGCTTATCTGGCTCTTCCCCCCTGGCGCAGCCGGGCTACTCAAGTGTGCCGCCCTGCTGGTGAGCCTGGCTGACAAGGTGATACTCCTGCTTGACCGTGTCCCCCTCCTGCCGGATTTTGCCCCCAAGGTGGTGGTGATGACCATTTTCCTCGCCGGACTCCTCCTTATCACCATTTTAAGCCGCAGGGAGCAGCAACTGGGGCTCATGGCGTCCCTCCCCGTGCTGCTCGTCGCGATCCAGCTCCTGCCGGCCGGTGGTGGCGAGCAAGGGCTCAGGCTGGACTTTTTCAGCGTCGGCCAGGGGGAGTCGACCCTGCTCACCTTTGCAGACGGCAAGAGGATGCTGATCGACGGTGGCGGCGCTCTCCATGACGGCAACTGGGACCCGGGGCGGCGCCTTCTCCTCCCCTGCCTGCGACGCATGGGTGTGAGGAGGATAGACTACATGGTGCTCAGCCACCCCCATCCGGATCATCTCCGCGGTCTGCTGGCGGTGGCGGAGTCACTCCCTGTGGGTGAGTTCTGGGAGACCGGTGTGATAGGGGAGGGGGAAGATTATCTACAGCTGAAGAGGGCCCTTGCCAGGCGCAATGTGCCAACTGTAAAGGTGAATGCAGCCACTCCCCAGACAGTTATCGGCGGGGCAAGGGTCAGGGTTCTATACCCCTATGGATCTTCTCCCCTTGCCGATGCCGCGTTCGATACCAACGAGTCATCAATGGTCATGAGGGTGGATGACGGGGATTTCTCGGTGCTGT
>CALMOE010000093.1 GCA_937871715.1 uncultured Geobacter sp. | reverse complement strand
CGCCAGCCCCTCAAGCTGGTGCGTCTACCAATTCCGCCACCACCGCATTTCTATTTTTGTTGTCAACTTACTGCCGTTCAGCAAAAGGAATTACTATATACACCACTCATGGAAATGAGTCAACAACAAATTTACTTGCCAGCCGGTACTGATGGAGCAGCATCCTGTGGAGCCGCCGGTGCCGCAGCAGGCGAGGTTGTGGGTGCGGACTGCTGCTGGGGAGCGGGCTTGGCCGGAGCAGTCTTGGAAGACATTATGGATGAACTGCTCCCGCTGGATGAGAGGTGGGCCAGAGTCAGGGAGGTCAGCATGAAAATGATTGCCGCACCAGTGGTCAGTTTGTTCATGAATGTATTGCCGCCGCTTGCGCCGAAGACAGTCTGGCTGCCGCCGGCACCGAATGATGCACCCATCTCGGCACCTTTGCCTGACTGCAGAAGGACAATGCCGATCAAGGCAATACAGACAAGCACATGTAGGAATATCAGGAAGTAAATCATCAGCAAAAACCTCTCAAATCAAATATGAAATGTAATAGTTAGCATATGGCGAGTTAAATTAAAAGACAAATCTATGCGGCATTCACCAGGGCAGCGAATGAATCCGGCTTCAGGCTTGCCCCCCCGACCAAGGCGCCGTCAATGTCAGGCTGGGCAATCAGCCCGCCGATATTCTCCGGCTTGACGCTGCCTCCGTAGAGTATCCTGACAGATTGAGCGACTTCAGCATTGAAAAGCTTGGATACCTGACTGCGGATGAATGCGTGGGCCTCCTGGGCCTGTGTTTCGCTGGCTGTCCGGCCGGTTCCGATTGCCCACACCGGCTCATAGGCAACTATCACCTTCTCCATGTCTGCCGGCACCATCCCTTCCAACCCTCCTGAAACCTGACCACTTAAAACGTTGAAGGTATTTCCAGACTCCCTCTCCTCCAGGGTTTCGCCTATGCAAAAAATAACTGTCAGCCCGGCACCAACTGCAGCGCGAATCTTTTTATTGACGGCAGCGTCACTCTCCGCGAAGAACTGACGTCTTTCCGAATGACCTACAATGACATGGGAGCAGCCGACATCCGCCAACATTTTCGGAGAGACTTCACCAGTAAAGGCCCCCTCCTCCTCCCAGAAACAGTCTTGGGCAGCCAGGAATATCCCGCTTCCGGCTATGGCTGCACGAACCCTGTCAATTACTGTAAAAACCGGTGCAACAACTACCTCCACATTACTCCTGCCGCTGATGAGAGGCATGAGTCCTGAAACCAGCTCCAATGCCTCGGGTGCTGTTTTGTAAAGTTTCCAGTTGCCTGCAATTACTGGCTTGCGCATTCATCCTCCTATTTTTTCCTGACATCCAGGGCCTTCACTCCAGGCAGAACCTTCCCCTCCAAAAGCTCCAGGAAGGCGCCGCCACCGGTGGAGATGTAGCTCACCTTGCTGGCAACACCCGCCTTGTTTACCGCGGCGTCAGTGTCCCCTCCGCCGATAACCGTGGTCGCATAACAGTTGCCGACTGACTCTGCCACGGAAAAAGTCCCCCTGGCAAAAGCATCCATTTCGAAAACCCCCATTGGACCGTTCCAGATGACCGTTTTGGCATCGCGCAGAGTCTCTGCAAAAAGTGTCGCGGATGCTGGTCCAATATCCAGAGCCATCCAACCTTCAGGAATCTCCTGGACAGTCGTGATGAAATTTGTGGCAGTAGCCTCAAAGGTGTTGGCGACTACGCAATCAACCGGCAGGTAGAGCCTTACCCCTTTCTTTCGAGCCTTGTCCATTATCTTCTTGGCCGTTGCAATCAGCTCATCCTCCACGAGTGACTTGCCGACCGAGTACCCCATCGCCTTGAGGAAGGTAAAGGCCATCCCGCCACCGATGACGATCTTGTCCACCTTGTTGACCAGGGTTTCGAGCACCTCAAGCTTGCCGGAGACCTTGGCACCACCGAGTATGGCAACGAGCGGCCTTACCGGGTTACTCATTGCCTTGTCGAAAAAGGTCATCTCGTTCTTCATAAGAAATCCGGCGGAAATCGTCGGGATTATCCTGGTAATCGCCTCTACCGACGCATGGGCACGATGGGATACTGCAAAGGCATCGTTGACATACAAGTCGCAGTTGTTAGCCAATTTGGCAGCAAACTCCCTGTCGTTCTTCTCCTCCCCCGGGTAGAAACGGACATTTTCCAGCATGACTATGTCGCCGGGCTTCATAGCATCAATCAGGGCATCGACCTCAGGGCCAAAGCAGTCCGGCGCCTGTACAACCTTCTTGCCGAGTATCTGGGAGAGACGCTTCGACGCCGGCTCCATGGAATACTTTGTTTTCTTCTCCCCTTTTGGACGACCGAGATGGGAAGCGAGTATCACCTTTGCACCCTGCTCCACTGCGTACCTGATTGTCGGCACGGCTCCCACAATACGGGTATCCTCTGTGATGTTCCCCTTCTCGTCCTGGGGCACATTGAAATCAACCCTGACAAAAAGTTTCTTCCCCTTCAGATCCTTCAGCTCATCGATATAACGGATCGACATTAAACTCCCCCAAAATATGGTTTGGACTAAAAAGAGGGAGAAATCCCCCTTTTGACAGTCATTTATTTTTGCATGTAATTGATCAGGTCTACGAGCCTTTTAGAGAAGCCGGACTCATTGTCATACCATGAGAGAACCTTGACGAGATTACCATCCATGACCTTGGTGCAGCTGGCATCGACAATTGAAGACAGGGCATTTCCATTGAAATCGATTGACACAAGAGGCTCCTCACTGTAACCGAGAAAGCCCTTGAGCTCCCCTTTTGCAGCCTTCTTGAAAACGGCATTTACCTTGTCCGTATCAGTTTTTTTCTTGAGCACGGCAACAAGATCAACTATCGAAACATTGGGTGTTGGCACCCGAACAGCCATCCCATCCAACTTACCTTTCAATTCGGGAAGAACGAGGGAGACAGCCTTGGCAGCACCAGTTGTCGTGGGAATCATGGACATGGCAGCTGCCCTGGCGCGTCTGAGGTCCTTATGGGGGAGATCGAGAATGTTCTGATCATTTGTATATGAATGGACAGTCGTAACCAGACCTTTTTCCAGTCCGAAATGGTCACTGATTACCTTGGCAACAGGGGCGAGGCAGTTTGTCGTGCATGATGCATTCGAAATGATATTATGCTTTTCCCCGTCATAAAGCTGGTGGTTAACCCCCATGACTACAGTGATATCTTCCCCAGTCGCAGGCGCGGAAATTATGACCTTTTTCGCACCCGCCCTTATATGCATCTCGGCCTTCTCTCTCGATGTGAAGATACCGGTTGACTCAACGACGATGTCGATTTTTTCCTGTTTCCATGGGAGCTCTTCCGGGTTTTTGACGGAAAATATTTTTATCGATTTGCCATTGATGATCAGCTCTTTATCGTTGCACTCGACCCTTCCCGGGAACACGCCGTGAACAGAGTCGTACTTGAAGAGATGAGCCAAGGTTTTTGCGTCTGTCAGATCGTTGATGGCAACGATGTCAATTCCCTTCTCTTTCAAAGCGTAACGAAGCATTGTGCGTCCAATTCTGCCAAAACCGTTAATGCTTACCCTGATTGCCATGCGCTCCTCCTCTGGTTTTTTGTCGGTTCAAACGCGGCAATGATCCCGCGTCTCAGACAGCAGGGCATATTATACAAGCCGACCTTCAGGCGTCAATAATTTCTTAAGAGTTTCATATAAAACAGGACGACAAAGATACATTTACCAGCAAACAAAACCGAACGGTAACCAGGCCATTTAATCTTGAACATATAGCTGAATTACGCTATAAAATCTGATTCAGCACATCTCCATAATCACAGCCAAAAACAGATGCGCCAACAACGCGAGTAACACCCATTTTATGGAGGACACTTTGCAGATCTCCCTGCTTGCAAGCGGCAGTAAAGGCAACGCCGTTTACGTGGAGAGCGGGGAAACAAGACTGCTGATTGATGCCGGCCTCTCCGGGGTCGAAATAATTAAGCGCTTGCATAAAATCGGCGTTGACGAAAGATCTCTGCACGCCATCCTGATAAGCCACGATCACTCTGACCATGTAAGAGGAGCCGGCACCCTGGCAAGAAAGTTGAAAATCCCTCTGCTGGCAAGCTATCCGACCCGATTGGCTTGTGAACGTCTTCTGAAAAAAACCGAGAACATAGAATTTGAATCCGGCTGCCAGTTCACCTTTCGCGACCTGTTTATAGACCCTTTTCCCATAACACACGATTCGGCAGACCCGGTGGGTTTCACCATTGAAAGCAGCGAAGGACGGATCGGATTTGCCACTGATTTCGGTATCGTAACGAGACTTGTTGCAGACAAGCTTAAAAATTGCAACCTGCTTATTCTTGAGGCGAACCACGACGAGGAGATGTTGCTCAACGGCCCCTACCCATGGCACCTGAAGCAGCGGATCAGATCAAGGCACGGGCATATCTCCAACAGTGAATCCATGAACTTACTTCAGGAACTGCTTCACGACAAACTGGAAGGTATTCTGCTGGCTCACCTCTCAGAGGTGAACAACTCCCCAGACCTGCCTCTCAATGCAGCAAAAAGAGTCCTAAGCGAACAGAACATCTGCTCACCGCGACTGGAGATTGGCAATCAATACCAAGCGAGCGAAATGCTTGTCATATAAATCGAAGGAGACAGCACCATGATCCCACGCTACACCCGCCCTGAAATGGCCAAGATATGGGAAGCGGAAAACCGCTTCCGCATCTGGCTTGAGATTGAAACCCTTGCCTGTGAAGCCCAGGCGATCCTCGGGGTGATCCCCAAAGAGGCGGTACCGGTCATCCGGGAAAAGGGTAATTTCGACATAGAGCGGATAGATGCCATCGAGGCGGAGGTAAAACATGACGTCATTGCATTCCTTACTTCAGTAGCAGAATATGTAGGACCTGAAGCTCGATTCATTCACCAGGGGATGACTTCCTCTGACGTGCTGGACACCTGCCTTTCCGTACAGTTGGTACAGGCTGCTGACGAACTGCTGGCAGATATGGATAATCTTCTCGACTCCATCAAGTGCCGCGCCTTGGAACATAAGGATACGGTCTGCATGGGGCGCTCCCATGGCATCCACGCCGAGCCGGTAACCTTCGGTCTCAAGCTGGCCACATGGTATGCTGAGATGGACCGCAACAGGACCCGCCTCAAAGCGGCAAGGGAAAACATCGCCACAGGGGCAATTTCCGGCGCTGTCGGCACTTTTGCCAACATCGATCCATTCGTGGAGGAGTATGTCTGCGAAAAGATGGGGTTAAAACCGGAACCCGTCTCAACCCAGGTGATTCCCCGCGACCGCCATGCCGAGTTCTTCTGTACCCTCTCCATCATTGCCTCATCCATGGAGCGGATTGCCACTGAAATCCGCCACTTGCAGAGAACCGAAGTGCTCGAGGCCGAAGAGCAGTTCACCAAGGGGCAGAAAGGCTCATCGGCTATGCCCCACAAGAGAAACCCGATCCTCTCCGAGAACCTCACCGGCCAGGCAAGGTACATCCGCTCATTCTGCGTGCCAGCCCTGGAGAATGTGGCCCTCTGGCATGAGCGGGACATATCCCACTCTTCGGTTGAGCGCTATATAGCTCCGGATGCCACCGTTGCCCTGGACTTCTCCCTCAGGCGCCTGAACGGTCTCATCAAGAACCTAGTGGTCTACCCTGAGAACATGCTCAAGAACCTCAACCAGATGAAAGGACTAGTCTTCTCCCAGAAGATACTCCTCGACCTGACCCAGTCCGGGGTCTCCCGTGAAGACGCATATCGCCTTGTGCAGAGAAATGCCATGAAGGTCTGGGAAGAGGGGAAAGAGTTCCAGAGCGAACTTCTGGCCGACAACGAGGTACTCGCCGCCCTCGGGGAGGAAAAGATCCGCGAATCCTTCGACCTGAACTATCACCTGAAACATGTAAATACTATTTTCAAAAGGGTATTCGGTGAATAGTCTCCTGGACTACTACCATATCAGGGAGAGCGACTCCTTTTACCTCTTTTGGGTTAAGGAGCTGCTCGTTGCCCTGCTGATCTTCGCCATCTTCTGGATACTGGCAAGGGTGCTGCGCTACCTGCTTACCACCTGGGGACCCAAGTTCACATCGTTCACCTCCACTGACCTGGACGATCGGATACTGCTGCGCATCACCCCTCCGGCCTCCCTGCTACTGATTTTCGCCGGACTCTATCTCGCCATAAAATCACTACCGCTGGCGGAAAAGGTCCATGTAATCGCCTCGGGAGCAGTATTCATCGCCAACATCATCATCCTGACCAACATCTCCTGGAGGGCCATGGATGAGCTGCTCCGCTGGTACGGGGGGGAGATGGCGGAATCAGGGCGTGCAGGTCTGGACCGCCAGTTGCTGCCGCTGGCCGAAAAACTCGGCACCATCTTTCTTATCGGCACCGCCCTGATCATAGTACTGAAGCATTTCAACTACGACATCCTCTCACTGGTAACTGCCCTGGGGATAGGCTCACTGGCAATAGGCATGGCTGCGAAAGACACTTTGGCAAACATGATCTCCGGCTTCACCCTGATGATCGATCGCCCCTTCAGGATCGGAGACAGAATCCAGCTTACAGGTGGACAGACAGGCGATGTTCAGGACATCGGCCTGCGCAGCACCAAGATCAAAACACTGGACAACCAACTGCTCATAATACCCAATTCGGATCTTTGCAACACGATCCTAACCAATCACGCATTCCCCGACTTGCGATCAAAAGCGAGGATAAATATTGGTGTCGCCTACGGCAGCGATGTGGACCTGGTAAAAAATATCATGGTATCCACCGCACTGGAGATACAGCAGGTCCTGCGCGATCCACCACCGGAGGCATTCTTCACATCATTCGGTGATAGCGCCCTACAGATGGCTCTTTTTTTCTGGGTCGATGACTACACCTTGGCTTTCTCCACTACGGACAAGATTAATACACTGCTTATGACAAGATTTGCGGAACAGGGGATTCGCATCCCCTTCCCGACTACATCTGTATACCTGCAAAAGGAACAATGAATGGCAAACAGAATTGAAGTAAGCCTGAAGGCTGACATCCGTGACTCCAGGGGTGAGCGGATAAGACGCGAAATCGAGCACTTTCTCCATCTGCCTGTCAGTGAGGTCCGGACCATAGACATCTACACAGTAGATGCCTCCCTTACTCAAGCAGAGCTGTTAGAAGCTGCCAAGGGACCTTTCAGCGACCCGGTTATGCAGGATTGGCAGGTAGATCAGCCATCTGCCACCGGTTTCGATTTCGCCGTGGAGGTCGGATTCAGACCCGGGGTCACCGACAACGTCGGTCGCACCTCCCGGGAAGCTGTGGAATACCTTACGGGCAGAAAATTTGCTCCGGGTGAGGCGGTATATCACTCAGTACAGTACCTCATAAGCGGCGATGTAAGCCGTGAGGATGTGGAGAGGATAGCAACGGAACTGCTCTGCAATACCCTTATACAGAGACATACCACTCTCACATCAGAGGAGTATGCTGCCGGCAAAGGGTTCGCAACGGTTGTCCCCAAGGTACAGGTAGAATCGAAGATAGAAGTCAAAGAAGTTGACCTGGAAGTTTCCGACGACGAGCTGATGCGCATCAGCAAGGAGGGTGTGCTTGCCCTGACGCTCGAGGAGATGAAAATCATCCAGGACCACTACCGCAACCCGAATGTGCAGTCGGAACGTGCCAAGGTGGGGCTCGGGTCGAAACCAACGGACGTTGAACTGGAGTGTCTTGCCCAGACGTGGTCGGAGCACTGCAAGCACAAGATTTTCGCCGGAACCGTTCAGTACGAGGATGAAAATGGTGAACGGCAGGAGATCAAATCCCTGTTCAAGTCATTCATCCAGAGGACGACCAAAGATGTCAGAGAAAAGTTGGGTGAGCGTGACTTCTGCCTCTCAGTTTTCAAGGACAACGCGGGGGTAATCAAGTTCAACGACAAACACTCCCTCGTCTTCAAGGTAGAAACCCACAACTCCCCTTCCGCACTCGACCCGTACGGCGGAGCCCTCACCGGCATAGTTGGGGTAAATCGTGACCCCTTCGGCACTGGCCAGGGGTCAAAGCTGATTTTCAATACGGATGTCTTCTGCTTTGCAGACCCGTTCTACACCAAGCCCCTGCCGAAACGCCTGCTCCATCCCAGGCGTATCTTCGAAGGGGTCGTTGAGGGGGTTGAGCATGGCGGCAACAAGAGCGGCATTCCGACGGTAAACGGTTCGCTCGTCTTTGACGAGCGCTTCTGCGGCAAACCCCTGGTCTTCTGCGGCACCGCAGGTATCATGCCGGCTGAGATAAACGGCATACCCGGCCACGAAAAGTCCATCAGACCAGGCGACCTCATCGTCATGGCCGGTGGCCGTATCGGCAAGGATGGGATCCACGGTGCCACCTTCTCCTCGGAGGAGCTGAATGAAAACTCTCCGGTAACAGCAGTGCAGATCGGCGACCCGATAACCCAGAAGAGGATGTTCGACTTCCTCATCCGCGCAAGGGACCTCGGTCTTTACCGTTTCATCACCGACAACGGTGCCGGCGGACTATCCTCGTCCATAGGCGAAATGTCCGGAGAGTGTGGTGGCTGCCGCATGGACCTCTCCAAGGCCCCTCTGAAATATCCTGGACTAAACCCGTGGGAGATCCTCATCTCCGAAGCCCAGGAACGTATGAGCATGGCGGTGCCGCCAGAGAAGATAGATGAATTCCTGGCCATGGCAGAGCGCTTCAACGTGGAGGCAACCGTTCTGGGCGAGTTCACCGACAGCGGAGTGTTCCATATCCTCTACGGCGAACGCACAGTCGCCTGGCTACCGATGGAGTTCATGCACGAGGGTCTCCCCCCCATGCAGCTTCCGGCCAAGTGGTCCCCACCGGTACACAGTGAACCGGTGGTACCCCGGAAGGACGACTACACTGCAGATCTGAAAGCACTCCTCTCCTCCCTCAACATCTGCTCCAAGGAGTCGGTTGTCAGGCGATATGACCACGAGGTCCAAGGTGGATCTGTTGTCAAGCCTTTCACTGGGGTAAGTAATGACGGCCCATCGGACGCAGCGGTAGTACGTCCGATCCTCGACTCCTTCGAGGGGGTGGTGGTTGCCCACGGCATCTGCCCGCGCTACTCGGACATAGACACCTACCACATGACCGCCAATGCCATAGACGAGGCTCTGCGCAATTACGTCGCAGTAGGCGGCTCACTGGATCTGGTAGCCGGTCTGGACAACTTCTGCTGGTGCGATCCTGTACTTTCTGAGAAAACCCCGGACGGACCGTACAAGATGGCCCAGTTGGTCCGCTCCAACCAGGCTCTCTACGATATCTGCATGGAGTACAATCTCCCCCTCATCTCCGGCAAGGACTCCATGAAGAACGACTTCTATGACGGGGGGGTGAAAATCTCCATCCCACCCACCCTCCTCTTCTCTGTCATCGGCAAGATTGAAGATAGCCGCAAGGCAGTAACCATGGATGTCAAGCGCCCCGGAGACACGGTCTACCTCCTCGGCTCAACTGCAGCAGAGATGGGTGGGTCCGAATACTACTCTCAACTAGGAACTGTCGGCAACAGTGTGCCGAAAGTGGATGCGGCGACTGCGTACAGGCAATACAAGGCCTACCACGAAGCAGTAAAGGCAGGCGCGGTTGCATCATGCCACGACCTTTCCGACGGCGGACTGGCGGTTGCATCAGCCGAAAGCGCATTTGCCGGCGGGTTCGGCATGGAACTGGACCTGGGTCACGCAATCTGGGATGATAGCCTCGGAGAGAAAAGCGATCTGGACCTGCTCTTCTCCGAGTCAGCCTCCCGCCTGCTGGTCACCGTGCACCCGGATAAACTGACAGAGTTTGAAAGTCTCATGTCAGGCTGTTCCATTGCCGCCATTGGTACGGTAACTGCCGAGCCTACCCTTAACATTCGTGGTCTGGATGGCAAGGCAGTGGTGAATGCAGGTCTTGTTGAGCTTAAGGAAGCATGGCAGAAAACGCTGCGTGATCTTTAATTCATGAATCTGCCGGGTCACTCCCAGGCGAAAAATTACGGGGTTCACTTTCATGTCTAAAACCAGAGCAATAATAATTACAGGCAACGGCACAAACTGTGAAATCGAGGCTGCCCACGCCTGCCGTCTCGGCGGATTCGATGAGGCTGTCATCGCCCATATTGCCGACATCCTCTCCGGCGATATCCGTCTGGATGACTTCCACTTTCTCAACCTTACGGGCGGTTTTCTCGACGGTGACGATCTGGGAAGCGCCAAGGCACAGGCGAATCGCCTGAAATATGCAGCCGTCAGCGGCAGCGGTGAGAAACTCGTTGAACAGTTCAGCCGCTTCATAGCCGACGGCAAGCTGATACTGGGTGTCTGCAACGGATTTCAGCTTATGACCAAAATGGGCATGCTGCCGGGGTTTGACGGCAACTACCTTACCCAGACGGCAACCCTCACATACAATGACTGCGGTCGCTTTCAAGACCGCTGGTGCTACCTCAAATGCGATCCAGACTCCCCTTCCGTCTTTACCAGCGGGATCGAAAAGGGTATATACCTCCCGGTTCGCCACGGTGAAGGGAAATTCCTCTGTTCTGATGACGCGATCCTTGGCAGGATCGAAGAAGAACACCTTGCTGTCCTCAAATACTCAGGCCCGGAATACGCAGAGGCGACCATGGAGTTCCCGGCAAACCCCAACGGTTCTATCAACGCCATAGCCGGGGTATGCGACCCTACAGGCAGGATCATGGGACTTATGCCTCACCCGGAGGCATTCGTTCACTATACCCATCACCCTCGCTGGACCAGGGAAAACCTCCCGGAAGAGGGAGACGGCCTAATCCTCTACAAAAATGCCGCAAAGTATGCCAAAGAAAACCTTTAACCAATATCAAGAGCCACAAGGAGTAGTCGTGGAGATGAATTTCAACAGACCAACAGAAGAGTGCGGCATTTTCGGCATTTTCAATCACCCGGAAGCATCCAATCTCACATACCTCGGCCTTTACGCCCTGCAACACCGGGGTCAGGAGGCGTGCGGCATCGTCTCGTCGGACGGGAAAACGCTGTACTCCCACAAGGCTATGGGGCTGGTGGCGGACGTATTTGGCGACCAGAACACCTTCAAGAAACTTCCGGGCAACGCGGCTATCGGCCATGTGCGTTACTCCACAACCGGCTCGTCAGTGATCAAGAACACCCAGCCCATAATGGTTGAGTACTCCCGCGGCTCAATTGCCGTTGCCCACAACGGCAACATTGTCAATGCCCAGTTGATCCGTGCCGAACTTGAGGCCTACGGCTCAATCTTCCAGACCTCCATGGACACGGAGATAATCGTTCACCTCTTGGCCACCGCCCGCACCGACTCTCTGGTAGAACGGATCACCGCGGCGTTGGACAGGGTCGAGGGTGCATACTGCCTGCTCTTTCTCACTGAGAGCAGAATGATAGCCGCCCGCGACCCCCACGGATTCCGACCCTTGTGCCTTGGCAGACAGGGCGGTGCATACGTTATAGCCTCGGAGAGCTGTGCCCTGGACCTGATAGAAGCAGAGTTCATCCGCGAAATTGAACCGGGTGAGATGGTAGTCATCGACAAGGGGGGGATGACCAGCTACTTCCCTTGGAAGAAGAAAGCTCCGGCTCCCTGCATCTTCGAATTCGTCTATTTCGCCCGCCCAGACTCCTACATATTCGGCAAGAATGTCTACATGGTGCGCAAGGAGATGGGACGCCAACTGGCAAGGGAACATGGGGTAGATGCGGACCTGGTCATAGCCGTTCCAGACTCAGGTGTCCCGGCGGCAATGGGTTACGCGGAGGAGGCGGGTATCCCCTTTGAATTGGGTCTCATCCGCAACCATTATGTGGGCAGGACATTCATCGAGCCGCAACAGTCGATTCGTCACTTTGGCGTGAAAATAAAGCTCAATCCGGTCAGGGACGTTCTCAAGGGGAAAAGAGTCGTGGTTATCGACGACTCAATCGTCCGCGGCACAACTTCACGCAAGATAGTCAAAATGGTACGCAACGCCGGGGCAAGCGAGGTGCATATGCGCATCTCCTCCCCACCCACCAGCTACCCCTGTTACTATGGCATTGACACACCGAACCGCAAAGAGCTGATCTCAGCATCACACACCATAGACGAAATTCGCAAGTACATTACGGCAGACAGTCTGGGCTACCTCTCCCATGAAGGGCTGATCAAATCAGTCGGCATGGACAACACCCCATACTGTACCGCCTGTTTCGCCGGAGACTATCCCATCTGCTTCCCCAACATGGGAGATGATCCGCAGATGGATCTATTTAACAAGGAGTAGCAGACATGACAGAACGTGAACAACTGAAGCAGATCATCCTCGAGCTTTCCTACGAAAAGCGTCTCGTCACCCTTGCTTCCGGCAGACAGAGCGACTTTTACTTCGATGGCAAGCAGACCACCCTGCACGCAACGGGTGGCTATCTGGTCGGCAAACTTTTCTACGAAGCCATCAAGGATGTACCGGGTGTGGAGGCTGTCGGCGGCATCACCCTCGGTGCGGATCCGATCGCCACGGCAACCTCCATTGCCGCCCACCTGGACGGTAAAAAGATGCATGCGTTCATCATCCGCAAGGAACCTAAGGGGCACGGTACCGGTCAGTGGCTGGAGGGTCGCAAGAACCTCCCTCCCGGGACAAAGGTAGTCATAGTCGAGGATGTGGTCACCACCGGCGGTTCGTCCATGAAAGCAGTAAACAGGGCTAAGGAAGAGGGGCTCGAAGTTCTCGGCATCGTCACCCTGGTCGACCGCGAAGAAGGGGGCCGTGAGAACATCGAGGCGGAAGGATACTGGCTGAAGACGATCTTCACAAAGAGCGAACTGGTAGCCTGACAAACAGTCCCTATTTCAAACGGTGAAAAAGCCGGCGGCCACCAGAAAGGCCCCGGCTTTTTCTCAATCTGCAAGCAATAATGGACACAGCAGGAAGACAAATGGGCCTTGAACTTTGCCTGGACAAATACAGAACTCTCCTCGAAAGGATAGACTCGTGGTTCAACAGCTCAATACGGAGCTTTCCTGAGCACATATCCTGCTCAGGTGGGTGCAGCGGCTGCTGCCGTGGGCTATTCGACATCACTATCCTCGATGCTGCCATGCTGCGCCAAGGTTTTGCAGGGCTGCCAATGGAGGCACAGAAAAGCGTACTGACAAAAGCAGAGCATAGACTCGAAAAACTGCAACTTGCCTGGCCTGATCTATCGCCACCATTCATGCTTAACTATCGTCCTGAGGAGGAGTGGGAAGAGCTGATGCCAGACAGTGACGAAACCCCCTGCGTCCTCTTGGATGAAGAAGGACGCTGCATGGTTTATGACCACAGGCCAATGACCTGCCGTCTGCATGGAGTGCCGCTCATTGACACCAGCGGCGAAATCATGCATGACGAGTGGTGCACTGAGAACTTTACCAGTGTCGATCCGTTAGCCCTCCGTGGACTCGATGCCGATTTTGACGACATGTTCCGTGCCGAGGTTGCTATAGGCAGGGAGTTCACCAATCTTCTCCTTGGCGAAACAGTCTACGAAATGGACACTTTCATACCCCTTGCCCTGCTAGTTGATTTTGAAAAGTTTCCATGGCGGAAATGGTGGCTTGCCTGTCGAGATGAGTACGTGACATTGAAAGCCTGAAAATCACCTGTCGGGTTTAGTAAAATCAGCTCAAGGAGATAGTATGGAACTTCGCATTACAGATCTTGAAATCCGAATAACCCATCAGCAGAAGACGATAGATGAACTAAATGACACGGTTTACAGGCAGGAACTCGCCATAGTACGTCTTGAACAGGAGATGCAAACCATTCGCAAGCAGGTGCAGTTGCTGCTTCCTTCTCTCATGACAACCGGCAACGAGGAAGAGATTCCTCCCCATTACTAGTATCCTTTAGCACAAACTACCCTCCATGCTGCTCCCAGAGCCCCTTTACCGGTCGCTTCAGCCCTTTTGGGCTGATACGAAAGCTCGAAAAGCTCCTAGCCTTGTTATCTGCGACAACTACAGGCTGTTCATCCCTCTTGATTGACGGCCGCTCAGGAACTGACTTGTTCCAGTTTACAGGTACTGCTTCTGCCCGAAGCTCGCGCATGGCCGCTGAGCCAATCACTCTGAGTTCACTGCATCCAGTCAAACAGAATAGAGTCAAGATAATACCTATTTGAAATCTCATGGCACACCTCACAATAGTAATTGTTACTAATTGTGGTACCAGATGCGTGCCAACATCCACCGCGCTAACATGCTGTTTTTGCGATTGTTTTCAAAGCTTATGCGCCTACTATCTGTTCAGATTTAGAACAAAGTAAATACGCTAGCTCTGCAAAACCTGTTTCCATGGGAGATTACGATTTTCATGCAGAGTTCATTTTATGAACATTTTGCAATACAACATTAACTCCACCCAATCCACACTCCTCAGAATGTTCAAAAACGTACCATGAACTTCATCCGATACAATCGCCTAACCTCATAGAATCACAGAACTTAGCGTCCTACATTCTATTTGAATGTTTGATCATAGTACATGTGCTGATTTACTGCAAAATCTAACATCAAATTTATCAAAGGAATTACGAGAGGTTAGCAAGCCATTGCAAAAAAGGAGTTCGGGCACCCTTCTTGAGTAGTCATAGTTAAAACGAAGAAAGGAGCTTGGACCATGAAAAAGACAATGATGAGCAAAACTGGCGGATGGCAGGCTTTCTTTAGGATGATAACTTGTCATGCCGCTTTATTAGCGTTCATGACCATAACAACTTCGTCTCTTGCACAGGAAAGTATAGTGATTGAGATAAATGGAGGAGAGTCCAATTTAGAGCAGAACGCAGTTAATTCTCACATCAGGAAAGAGTGTACCCTCGCCCTGCAACTGAATGATCCGCTCATAAGATCAGATTATCTGAGCATGATCGAATACGGCCAGAAGTATCAGGCAAGCCTGTCCGTTGAGGATATGTACAGCAATATCCAGAGCAGCAGCTTCGATAATGAACTACCAACAGTATCTTTCCATGATGGCAACCGGATACTGGACCCCATATCAATGGAGTGCATCTCCTGTCATGATGGCACCCTGGCTGGCTCGGTACACTACCGTGTCAACGGACCCAATTATACGGCTTTC
>CALMOE010000092.1 GCA_937871715.1 uncultured Geobacter sp. | reverse complement strand
GGAGCCGTGCGGCGCCTGCCTCTGGAAGAGCGGCCTGTTCAACTGCCTGTCGTAGAAAAACCGTTGACCGTTGACAGTCAAACGGTGAACTTGAACCTATATGGACATCATCTTGTCCGGAAATAACCGAAGGGAAAGGTAATAGCAATGTTTGAAGTCGTCAGCAACGACACCCTGGCCCCCAACCTCCACCGCATGGTGGTCAGGGCCCCGCGCATCGCCGCTGCCCGCAAGGCCGGCCAGTTTGTTATCGTCAGGGCCGACAAGGGGGAAGAGCGTATCCCCCTCACCATCGGTGACGCCGACCCGGAAATCGGCACCATCACCCTCTTCGTCCAGGCCATCGGCGCCTCTACCCGGCGCATCGTCGCCACCCCGGCCGGAGGAACACTGCGCGACGTGGCCGGCCCCCTTGGTCAGCCGACCCACATTGAAAAATTCGGCAGGGTCGCCTGCATCGGCGGAGGTGTGGGCACCGCCGTCCTCTACCCCCTGGCAAAGGCCCTTGCCGCTGCCGGCAACCAGGTTACCACGGTAATCGGCGGCCGCTCCGACCGCTACATCATCCTCAAGGAGGAACTGGCTGCCCTTTCCACCGAGCTGCTGGTGACCACCGAGGACGGCAGCATGGGGAGGCAGGGGTTCGTCACCCATGCCCTGGCCGATCTCATCGCAGACTCCGAGCGCACCCCCAGCCTGGTGGTGGCAGTCGGTCCTGTGCCGATGATGCGCGCCGTGGCCGAACTGACCAGGCCCCACGCCATCGAAACCCTGGTTAGTCTCAACCCGGTGATGATCGACGGTACCGGCATGTGCGGCGGCTGCCGGGTCGTGGTGGACGGCGAATCGAAGTTCGCCTGCGTCGACGGGCCGGAGTTCGACGGGCACAAGGTGGACTTCGCCCTCCTGATCGACAGGTTGACCACCTACCGGGAATTCGAGGAGAAAGCGCGCTGCGCTGCAGACGAATGCCGTATCGCCGGGGAGGTGGCCAATGCCTAACAATATCGCCATGAAGGAACGCCTCGCCATACCCAGGGTGCATATGCCCGAGCTGGATGCTGCGGAGAGGAGCGCAAATTTCGCCGAGGTCAACAGAGGGCTGACAATGGCCGAAGCGGTTATGGAGGCCAAACGCTGCATCCAGTGCAAGCACCGCCCCTGCGTTGACGGCTGCCCGGTCGGAGTATCCATTCCCGAGTTTCTGGACGCCCTGGCCAGGGAGGACCTGCCTGCCAGCGCCCGAATCCTCCAGGGGGACAACGCCCTCCCCGCGGTCTGCGGCCGTGTCTGCCCGCAGGAGACCCAGTGCGAGGCGAAATGCGTCCGCGGACTTAAGGGTGATTCAGTTGCCATCGGCTACCTTGAGCGATTCGTGGCAGACTGGGCCATGGCCAACCCGTCGAGGATTGCCGCCGGTAAAGTGCCACAGGCAAGCGGCCGCAAGGTTGCCGTGGTCGGAGCCGGGCCGGCGGGCCTGACCGCTGCCGGCGAACTGGCCCGGGCTGGTCACGATGTCACGGTATTCGAGGCGCTGCACGACACCGGCGGAGTGCTACGCTACGGCATCCCAGAGTTCCGCCTCCCCAAAGATATCATCGACGTTGAAGTCAGCCGCCTGACCGAGCTGGGTGTAACCATCGAGTGCAACGTCATCATCGGCAAGACACTGACCCTGGAGCAGCTGCGCGCTGATTTCGATGCTGTCTTCATCGCCAACGGCGCCGGTCTGCCGGTAATGCTGGACATCCCGGGGGAGAACCTCAAAGGGGTCTACTCAGCCAACGAGTTCCTCACCCGGGTCAACCTTATGGAGGCGGGGCGCAACCCTTCAGCCACCACACCGATCATCAGGGGAAGGAACGTGACGGTAATCGGCGGTGGGAATACCGCCATGGACTGCGTCCGCACCGCCCGCCGCCTCGGTGCCGAGCGTGCCATGATAGTCTACCGCCGGAGCGAGGCAGAGATGCCAGCCAGGGTTGAGGAGATCAAGCACGCCAAGGAGGAGGGGGTGGAGTTCGTCATGCTCACCGCCCCGCTGGAAATAGTCGCTGACAGCAACGGCTGGTCCTCCCACCTGCGCTGCCGCAGGATGGAGCTTGGCCCGGCAGACGAATCGGGACGGCGCAAGCCGGTTCCCGTGGAAGGGTCGGAGTTCGACCTGCCGGCGGACGTTGTGGTGAACGCCATCGGCACCAGGGCAAACCCGCTCCTCACCGCCACGGCGCCCGACCTGGAACTGAACAGATGGGGGAATATCACCGTGGACGATAGCGGTGCCACAAACCTGCCCGGAGTATTCGCCGGTGGCGACATGGTCCGTGGCGGAGCCACGGTCATCCTCGCCATGGGTGACGGCAAAAGGGGTGCAGCGGCAATAAACTCCTACCTGAACTGCTGACCCACTGCCACCCGGATGCACGCGGTTAAAGCCGGGATTAACCCCATCTTTACCCGTGTGCATATCTTCCTTATGTGTTAAATATTGGCGCAGACCCTTTTTTCATGGAGCTGGAAATGAGCGTACCCGCCACCGCAGAGCTTTTCATAATCGGCAACGAACTCCTCATCGGCGAGATCCGGGACAGCAACAGTCACTGGCTCTGCCGCGAGATCCACTCCCTCGGCGGGAGGGTTACCAGGGCCACCATCCTCAGGGACGAGCTGGACGTCATCGCCTCGGAGCTCCGCTCAGCCCTAGGCCGGGGCCCCAGACTGATCATCACCTCCGGCGGGCTTGGCCCTACGGCCGACGACATGACCCTGGTGGCCGTGGCCCTGGGCACCGGCTGTCAGCTTGGCCTCAACCAGACCGCCCTGGCAATGATCAGGCAGCGCTACGATGAGCTCACCTCCCGCGGGGTACTGGGAGAAGGCGGTATCAACCCGGCAAGGGAGAAGATGGCCTGGCTCCCCGCCGGAGCAGTGCCACTGGAGAACCCGGTGGGTACAGCCCCTGGGGTGCTGCTCGGCCATGGGGAGACGACCATAGTCTGCCTCCCCGGGGTGCCGTCGGAGCTGGAGGGTATCTTCGTCACTTCCCTCCAGCCGCTGCTGGGAAGCATTTTTGCCGCCGGCCTCTCCCGCTTGAGAACCATCACCGTGAGCTGCAACGACGAGTCCATCATGGAGCCGGTGCTGAGCAGCGTCAGCAGGGATCACCCGCTGGTGTACATAAAATCCCTGGCAACCACCATTGACGAGACCAGGGAGATCGACATCCGCCTCACTGCCAGCGGAGACGTCGAAGCGGAAGTCTGCGTCATGCTGGAGGCGGCGGTGAGCGACCTGCAAGATGGGCTGAGCGGCCTCGGCCTGGCAAACTGGGAAAGAATCGATTCAGAGTAAAGGAGACAGCAGTGAAAAAGGATATGGTGAACAAGGGGGCAATACTGCAGCGGGACCGTGAGACCTATGCCATTGCCCCGCACATCCCGGGGGGTATCACCGACACCGCCACCCTGCGCAAGATCTGCGACGTGGCCGACAGGTACAACCTGAGACTGAAACTGACTTCGGCGCAGCGAATCGCCCTCTTCGACATAAGGGAGGATGACCTGGACAGAATCTGGGCTGAAATCGACGAAAAGCCCGGGGCGGCCATCGGCCTCTGCGTCAGGAGCGTCAAGATCTGCCCGGGGACGACCCACTGCAAGCGTGGGGTGCAGGACTCCATATCCCTCGGGCTTAAGATCGACGAGCGCTACCACGCAACCCCGCTCCCCAACAAGATGAAGATCGGCGTCTCCGGCTGCCTCCTCTCCTGCGCCGAGGTATGCGTCAAGGACATCGGCATCATGGGGACCCCCAAGGGGTGGCGCATCTACGTCGGCGGCAACGCCGGCCCCCGCCCCCGCCTGGCCGACCTGCTGACGGAGGTAGCTGCCGACGAGGAGACTGTTCTTGCCGTTATGGAAAAGATCATCTCCTGGTACCGGGGGTGCGGACGGGAGGTGCGCATCGGCGCCATCGTCGAGGAGATGGGTATAGACGAGTTCCGCTCCGTGGTGCTGGGGGAGCAGAGAAACATGGTCTAATGTAAGTATCCGCAAGAAATGAGGGGGAGCATCGCTCACTCCCCCTTCCGCCTCCCCCTCTGCTCCGCCTACTCCATAGACTTCCTCGACACTGCCCTGGCCAGCCTCAATTCGAGATCGATGAAAACCGTCACCTCTCGAAGCAGCTCAAGGAATAACCTCAGGGTTGCCTTTCTCTTCCGAGATCCCGCCATACGATTACTCCGATGTACCCCTCTTGAGAGGTTGAGCGGCGACAAGTAGCCTCTCCCCCTCCTCGGCAAACCGCCACCAGGGGAGCGGCACGCCGCTCTCGAAAAAATACCGGACCGCCAGCAGGACATGGAAAACGCAAGGGTCGTGGCGGCTACCCATGACCTCTGCCAGACGACGGTAGGTGGCAAGCGGCTCCAGGCCGGAGAGATCCCCGCTGTTCATGATGCCGATGCGCCGCAGATCTGCGGCAATGGATCTGCCGATGTTCGGCAGCTCTTCCAGCTGCATTTCCATCAAGGTACCGAAACGTCTCGTCGACCAGTCGGAGCTACAACTGGATGAGCGGCTCACTGCCGGACCCGGGCACAAAGCACGGGATCTCCGCCCCCCGGGTGCTGATCGTCGGCAAGCCCCCCCTGTGATCCCCCCCCTACCCTTTCCGCTTCTCCATGAACATCGACAGCAGGTCGATGGGTACCGGGAAGACGGTAGTGGAGTTCTTCTCGGCGGCAATCTCGGTAAGGGTCTGCAGGAAGCGGAGCTGGATTGCCGCGGGCTCCGCTGCCAGAACCTTCGCAGCCTGGGCAAGCTTTTCCGATGCCTGCAGTTCCCCCTCTGCATGGATCACCTTGGCTCGCCGCTCCCGCTCCGCCTCGGCCTGCCTTGCAATGGCGCGCTGCATCTCCTGGGGCAGATCGATATTCTTCACCTCCACGTTTGAGACCTTCACCCCCCATGGACCGGTATGCCGATCGAGTATCTCCTGCAGCTCCCTGTTGATCTTCTCCCGGTTAGCCAGCAGTTCGTCCAGCTCCACCTGACCCAGGACACTGCGTAGCGTGGTCTGGGAGAGCTGGCTGGTGGCGTAGAGGTAGTTCTCCACCTCGCAGATCGCCTTATCGGCGGCCATGACCCGGAAGTAGATGACCGCAGAAACCTTGACCGTCACGTTGTCGCGGGTGATGACGTCCTGGGGCGGGACGTCGAAGGCCACGGTCCTCAACGATACCCGCACCAGCCGGTCGATTCCCGGAATGATGAAGAAGAGGCCCGGCCCACGCAGGCCGGCCAGCCGACCCAGGCGGAAGAGCACCCCCCGTTCGTACTCCGGCAAAATGCGGACCGCGGCCGCGGCCACCATGACGAGCAGACCCACGACAAAGATCAGCGGAATAAAGTTGAATATGTTGAGCATGTAATCCCTCCTAAGATGGCTTTACCGCTTCCGGCCCCCCGGAAGCGTCGTACACCGTCCGAACCCTGATCCGCATCCCTTCCACGGCAGTCACTGTCACCTTTTCCCCCTTCGTGATCCGCTCCGAAGCAACGGCATCCCAATACTCGCCCCGCACGAAAACCTTCCCCTCCGGAGCAATGTCCGAATCGGCGATCCCGGACTCCCCCACCAGCCCTTCGGTGCCGGTGACCGGCCTGGCCCGGTGGGCCTTGTACGCCCGGGAAGCGGCAAAGGCGAAGAACAGGGTGGTCATCAGCACGGTCAGCAGGATCACCTGCCAGGATACCCGCAGATAGGGGGCCGGCGACTCGAACAGCAGCAGTGACCCGAGGACCATGGCGATCACCCCGCCGACGGTGAGCATCCCCTGGGAGACAATCTTGATCTCGGCGATGAACAGGACGATGGCAAGCAGGATAAGGAGTACGCCGGTGTAGTTGACCGGCAGGGTCTGCATGGCGAAGAGTGAGAGGATCATGGAGATGCCGCCGATGACCCCCGGCAGGATCACGCCGGGGTTGGAGAGCTCGAAGAACAGACCGAAAAAGCCGAGCATCATGAGCAGGTAGGCCACGTTGGGGTCGCTGATGGTATTGAGAATCTTCTCCCTGGTCCCCATGTCATGGCGGACGACCTGCGCCCCGGCCAGCTGCAGGACCGTTTCCCACCCGTTCCGCGAAAGGCTCCGGCCGTCAAGCTGCTTCAGCAGATCCTGCCGGTCAGCCGCCACCAGGTCGATCAGCTGCTCCTCCAGAGCCTTCACCGCCGGCAGGGAGATGCTGTCGCGCACCATCCGCTTCGCCACCCCGGCGTTTCGGCCCCGCCTCGTCGCGATCCCCTCCACGTAGGCCTCGGCGTCGTTCACCAGCTTGTCCTGCATCACCTTGTCGGGCTTTTCCCCCATCCCCATGGTCACCGGATGGGCCGCGCCGATGTTCGTCCCCGGCGCCATGGCGCAGATGTCGGCCGCCATGGCGATAACGGCGCCGGCCGAGGCGGCACGCGCGCCGGAGGGGGCGACGAAGACCGCAACCGGCACCGGGCTGGCAAGGATATCCTTCACGATCACGCGCATGGCGCTGTCCAGCCCGCCGGGGGTGTCCATCTCGATCAGCAGCAGGCGGTCGCCGCGACGGGCCGCCTCCGCCAGGTTCTTGCCGATGAAGCCGGCGACCACCGGGTTGATCGGGCCGTTTACCTCGACCAGCGCCACCGGAGGGGGTGCCGCCAGGGCTCCGCAGGAAGCAAACAGGAGCAGTATGAGAAAAACGAGTCTCAGCATGGCACCCCCGACACGATTACTAAATAATATAACCTGTTCTCCTCCCCAGTCAAAGGACCAGTCCATTCTGTCCAGTTCCCTTTATTCCCCTGACTAAATAGTTACGGCCAGAGTAGTTTCTCTCCCGTCGAGTCCAATGATTTACGGAGCGCAAATCCGTTCCATTCTGTTACATTATGTTCCATACTGATACAGATGAATGTTCCAAGCTGGAACGGCACATGAAACCGGATTCCCATGGAATCTGAATGATTAAAGGCTGTAACACGGATTGCGCACGGGTATTGCATTCGTATACACGCATACAAAACAGTAATGTGAACCGGCCTCGACAGTCCGGTTATGGGGAGCCGTCATGAATATCAGCAAGTTTGTCGCACCTGAAATAATCTTCGGCCGGGGATCCCTCAGTCAGCTGGGGGAGAGTGTGCTGCGCATCGGCGCCTCTAAGGTCTTCCTTGTGAGCGACGCGGATGTCATCAAGGCTGGATGGGTCGACCTGGCGGTGCACTATCTGAAAAGTGCCGGACTGGAGACGGAGATATTCTCATCCCTGACCACCAATCCCAAGGACTGCGAGGTGAGCGAGGGTGCACTGCGCTACCAGGCTTCCGGCTGCGACGGCATCGTCGCCGTCGGCGGCGGCAGCCCGACCGACGTGGCAAAAGCCATCGCCATCCTGGCCACCAACGGCGGCATTTTGCAGGAGTACGAGGGGATCAACAAGATCAGGCGCCCCCTGCCACCCATGGTGATCGCCCCGACCACCGCCGGCGCAGGCTCGGAGGTGAGCCAGTTCACCATCATAGTCGACACGGCCCGCAAGCTGAAAATGTCGATAATCTCCAAGTCACTGGTGCCGGACATTGCCATCGTCGACCCGGAACTGGTGCAGACCATGGACGTTAAACTAGCAGCCGCCACCGGACTGGACGCCTTCACCCACGGCATCGAATCCTATGTCTCCCTGGCCGCCACCCCCCTCACCGACATCCATGCACTCAAGGCGATCCAGTTGGTCTCCCGTAACCTGCGCCTTGCCGTGGCAGACCGCAACGACATGGAGGCAAATACCAACATGTCCATGGCAAGCCTGACTGCCGGCCTGGCCTTTTCCAACGCAATCCTCGGCGCAACCCACGCCATGACCCACCAGGTGGACGGGCTGATCGACCAGCACCACGGGGAGACCAACGCCTCAATCCTCCCCCATGTCATGGAGTTCAACCTCTCCGCCTGCCCGGAGCGCTTCAGGGATATCGCAGTTGCCATGGGTGAGGATGTGACCGGCCTCCCTGTCATGGAGGCGGCCATGCGCTCGGTGGATGCCGTTCGACGCCTCATCAGCGACATCGGCCTTGCCAAGGGGCTGGGGGAGATCGGCCTGACCGAGGAGTTCATCCCCCTCCTGGCGGAGAACGCGGTCAAGGATGCCTGCCTGGTGACCAACCCCCGCCCAGCCAGCAGGGAGGATATCGCCAACATTTTCCGCAAGTGCATTTGAGAGGCTTGGTGACCTTGGGAGAGAACATGATGGACAGGGGAAAACTTCTCGAACAGCTGACCGGCGTGGATTCGTCAAAACTCAACTATTATGTTGAGCTAAAGAAGAGGAGCCAGGAGGTGCTGCGCCAGAACAGCCGCCTGGAGATACTCCACCAGCTTGCCAGGGACATCAACATCGACATGTCGATCCAGGAGATCTTCGAGCGCACCTTCTCCAGGCTCCCCCAGACTCTGCCGTGCGACTTCCTCGGACTGGTGGCGGTAAAGAGCGGTGGGCTCGTACTGAAGGCCCTTATGCCCAAGGATTTCTGCCGCATCGACAATTTTCCTGCCCACTCCCCATCCATGCAGGTAATTCAAGGGAAAAAAGCCGGGATCTTCAACCTGACCCCCGATGAGCTGCATCATGTGTGGATTAACCCGAACTATCCGGGCCACCTCCGCTCCCTGGCAGTCGCCCCCATGTTCAAGCGCGATGAGGTGATCGGCGCCCTGATCGTGGGCACCTCCGCGGAGGAGGTCTACGACGGGGCGGACCTGAGTTTTGTCGAGCACCTGGCCAACCAGCTCTCCATAAGCATCCAGAACGCCCGTCTCTACAAGCAGGTCACCAGGGCGCAGAAGGAATGGGAGGCAACCTTCAAGGCGGTGACCGACCCGATCTTTCTCATCGACACCGACTACAACGTGCTGCAGCACAACGATCGCATCCCTCCGGGGCTGAGCGAATTCTGGAACCAGGCCCTGAACCGCAAGTGTTTTGCCAAGCTCCACGGCAGAAGCGAGCCCTGCCCAAACTGTCCGCTCCGGGAGGTTCAGCGGACCGGCAAACCGGTCTACCAGAGGTGGCAGACTGATGGCGGCATGGTGCTCGACCTCTCCTACTACCCGGTCCTTAACGAAAAGAAGGAGCTCTCCGCGGTAACCATCATCCTCAAGGACGTGACGGAGAAGACCAAGATGGAGGGGAGGCTTGTGCAGACCGCCAAACTGGCTGCCCTCGGGGAGATGGCAGCGGGCGTGGCCCATGAGCTGAACAGCCCCATGACCGTCATTATCGGCACTGCCCAGCTGCTTGCCCGGGAGCTGCAGGAGGAGGGGGAAGTAGAAAGGGCAACTGAACTGGAGGACATTATCAACTCCGGCCTGCGATGCAAGAGAATCATCCAGAACCTTCTCACCTTCTCCCGCCAGGACCAGCAGCCGGCAACGGAGATCGACCTTAACGCCGAGGCCCTGAGGGTCCTGGGGATGATCAAATACCAGATCAACCGCAGCCAGATAACCATTGTCGAAGATCTGGCCCGGGACCTGCCGCTGCTCACGGCCAACGGCCCCCAGATCCAGCAGGTGCTCACCAACTTCCTCATCAATGCCCGGGACGCGCTCACCGAGGTGGAGCGGAGCGAGAAGATCATCACGGTAAAAAGCTGTCTGCGCAGGGATGGGGAGAGGAGCTGGGCCGTACTGAGCGTAAGCGACAACGGTATCGGCATCCCGGGGGAGAACATGGCGAAGATCTTCACCCCCTTTTATACCAGCAAGGAGGCTACCAAGGGTACCGGCCTCGGCCTTTCGGTGAGCCTCGGCATTGCCGAGTCACACAACGGCACAATAGAAGTGGACAGCACACCGGGGGTCGGGAGCACCTTTTCCCTCCTGCTGCCGGTAAACATAGCGGCAAAGGGGTGAATCCATGGAACCGACCCAGGTACTGATCATCGACGACGAGGCGGATGTTTGCGCCTTCTTCCGCCGGCTCCTCGTCAAGAGGGGGTACGGGGTAACCACAGCCACCGACCGTGAGAGTGCCATGGCAGCGCTGAAAGGGACCAGCTTCGGCGTCGCCATGGTCGACCTGAAGCTGCCGGATACCGACGGCATCACCCTGCTTAAGGCGATAAAGGCTCGGCAACCGGCCTGCGAGGTTATCATCATGACCGGCTACAGCACGGTGAAGACCGCTGTGGCAGCCATGCAGCAGGGTGCGTACGAGTACCTGGAGAAACCATTCGAGGATATCGGCGAAATCGAGGCCCTCATAGCCCGGGCGGCTGCCCATGGCGACCCGGCTCGCCGTGGAGGGAACGCCACGGAGGAGTGGGAGGATGTGGCTGCTGGCGTAGGCTTCCAGGTGGGGAGTTCCCCCCTGATGAGACACCTGGTCTCACTGGCGTACAAGGTGGCCGGGAAGAACATCAACGTCCTCATCCAGGGGAAGACCGGCACGGGCAAGGAGGTCCTCTCCCGCTTCATTCATGCAGCCTCAAGCCGTGCCGATGCCCCCTTCATCCCGGTCAACTGCGGAGCCCTGCCGGAAAACCTGCTGGAGAGCGAACTGTTCGGCCACGAGCGTGGCTCCTTCACCGGGGCCAGCCAGACCCGCAAGGGGATTTTCGAGCTGGCCAACCACGGCACCCTCCTCCTTGACGAGATCGGCGACGCCAGCCCGATGATCCAGGTGAAGCTCCTGCGGGTGCTGGAGACCGGCGAGTTCATGCGGGTGGGGGGTGAGAGGCCGATCCGTACCGACGTGCGGGTCATCGCCGCCACCAACGTGGACCTGGAAGAGGCGATCAGGGAGAAGACCTTCCGCGAGGACCTTTACTACCGCCTCAACGTGGTGAGGCTGGAGATCCCGCCTCTGCAGCAGCGAAGCGAGGATATCCCCATGCTGGCCGAACACTTTGCCCGCACCTTCAACCCGAGGGTGAGGCTCTCTCCAGGGGCGATGCGCCTGCTGCAGAACTACCCCTGGCCGGGGAACATCCGCGAACTGGCAAACGTCATGCGCAGGGCAGTGGTCATGTGCCACGAGGACACCATCCTCCCCGGCCACCTGAACGACCGCTTCCGCCCGCCTGCCGGCGGATTGCCATTAACTGCTGATGATGAACCTTTGACTGCGGATGGCTTCCTCCGCGTGTGCGAACTCTTTCTGGAAAAGGTAGCAAGTGCCGGCGCTGCTGGCGGACAGGAGGGGGAGCGTCTGCTGAAGGTCATCAGGGAGATCGAGGCTTATCTGATCGGAGCCCAGGCCGGGATGGACAGGGTCCCGGCTGCAAGAGGGCTGAAGCAGACCGAGGCTGAGGCCATAAAAAAGGCCCTGGAGCTGCATCACGGCAACATTACCGAAACGGCCATTGCCCTGGGGATCGGCAGGAACACCCTCTACCGGAAGATCAAGCGCTTCGGGCTGGAAGCTTAGCTCAAAGCGCCCACCCATGGCCATGACATTTTCAGGAAGCAGATTCAATGCTGCTGATGCAGGAGAAACTACTTACCTGCCAGGTGCAGGCCAGCGCGACACCATGCCTCCCCTTCCGCCTCGCAGCAGCTGTCGCCCAGTACCCCTTCAGGACTCTTGAATCGGTAGCAACCCGGCTTCTCCCCATCTGCCACCACAATGTAACCAGCCTGCTGCGCCCTCTCGATATGCAGATCGATCATGGCGGCAACCCAGTCCCAGTATTCGAAGGCCGTCTCATTGCTGTACACGGCCTGACGCCAATCACTCCTGGTGAAGAGATGGTACTCGCTCCGCCCCCCGCCGCACATATTCCTGATGGTTGCCACGTACTCCTGCCACTCCCTGGAGCCGAACATCTCCGCTGACGGATAGGCAGGCGTCGCGGCCGGCGGCTGCTCTGGCTCAGCCGCGGCTTCCAACCTACGGGGAGCATCCGCACCCTGCGCCTGATCGGCTGTTGCAGGAGGCACTTCACCGGACAGCCCGGCAACTGTTGCCAACAGAGACGACACCTCAGCCCTTACGGCTGTAGACGCCTGATCCAGATCAGCCAACAGCCGCCCCAACCTCTCGCCGCAATCCTTGAGGGAATCCAGACCCGTGCTCAGCTCTGACGAAAGTGGTTCACCGGCATCTTCGGCTGGCAACGCCCAGTAATGTACCCTGCTCCTGTCCGCCAGGTCGAGGGAAGAGATAAACTCCCGCGCCGAAGGGAAGGATTCGCTATCCACGCCCCTCCCCTGGCAGAATGCCCCATAGGAGTTTGCCCAATATCTCTTGACGAACTCCACGTATGCGGCCCTGGCCGCTACCTCGTCAGAATAAACCTGCGGCGTCTCCACATTGCCATGCAGCACCAGCTGGACTATATGCACCACTGATTGACCCTCCTGATTGAGACTAGGCTCCATGTAATGACAAACCGGGATCAGCGGCTAATCGATGATGATGCGGTACTCCGCATGCAGTGAGCAGCACTCGTCTCCCGGAGCAAGGTGGCCGCTGCAGTAAAGGTCGCCGTGGGACCTGGACTCGCCGTTCCTTACCATGGAATCCACCAGCGGGGCGAAGTCAAAACCGCCGCATGTGCAAGCGGGCCGGGAACAATCAAGCCTTAAATCCGCCCCGCTTTCCGGGGTAAATATGATCTGCTGATAATTCGCCTCGGACTCCGGATCAGACTGCTCAAAGGCAACGAACAGCATGATCCTGCAAAGATCCGGATACAGCTGGCCAATCGTGGCATCACTGCCGCACAATGAGTTCTGCTTCGACATACGATTTCCTTGGGCTTAAATGGACAAATGCGCATTAAAGGATCGGGGGTGCATCTACGGCAGTTCCCCTCCGAGCCTGCGGCTGAGTTCAGCGGCACTGCGCAGCAGCACCGGGATAATCTCCCCCTCCAGCCTCTCGTCACCCAGGCGCGTGGCCGGGCCGGTTACGGCGACAGCCCCGGCGACCTGCATGGTTTTGTCGTAGACCGGCACGCTCACGCAGCGCACCCCCTCCTCCATCTCCTCGTCATCCAGGGCATAACCGCACTTTGCAACCTTATCCAGCTCCTCCAGGAGGAGCCACTTGTCGACAATGGTCCTGCTGGTGCGACAGGCAAGCTCGCCTGAGAGGAGTTGGCGCCGCTCCTTGTCGTGCATTCCGGCCAGGAAGACCTTCCCCGGGGCAGTGCAGTGGAAGGGGAGCCAGACCCCGGGGCGGCTGACCACCCGCACCGGCAGCGGGCTATCCACATCAAAGATGGGGATAATGTTCCCCCCCTGCATGATGATGATGCTGCTGGCCTCCTTCAGGGCGGCAGTCATCGTCTCCAGCACCGGCCTGGCCAGCTGGCGCAGCTCCATGTGACGGCTATACAGCTGCCCCATCTCCAGGTTCTTCGTGCCGAGGCGGTAGTTGCCGGTGGAGCTGTTCTGCTCGATGAAGTTGCGCGACTCCAGGGTAGCCAGGAGCCTGAAGACATTATTCTTGTGCAGGGCCAACCTGCGACTCAGCTCCGTCACCCCCAGCTCGGCGCGGTCACAATTGAACTGGCCGAGCAGATCCAGGGCATGGCAGACCGTCTGGATCAGGTAAGTTGACTTGTTTTCCCGTGCAGCCACTTTCATCACCTCATACCCCCGTTTCGTGGAACTCCATGGCATGGAGATCCAGGGAGAGAATCCGACCCCGCAGGTGCCGCTCCTCGCCGATGAGGAGCTTGCAAACCTCGGCGACCTGCATGCTGGCGACAACGGCAGGGGTGAAAGAGGGGTTGCCAAGCTGCTGTTCAACCCCCTTGCCGGCGCTCCAGTTGCGGTATATGGACTTGACCAGCTCTTCACCGGGGAACTGGGTGGCCAGATGCCCGTACCAGCCGCCGATGGCCCCGTGGACGAGGGGGATTCCCAGCCTGTTGCATATTTCGGACAGCTCCAGGCGTGCGGGGATGTTGTCCAGGGCATCCACAACCACCAGGGCCCCCTGCAGCAGTTCAGCGCCGTTGCTTGCAGTGAAGGCGATCCTATGGGCGGTTACGGATACCGCCGGATTGATCGAGCCGATCCGGGCGACGGCCGCTGCCACCTTGCTCTTCCCCAGCTCGGCAATGGAGGAGAAAAGCTGGCGGTTCAGGTTATGCTCCTCGAAAACATCCGGATCAACAGCTACCAGGTTCCCCACCCCCAGGCGGGCCAGCTGCTCGACCACGTAGCCACCGAGCCCGCCGCAGCCGATCACCGCGACACGGCTGCGGAAGAGGCGCAGCTGGCCAGCGGTGGAAATTGTCTGGCGGTTGCGTTGATAGCGGGCAGGCAGGAGATTC
This sequence comes from uncultured Geobacter sp., assembly GCA_937871715.1. Taxonomy (GTDB): domain Bacteria; phylum Desulfobacterota; class Desulfuromonadia; order Geobacterales; family DSM-12255; genus CALMBF01. Next base: position 893 of record CALMOE010000092.1, on the reverse strand, counting down.
AGGGAGAGAATCCGCTCCTCCACCTCGGCACAGCTGCAGGAAAACATCTCCATGGCCGACATCTGCACCGACCAGGGGACGAGATCGCCTACGGCACCACTTGCCAGATAGTCGTCAAGACTCTCCATCTCACCCTCCGCCGACCAGGGGAAATATGGCCAGGGTATCTCCATCCACCAACTCCCGGCCGAGCTCCACGTGACGATGGTTCACCATGACTATCCCCAGGGAGTCCCTTGGGATCTCCAATTCGGTGATGATGTCATCCACAATGATGCCCTGTGGGTACTCCCGGGCCTCCACGGTAAATCGACCTTTCTGGAAGGTTGCAAACAGCTTGACTGTTACCTTCATGGATCTTCCTCGAATTCGACGTTAAGCAGGAGCTCCTCGTCATCCATTGCATCCAGGGCTGCGGGGAGCTCGCCGACTGGAAGCGTTGCCCTGTTGAGAACCGGATTAGCGGTGAAATCGGCACCGGAGAATTCGCCGCTGGTTATGAGAGAAAAAATATCAGCAGCCGCAATGATAACCCCCCGGGAGAGGAAGCCGGGACCAAGCTCTTCGAGAAGAAGGTTGAACAGCTTGACCCTCACCCGGTCGATCCCGACACTACTTACGCCGGCATCAGTGCCATAGGTCATGGCGCCGCGCATGGCCGCGTAAAATCCCCCCCGCCGCATGGTTGCCCCCACCAGGCCGGGCATGGCGCCGGAGAGGGCCACCACCCCACCGCCGTTAACCATGGTCGTGGCGACACTGTCCACCGCCCTGGAGTTGACGAAAATCGTGGTGATCCTGGAGGAGACGTAACCGGCGTCTATCCCCCACTGATTGACCAGCAGATCCTCAAGGGGGACGCCGACCCGGCAGGGGACCCATACCCCCTGCTG
>CALMOE010000091.1 GCA_937871715.1 uncultured Geobacter sp. | reverse complement strand
GAGTATGGTCAAGAAGGGCTAAGGAAATAAGTGTTATCTTTAGACTTCGCAAATAGCAGCCCTTTGAATGCTGGTCAAATTTGAAGGTGTTATGGCTGCGGTGGTGAATTTTCAATTCACCAGCAAGAGTGAGCAACATGGAAGTGAGCGGGTCGAAGTAGGTTAGAGAGAGGGAGGCATGAGCAAGGACATAAAGTATGACGTTGTCATTGTAGGTGGGGGGCACAACGGCACGACCGCCACAGCTTACCTCTCCAAGCGTGGGTTGAGCATCTGTGTGCTGGAGGAGAAGGCGGAGGCAGGTGGCTGCTGCGAGAGCGCTGAGCCACAGGCGGGGATTCGGATAGGAAACGTGAAGGAAAGAAGTTGACAAATGGTGCAAAAATTATTACCATACAGTCTACAGGAAAGGATGTGATGCCAATGACAGGTGATATGAATAATCGATAAGCCTTCAATCACCAAAAATCACTAAAGGGGGTAAAAGTCAATGAAGACAAGGTCAAAACAAAATAGAGTTTGCACGGAGGAAAGATTCAAGAAGGCCGTACCTTTCGAGTGGGGTTATGGCTCCACACCCCGAACCAACAAGCTGCGGAACGCGTTGTACTGGAAGGGAGCGGTTACCGAGAGCATACTGGTGAAGCCGGCGGAGGGGCTCGGGAAGACCGGGTTCCGTAAGGGTATCAGGATCGACATGGACAGGGCGCGGATCGTCACCGCGGCCTTTCGGGAAACCGATGGCCAGCCGGCTCCACTACAGTATGCCCGCATGGTGGAGAAGCTGTGCGAGGAGATGCCCGTCTTCATCAAGGACGGGGATCTGATGGCTGGCGACCCTAACGGTGGTTCCAACAAGATTAGATGGTACCCGGAGGTGAACGTCGACTGGATGCCCGAGGCGGTCACCACGGGAGGCTTCTCTCAGATTGTCACGGACGAGGAGAGACGGGAGATCCTCGACGAGATCTGCCCCTTCTGGGAGCAGAGGAGCACGCAGGCACTGATCAAGTCCTCACTGCCGGAGGAGATGGCTCCCACCATCACAACCTACGGAGCTGTTATATTTCACACATGGGAGCAAGGGATGGTAATCCCGTCCTGGGACTTTGAAGTTCTCTTCCGCGAGGGACTGGCTGCCAGGATAGCGAAGGCTGAGGCCAAAATCGCAGAGCTGGATGCCAAGGTCGAGGAGTTGGATCCGGCCGAATACCTGGCGAAGCGCTACGAGTGGCAAGCGATGGTGCGCTGCGGCAAGGCGATCATTCGCTACGGCCAGAGGCTGTCCGAGACAGCCCGGCAGCAGGCAGCGCAAGAGCGCGACAAGAAGCGGAGAAGGGAACTCGAGGAGATGGCGGACATCCTTGAGCACGTCCCCGCCCATCCACCCCGAACGTTCCACGAGTGCCTACAGTTCTACTGGACCGTCGAGGTCGTCGCCCACTACTTCGCTCATTGGGGCTACGGTTGCGGTGTGAGGTTTGATCAGGTCTGGTGGCCGTACTACCAGGCGGACATCGAATCCGGGCGGATCACGCGGGAGGATGCGGTCGAGCTTGTCGAGTGCCTCTTCTTGAATATCCAGGAGATTGGCGCACCGCTTATGTGGCCGCCGATCTTCGCCGGCATGTCCGGTACCGGCACTATGTACACAGCCAATATCTGCGGCACAACAGACGATGGAGAAGACGCCACCAACGAACTCAGCTTCATCGTCCTGGAGGCGCTCGGCAACCTGCACCTGACCCAGCCGCCGGTGGCAGTCCAATATCATGCCGGGATCTCGCCGGAGCTTATCTCGGCGGCGATTGATCTCGGTCGAACAGGCCTGGGACACCCCTCCTACTTCAACAGGGATCTGCTGACGAGGTGGGGAATTATGAGAAGATATAGCGTCGAGGACGCCAAGCAGGTTATGCCGGTCGCATGCGGCTCCTACAGCGTTAAGGGCACGGGCATGCTGGCCTCCGGCCTGGCGCCCGGCCTAGAGATGAACTGCCCCGCGGTCCTCGACCAGGTCCTGCACCTCAACGACCAGGAGACCCGGTGCGGCAGCGTGGTCTTGCCTGCCGGCAAGAAGGCGACAGAGATGCACTCGGCGGACGAAATCATGGAGGCCTACTTCGAGCGTTTGAAGTACTACGTGAAGATCGGCACGGTTTCGTGGAACATCGCGCAGCAGGTGTTGATGGAGCGCAAGCCCGAACCGTGCTACTCCTTGCTCCTGGATGAGACGCTCGAACGAGGAATCGACGTCGTATATTTTCACAAGGAGCACGACACCTGGCCGGAGGTCACCCCTTTCGGTGCGATCAACGTGGCGAACTCGCTTGCCGCGATGCAGCGCCTCGTGTTCGACCAGAAGAGATATACCATGAAGGAATTGATACAGGCGCTGGACGCCAACTGGTCCGGGTACGAGGCAATGCGACAGGACTTCCTTAATGCACCGAAGTTCGGCAACGACGACGACTTCGCCGACGGCTGGGCAAGGCGGTTCCTGGTCGGGCTATGGGAGACTGTCAGCAAGTTCAAGGACGCTTGGGGCTGTTACTACACGATGGATGGCAGTACTGCCGCTGGGCATACCATGATGGGCCTGGCGGCCCCTGCCAGCCCTGACGGCAGACTGGCGTGCACCTCATTGGCCGACGGCTCTCTATCGCCGATGGCGGGAACCGACAGCGAGGGTCCGACCGCCGTGCTGAACTCGGGGGGCAAGGTGCCCTTCATGCACTCGGAGCTGTTTAACCAGCGCTTCATGCGCACCTACCTGGAAGGAGAGAATAAGAAGCTCTTTGCCGATTATCTCAAGGTATGGTATGCGAAGGGAACGTGCCCGCACATCCAGTTCAACGTGGTGAGTAGTGAAGAGCTTCGAGAGGCACAGGCGAAGCCGGAGGAACATTCCGACCTCATCATTAGGGTCGCGGGCTACAGCGCCTTCTTTGTCGACCTGCCCAAGTGGACCCAAGACAGCATCATTGAAAGAACAGAACAGGCCCTAGGGGTGCGGCCTACAGCGCCCACATGCCCGAGTGGACCCAAGAGGCATCATTGAAAGAACAGAACAGGCCCTCACCGTAGTTCGTGCCTAAGAGCACGGTTGTGCGCACAAGATAGCGTGGGGGTATCCC
>CALMOE010000090.1 GCA_937871715.1 uncultured Geobacter sp. | reverse complement strand
GTTACCGGTGAGCCCGATGCCGAAGCTGGCGGCGGGCCGATGAAGGTGGGTGTTGCGATCGTCGACATCTTTACCGGCATGTACGCGACCACAGCGGTCCTGGCGGCCCTTGCCGGCCGGGAACGGACCGGCAGGGGACAACATGTGGACCTGGCTCTTCTGGATGTGCAGGTTGCCACCCTGGCAAATCAGGCTACCAACTACCTGGTTTCAGGACGTTCTCCCGAGCGTCTTGGGAATGCGCATCCCAACATTGTCCCCTATCAGGCATTTGCCACCAGCGACAGCCATATCATCCTTGCAGTGGGGAACGACGAGCAGTACCGCCGCTTTTGCGACGTTGCCGGCGCACCCAACCTGGCGACTGACGAGCGCTATGCCACCAATGCTGAGCGGGTGCGCAATCGCGACAGACTCATCCCGCTCCTTAAGGAGATAATAAGGGGGCGGAGCAAGGGGTGGTGGATGGAAGAGCTGGAGAAGGCCGGGGTCCCCTGCGGGGCCATCAACTCCCTGGATGAGGTTTTCGCCGATCCCCAGGTGCAGGCAAGATCCATGTGCATGACGGTCGATCATGCCGTTGCCGGCCCCATACCGCTGGTGGGGACGCCTATCAAGTTCTCCGAGGCTCGGGCGGGAGCTCTGCAGCCGCCGCCGATGCTTGGTGAACATACTTCAGAGGTTCTGCAGGGGGTGCTGGGGCTTGACACCGACGCCATCGGGAGGCTTGCAGCCTCCGGCATAATTTAGCATTGGGCAGTGTTCATCAACCGGCTGCATCCGCGGGGTGTGGCCACAAATTGCAGACAAAGGAGCCAATCATGAGTTACACGACGGAACTGACGGATTACATGGGATTTCAGGGGCTGCTTAGCGACGAGGAGAAGCTGGTAAGGGAGACCGGTCGCAAGTTCGTCAACGATGAGGTGCTGCCGATCATCGAAGAGCATGCCCAGAAGGAGACCTTCCCCACTCACCTGATCCGCAAGATGGGGGAGCTCGGCTTCTACGGCCCCAACCTCCCGGAGAAGTACGGCTGCGCCGGCCTCTCAAACGTGGCCTACGGCCTGCTCATGTATGAACTGGAGCGGGGTGACTCGGGTCTGCGCAGCTTCGCCTCTGTGCAGGGTTCCCTGGTTATGTACCCGATCTACGCCTACGGCAGCGACAGCCAGAAGGATTTCTGGCTCCCCAAGCTGGCCACCGGCGAGAAGATCGGCTGCTTCGGCCTGACAGAGCCGGACTTCGGCTCAAACCCGTCGGGGATGCGTACTACCGCGGTACGCGAGGCTGGAGGGAAGTGGCGGATCAACGGCACAAAGATGTGGATCACCAACGGCAGCGTCGCCGACGTGGCCGTAGTCTGGGCCAGGACCGAGGAGGGGATTCGCGGCTTCCTGGTTGAGAAGGGGACTCCGGGCTTCAGCGCTCCCCAGATGCACGGCAAATGGAGCCTACGCGCCTCGGTCACCTCGGAGCTGATTTTCGAGGATGTCATAGTGGACGAGGAGAAGAGCCTCCTCCCCAATGTCACCGGGCTCAAAGGGCCCCTCGGTTGCCTCACCCAGGCACGCTACGGCATAGCCTGGGGGGTTCTCGGTGCGGCTGACATCTGCTACCAGACCGCCCTGGAGTATGCCCTGAGCCGCATCCAGTTCGACAAGCCGATCGCCTCCTACCAGCTGCAGCAGAAGAAGCTGGCGGAGATGGTTACCGAGATCACCAAGGGGCAGCTTCTCGTCATGCAACTAGGCCGCCTCAAGGACCAGGGGACTTACACCCCGGCACAGGTCTCCATGGCCAAGATGAACAACGTCAACGTCGCCATCAACATCTGTCGCACCGCCCGCACCATCCTCGGTGCAAACGGCATCATGGGGGAGTACCCCATAATGCGCCATGCCAACAACCTGGAGGCGGTCTACACCTACGAGGGTACCCATGACATGCACCTTCTGATCATCGGCGAGAAAATCACCGGTATAGCTGCCTACCGCTAAGGGGGAGAACATGTCCGAAGTTTATGTCATAGAAGCCCTGCGCACCCCTTTTGGCTCGTTTGGCGGCTGTCTTTCCGACGTGGAGGCCCCCAG
>CALMOE010000089.1 GCA_937871715.1 uncultured Geobacter sp. | reverse complement strand
ACCTTCAAGGAGAGGCATCTGGAGGGGATGCGGGGGAAGCCGGCGATCATCATCATGGGGGATGGGCGCAACAATTACAATGAGGCAAACGAGTGGGCTCTGGAGGAGATCAGGGAGAAAGCTGGTTACATGCTCTGGCTGACTCCGGAAGAGCGGGAGACGTGGCAGCGCGGGGATTGCCTCCTGGATCTCTACGGTTCCTACTGTGACAGGGTCGAGGTGGTGCGGAGCGTGGACGAGCTGGGCAAGGTGGTTGAGGAGCTTTTCGTGACCCTCTTCGACTACCACGACACCCGCGCCTGGAAGGTGCGCAGGCATGTCAAGGACGAGGAGGAGCCCTATGACTACCGCTCATATTACACCAGGGGCAAGGGTGCTCTTCCGGCCTTTGATCCCGATGTGCGGCGACAGTGGTAGGGGGGAGGTCAGCCATGAAGAGAGATGAAATCGATTCCCACCAGCATCGGCTTGAGACCACCATCAATGAGCTGCACAGCTCCCGTGAGGAGCTGGAGGCCTCGCGCAACAAGTACGCCCTCCTTTACGACTTCGCCCCGGTGGGTTACTTCACCTTCGACCGCAGCGGCATCATCCTCTCGGTGAACAAATTCGGAGTCACCCTCCTGGGTGTAGAGCAAGAAGTTGTGATCGGCAGGGATTTTGCCGGATTCGTCGGCAGCGAGGGGGAGGAGGAGTTTGCCAGGTTCCTGGCCACTCTCTTCTCCAGCGGGGTGAAGGAGACCTGCCGTCTGCGTCTCCATACCCCCCACAGTCGTCCACAGTACGTGCGCATTGAGGCGATGGTCACCGAGTCCGGCGGTGAGTGTCTTGCCGTGCTGGTGGACATCACCGAGAAGAAGCTGGCAGAGCAGGCTCTCTCCGAAAGTGAGTACAACCTGGCCAAGGCCCAGTCAATGACACATGTGGGTTCCTGGAGTTTCGAGCCGGTTAGCGGCGAGGTAATGGCATCGGATGAACTCCTCCGGATCCTCCGCCTCGGCAGGGAGGAGATGACCCAGGAGCACTTCGCCAGGGTAGTCCACCCCGACGACCTGGAGAGCGTCATGGAGCACTTGCAACGCTGCGCCGCCGAGGGGGGGAGTTACGATATCGAGCACCGTCTTCTCTTCGGAGACGATGACTGCCGCTGGGTTTACACGATAGTCGAGCCATCACTGGACGGAGAGGGGAGGGTGCAGCGCCTCTACGGCACCACCCAGGACATCACCGAGAGGAAGCGGGTCGAGGTGGAGCTGCGCAACAAGACCAACGAACTCCAGGCAATCTTCGACTCCATCAGCGACGGCATCACCGTCTACGACCATGAGGGGAGGGTGCAGCACCACAACCTGATAGCCCCAAGGCTTCATCCCAGGGAGATGACCGCCGGCACCCCCTGCTGCTCAATCTTCCACCCCGAGTCGGAGGGGGCTGGCCGCGAATGCCCGGTTGAGCTGGCCCTCAAGGGTGAGCGGGTCGAGAGCTCCATGGTGGCTGCCCGTGACGGCCAGAAGCCACTCTATCTGGACATAACCGCCACCCCGATCCGTGACGCCATGGGGGAGAAGACCCGTGCGCTGGTATTCACCCGTGATGT
>CALMOE010000088.1 GCA_937871715.1 uncultured Geobacter sp. | reverse complement strand
ACAAGCTGCCGGCCAGCAAGCTGCAGGGGGTGGTGACCCGGGTGGAGATGTAGGGATGATCAGCGCCTGACAATCTTTCCGATCGCTTTTTCCGCCTCCTGCCGCACCCAGGTGTTCCTGTCCCGGGCGGCTTCCCGCAGGGCAGGAACGGCGTCCTGCGCCGCCGGGCCGATCCGCCCCAGGGAGGTGGCGGCGAACTGGCGGGTTCCCTGGTTTTCGTCCCCCAGCGCATCGATGAGGAGCGGGACGGCTGCCGCCGCATCCGGGCCGATGTCGCCGATGGCGACGATGGCACTGTTCCTCACGATTGACTCCCCGTCGGTTGCCGCCCGCATCAGCGCCTCCAGGGCCGGCAGCGCCCCGCTCCCCAGGTGGGCCAGCACGTTGGCCGCTTCGTGGCGCACATTCTTGTCTTCGTGGCCGAGGAGCGGGATGATCCGCTCCGGCAGACCGTCGCCTGCCCTGAGACCCTTCAGGGTCCGCAGTGCCCATAGGGAGGAGGCGATGACCGCGCTCTCCCCGTCGTCCGTGGCAGCCAACAGCGCGACCACCGTATCCTGACGGGCCTTGGGCGCCACCTCAGCCAGGGCATGGGCCGCGTATGCCCTGATATCAGGATACTCGTCTGCGGCAAGTCTCTCCAGCAGCACCGGCAGCGCCTCATCCGATGGCGCGCCGACCTTCCCCAGCGCCCAGACCGCATGCCGCCTTAGCACCCGGTCCGGACAGAGGTGGGCCAGCCGCACCAGCTGGGGGGTCACCTGACGATAGGCCGGCCCCTTCACCTCGTTCCAGAGGTAATTCCCCAGGTCGACCTTTTCCCGCAGATCCTTTATTTCCAGCAGCGTGGTGGCATAGGGGACCTGCCGCAGCCAGAGCCCTTGGTAATTGCGCTGCTGCTCACTCTCCCCGAGGAGATAGCCGGCAATCGTCTCCATCCGCTCCGCCGGTTGCAGCCGGGCAGTTAGCGTCTCGGACAGGGTCCAGTGACCAGTTCCCCCTCCGGCCCTGGGGAGCTGGTAGGAGACAAGGAACAGGGAGAGGGCGACGCAGACGATCCCTTTTGCCCAGATTTCCTTGATCCCGCCGATAATATGGCGCCGGGCAATGCTTTCGTCGGTATCGGAGAGGAAGAATACATGCTGGATGTCCCGGGCCGGCGGCAGGGAGGTCTTGCCCAGCATCAGCCGCAGGAACGGATCGGTCACCCCAGGCTCCACCAGCGGTTTCACCACCCGTTCGCCATTTCCGGCAGTCATGACGTTGCCGATCAGATAGACCGGGTCACCATCCCGGAGCTCCATGGACATGGGACGATTGATCTGGGCCGGGATGAAGCGCCGGGTCAGGACGATCTCGTTGATCCGTCCCGTGAGGCTGGTGGCCCGGCCGCAGCGGAAGACCGCCCCGCAGGGATCAACTTTGATTCGGCCGCTGTCGTCCTCAAGATAGAACGGTCGGATGATCGGGTCGGCAGAACTCTCGTAATAAAGGATAGGTCTGCCCGGCTCGGTAACGCTCCGGGCGACTCCGGCGAATTCTGCGATCCCCCGGGCTGCCGAGGTTGCCCGGGAGGTGGGGAGGTTTTCCAGCTGCCGCACCTGGCGCAGCCGCCAGAAGGTGTCGATCATGGTGCTCCCCAGCACGACCACCACTCCGGCGATGCCGACGAAGACATCGAACCTGGCTACCCAGGCAATGTTGCCCAGCAGTTCGGCCGGCTGATGATAGGGGACCCGGACCACCGGCATCAGGATATAGGCCAGGAGCGCCAGGGCGCGGAACGCCGCGCCGATGCCGGCCAGGTAGACCGGCATCCAGATCAGCCGGGTCAGGTTCTGGGGCAGATAGGCGGGAACGAACACCGACCCCGCCACCACCAGCAGCAGGAAACCGGTCAGGATGGCCAGGGCGAAGGGGAGGCCGAAGCCGGCAATACCGATGCCGACCGGCAGGAGCGCCAGCAGGAGCAGCTGCAGGAGCAGCCAGCGCACCCGAGGCATGGCGTAGAGCCGGCTCCAGAGCCCCGGTTTTAGTTCCACCCAGGCAATGACGGCCAACAGGGCGAGCCCCGGAAAGCCGGGCATCGGGAACATGGCCAGATGACTCCAGCAGATGGCCAGGGCCGTGTACAGAGCGAAGACCCCGAGGTGCACCAGCGGGATGACGAGAAACGGCGGGGGAGCGCCGCTGAAGTAGTACTGCCGCAGGGACGACTCGCCCAACGCGGCACTGCGGCGGATGTCGGTGCGGAGCCTGAGGCCGGCAAACAGCAGGGAGGCGTAGAGGAGGAGCAGCCCGGCGCTCTCCGGCGGGATGCCGGGGATCAGTACCGACCGGTGCGGATTCCCCGGGTTGACCCGGATGTATTGCGGTCTTTCCCGCAGCTGCAACCAGACTCCGATGCCGCGGAAACATTCGGCATAGTCAGCCATCTTCCGCCGTTCCCTGGCCAGGGTGAGGGGGCGCTCGTACATCTCAACCCGTCTGCCGTCGGCCGGGTTGGTAAAGACCCACCCCTTGTCGGTTCCGGTCAGTTCGGCCGGCTCCCAGAAGTGGGAGCGGACGCCGAGGATGACCTCCCCCAGCAGGGGGGCGGAAGTCCAGAGGCCGATGACGATGAGCAGCGTCGCCAGGATCTGTCCGGCGGTCGTGGAGAAGAGAAACGGCGGGGGTGGGCCGGGGGCTGGCCCGCTGTTCCGCGACTGGGAAGGCGACGGCTGGGGCTCCGAAAAGGGTGCCAGAGTCTGCCAGGGGAGATCCTTGCCGTCCCGCCGGTAGAAGGCTGCCGGAGGGACGGGAGGGGTGTTGTGCAGCAATCCGGTGAAGTCGAGGGTGAAGCCGATCTGGAACGGCTTCTCCTCGCTGCCGGCGACGTGAGGGCGAACTATCAGGATGACATCGGTGCAGCTCTCCCGGTGCCGGAGGGAGCGCACCGCCACCCTGGCCCGGCGCAGCTCCGGGTCCGCTGCCGCCAGCAGCTCCGGCGCATAGCGCCGGATATATGTCTCGCGCTCTTCCGGACTGGTGATCATGGTCGCTCTGCGGCTGTAACGGTAATGGTGACGGTCACCGGCGGAACTGCAGCTTCACGTCGGCCTTCTTTTCCCCGGCGACCTCCAGGTACTCCTTGCGCAGGTAGCCGAGCAGTCGGGCGAAGATGACATGGGGGAACCGCTCGATCTGGATGTTGTAGATGTTGACCGAATCGTTGAAGAACTCCCGCCGGTCGGCGATGGAACTCTCCAGGCCGGAAATGCGACCCTGGACCTGGAGGAACGACTGCACCGACTTGAGATCCGGGTACTGCTCCCAGACAGCCGCGAGACCCTGCATCTGCCGGTTGAGCAGATTCTCGGCAGCGACCTTCTCCTCCTGGCTCCGCGCCGTGCGGTAGCCGTTCCTGAGACGCACCAGCTCCTGCAGGGTCTCCCGCTCGTGCTGCATGTAGGCGCTGCAGCTATCCACCAGCTTGGGGAGTTCGTCGTGGCGCTGTTCCAGCAGCACGTCGATGTTCTTCCACGCCTTGTCCACGTTGTTCCGCACCTGCACCAGGCTGTTGTAGATGGAGACGAGATATCCCCCCGCCATGACCAGAATGACGGCAATGATCAGTAATAGTACGGTGGCAGACATAATAGCTCCTTACGATTGAAATTGGTTTTTCTTACCCTCACTCGCCCCCCCAGACGGCGACCTCACCCTTTTCCCCAAGGGAGTAGAGATACGCTCCGTCGGGTGAAAATGCCAGCCCCATCGGCTGGGACGGCTGGCCCTTCAGCTCCCCCAGCCTGGCGCCGTCGCTGCTGTTCCAGAGGTTGATGCTCCCCCCCTGGGTGGCGGTGGC
>CALMOE010000087.1 GCA_937871715.1 uncultured Geobacter sp. | reverse complement strand
CGGTCTTTAACAACAGATGAAAGTGGTTGGGGATGAGCGCCCAGGCAAAGCACTGGGTTTCGGTCTGCGCAAGCAGCTGTCCGAGCCTGCGGAGAAAGTCATCGTAATCGGCAGGTTCGCGGAAAATCTTGCTCCGCTCTATTCCACGTGCGATGATGTGATGCAGGGCGCATGGAGCGTCTATCCTGGCTTGGCGTGGCATGTCGCAGGGTATATCATAGCTCAGTCAGCAAGTAAATATGGAAATGTGAAGGGCGTCCCGTCCCCCTCCCGGACTATTCCGGAGAAACTCTTTCTCTCGTCCGGCAAGGCTGATGAACGCCCCTTTGTGAGCAAGATCCTCACCAAGGGCCAGACCGGGGTGATGGATCGTTACTACCAGTGCCACAAGAACTTTGATGAGTGGCAGAGTGAAGAAAAGCACTTTGTCTGCCGCATCAGAAAGAGCACCAGAAAGACCATTGTCGAGCAATTTGAGGTTCCGGAAGGGAGTCATATCTTTCTGGATGTCCTGGCTCTCTTGGGCACCCCGAACCAGAATCAGACCGAGAAGCCGGTTCGGGTGGTCGGCTACAAGGTTGACAACAAGGAGTTCTACGTCGCCACCGACCGTTTCGATCTCACGGCTGAGCAGGTAGCGCTGGTCTACAAGCTCCGCTGGGACGTGGAAATCTTCTTCGGTTGGTGGAAGCAGCACCTCAAGGTGTACCACCTGATCGCCCGCAGCGCCCATGGCCTGATGGCGCAGATCCTTGGGGGGCTCATCACCTACCTGCTTTTGGCCATCTACTGCCAGGAAGAGCATCAGGAGAAGGTCAGCATCAATCGTGTCAGAGAGCTGAGAATCAATATCCGTAACGAGCACTCCCTGTTGTTGGGGAAACTCGACAACTATGACGATGACGGGCTGGTTACTGAATTAGATTCGAGGCCGCCGCATGCAAGTCCTTAACCGGACACTACTGCAATCGACCAATAATCACGAAACAAAAACCAGAGCTCCATCGCTTGATCAAGGCTAGATACACATCAGTTATTCCTCGCCCCACGGTACAGCTTATCGCTCCGCTCGTAGCTGATGACGATGCCGTCTCTGTCAAGGATTTCCCCGGTCGACTTCCAGAGCTGCTGCAGGGAGATGGCATAGGCGGCCTGGGCCTTGATCTGGCCGCTCCTTGCGGCGGCCAGGTCGTTCTCCACGTCCAGCAG
>CALMOE010000086.1 GCA_937871715.1 uncultured Geobacter sp. | reverse complement strand
TGCGCAGGGGTTTTTTGTTTAACATGTGTTAACCACACATAGTGTTACCGGCTTGCCCATTGCGGTGCCCTTTCTTTTGTGTTAAGAGTCTCCTATGGGCAAGCAGGAAGTCATTGACATCATCAGGAGCAGTAAGCCGGAGATCGAATCCCGTTATGGGGTACGGCAGCTCGGCCTGTTCGGGTCCTATGTCCGTGGACAACAGCGGAAGCGGAGCGACATCGATATCCTTGTCTCCTTCAGTCGTGACATCGATCTGTTCGACTTTCTCGACCTGAAGGAGTTTCTTGAGGCCCGCTTGCACCACAAGGTCGACCTGGTCATGGAAGCAGCCCTGAAACCGGCCATCGGCAGGCGTATCCTCGCCGAGGTCGAGTATGTCTAAGGGACGGCAGATTGTTGACTATCTTGCCGATATCTTGACTGCCATTGTCGAGGTAGATGACTTCATCCATGGGAATTCCCGGGACAGTTTACTTAATTCAAAAGGCGGCTAGATGGCCGCCTTTGCTTTTCTGAGATTGATGAAGCTAGTCTGTAGTTCAGGCCGGGCTTGCCGACTTTCAACACACGATCACTCTTTCAACCTGCCAGCTGCCGACCGGTACACGGCGAGATGTTCCCTCTTTCCTACGGCTACAACAATGACAACGATGCGTGTGTCGTCAACCTGGTAAACCAGTCGGTAACCGGCGTTCTTCAGCTTGATCTTGTAGCAATCGGCCATACCGGAAAGACGGGCAGATTCGACACGGGGCCGGACCAGTCGGTCGGCCAGTTTTTTCTTGAGCTGCGCGCGGATTGCGCCGTCAAGCTTCTTCCACTCTTTAAGTGCCGACTCCTTGAATTCGAGGCTATAGCTCATCGAGGGAAACCTTGACCGTCGGCTCTTGCTCTCTTTCCTTGACGACCTGCGTGAGATTATAGTCCTCGAACCGTTCCATCAGCGCTTCGAAAGCCTCGGCCGGAATCAGGTAGGCGCTGGGTTTGTTGTGATTGAGGATGGCCACCGGTGCGCCTTCGGCTTCATTGATGATGCGTGAGGGGTTTTTCTTCAGGTCGCTGATGCTGACGGAAGCACGGGCATAAATCCGATCCATGTATGACCTCGTTAATGACTTTATTAGTGGTTTAAATATAGGTCATATTTTTTGTTGCCGCAAGGATTTAGTGCTGGCCTCATTTGCGCTCAATGGCCGGAGGCTGTAGCCGGGGCAAACGCTCGACACCTGTCCGGGGGAGAGGGTGTATGAAAAACTAAAAAACTAAGGACTCTTCCCATAATTTCGTTATGCACGTCATGAGGGGACGTTGTTTGTTTGTCCACTAATGCATGCTAACTGACTAATTTTAAATCAGTTAAATCCCTTCGCAAAGACAAAGTCCAATCTTGAAATGAGTAAATTTTATGAGCACCATACTTAGAAAACTGATAATTCAAGATCTGAACCCGATAGGTGCCGATAGGTGCATTCTTATTTAATTTAAAAGGCGGCCAATCGGCCGCCTTTGTCGTTTCGGTAAAAAACAGTTGCCGCCCGGTAGCTGCTCAGTCATACTTGAAGTACCTTATCGAGTACCAAAAGGAGTATCGCCATGAATACCATCCCCGCCCAGGAGCTGAAGCGGCGCGGTATTGCCGCGGTGGACGACCTGATCGAAAAGGGCGATGTGCACGTTATCCGCAACAACCGGCCCGAGTATGTGGTCCTTTCCGAGGAACGTTACAAGGAACTGGTGGCCGATGCCGAGGAGGCCTACGTGGCGAGGGTGAAGGCGTCGCTGGAGGATGTGAAGGCCGGCCGGGTGAAACGGGGCAGTGCAGCCGACCTGATCAAAGAGCTGGGTCTGGACGACTAGCCCATGTACACTCTGCTATGGTCTGCCGGCTTTACCCGTGCCGCGAAAAGGTTCGCCCTCCAGCATCGCGAACTTCGCGCCAGGTTTGCCGCCATCCTGAGTGACCTGGAGGCCGACCCGTTCCAGCCGCATCTCAAGTACCACCACCTGGCCGGCAAGCTCAAGGGGGTCCAGGCGGTGAGCCTCACCCACAGTTACCATATTACCCTGACCGTGATGATTACCGAGAAGGAGATAATTCTTCTCGACATCGGCAGCCATGACGAAGTGTACCGGTAGCGAAGCCGGGGGATCACTCTCTGTGGGGCTCCGCCAGGAGCAAGCGGTTTTTCGGGGTGATATCCAGGGGGATGGTCTGGGTATGGACCCGGTAGCCATGGGCGCGCAGCCGCGCTGCCCGGGTGGCGTCCATGGCCAGGGGGCCGTCCAGCCACCCCTCCAGCCCTCCCGTGTCCCCCCGGTCCAGGTCGTGGCAGCAGGGGAGCACCGCAACCCTGGCCCCCACGGCCATCGCCCTGTCCAGAACGAGATCGGTCAGCCCGCCGCAGGCGTGGACTGAGACCACCAGATCGTCCGGGGCCAGGGCAATCCCCCCCATGTCCGCCTGCAGGTAGCTGATGCGACCCTGCAGCCGGGGCCAGGCCGACGTCAGGACGGTGGAGAGCGCCGTGGCGCTGGGGGGGAACTGACGGCCGACGGCCAGGGCAGACGGTGAGCTGTCGTCCAGGAGCAGCAATATATGGGCGAGCAGGCCGTGGCCGGAGGCCAGGTCCACCACCCGTCCACCCCGGAAGCGCCGCCGCACCCGGCGGGCCACCTCCCACGCCTCGTACAGCTCCTTGCGGGGGAGGCAGCCGGCGGTGCAGACCGCGCGGGCGATCCGGTCGAAGAGGGTGTCGCCGGGAAAGCGGTCGAGCTGGTGCTCGGTGAGGCAGTTGCGGGATGCTCGGTCCATGGCGGCTCCAAAGGGGTGCAGGGTCAGTACTGCTGCGGGAAGGATACCGCCAAATGGGCGGCAGGCCCAGAAAAAGTTGCCGTGCCCGTTGCCGCGCCGGGCGACGGCTGCCCTGAACCGGCCGGCGCCGCCCCTTCCGGCAGCTGCCACTGGGGGATATGAAATGATTTGCCCCCCGCGCCGCAGCGTGGTATACCGAAGTAACGTCAGGGCCACAGGGATTTTCGTCCCTGTGGTTTTTTTGCGGACGCAGATCGAGAGACCCCATGAACCCGAAAGCATTTTCATCCCTGCACCTGGCAGCCCCCCTGCTGAAGAACCTTGCCTCCCTCGGCTACGCCGAGATGACTCCGGTACAGGCCCACAGCCTGCCGCCGATCCTGGCCGGCAAGGACGTGATCGCCCGGGCCA
>CALMOE010000085.1 GCA_937871715.1 uncultured Geobacter sp. | reverse complement strand
CGATGATTCTGGTGATTTCAACAACGGAAAACCCCTTTCGGTAAGCTGTGCAGATACGACCCTCGACATGAACCGAGCACTGCGCCCATAGCGGTATAGAGAACTGTAACTGACGGCCACTCCCATGCGGCCAAGCTTGATATTCGTCTTGGTCAGGGTCAGTCCGTTTTTCTCCAACCAGCCGGAAATCAGGTCCCGGTGTGGGATAAGTGGGGCTGAGGCCGAAGTCTTTGATGGCGGCTTCATCTGCGGTCCATGTACTGCCCGAAATACGGCCATTGCAATCTCGGCCAGTTGATCATCTGCCGCACCGGCAACAAAGCCATGTGAGGTGGCAAGTCGCAGATAGTTGCCGATAGTCTTTCGATCCATGCCGGTAGCTTTGGCTGTCCGCCGTATGCTGTCACCGGCCTGCGCTCTGCGTAAAACGTCGAGAATATCCGTCACGCCATACTCCTTGTGTGTCATCGCTTCCTCCATGAATTTATGAAGAAGCGATGCTACAGGTTGTACAGAGCGCCGGGGGATTATCCTGCCTGGGTGGGGGAATGCTCCTGAAAAACCAGGTCATAAAGTGGGGGAATGGTCTTGAAAAATCACACGCAGCTACCTGGTTGCTGGGCGGGGCCTCGTAATGGACCTTCTCTCTTCCAATCGGCCCGGATATGACCCGCATCGGCTCGCGGCCTCCCCGCCAGTTACCAACCTGGATCTTGTGCATTCCGGAATAGCCGGAAAGGAACATGGCGGCCTGCCAGCCCCAGAGGCGCTCGGCGGATAACTTCGCGTCGGAAATTTCACGTCATCAGTCCCATCTCCTGACCTCCCCCGCCCGGCAACTCATGCAGTTAACTCATGTATATACCATGCACAACTTGTGAATGATTTATTGACATTTTGTCGGCGAGGGGGGTATAGTAAGAAAACATTGTTTGTAACAGTTGAAAACAGGCCATCCGATGGCCGGCTTCCCGATGATTGATCATCCCCGGCAAAATGCTTATAAATGGCGCAAGGGCAGCAAGTTACCCAATGCTAGATACGTGAACGTGACGGATGGCCGCTTAATAGACCGTAGTTAGTATCGAGGCCGTAAATAATTCCACGGCTGTAGCGCATTGATGGCTATGGACGCTGTTTATCCGTAATGGGATGAGCATGGCCGGGCAGCAGATATGTGACCAGTGAACAACTTCGAAGAGACCCAGTTCCGTTTCGCACCCCAAATAAAGGAGAGAAGCCATGCAAACAGCGCAAGCAGTGCAATCAGCCGTAAATCTCTGGCCGCTAATTGGAGTAGCCGTCATTATTGGCGGATTCGTCCTGCGCCAGAACCCTGTCATGGTGGTCATTATTGCCGCAATAGCCACCGGATTGGCCGCAGCAATGCCGATTGAAAAGATCCTCATTTCGCTGGGGACAGGGTTCATTAAAACCCGAAACCTGCCGTTGATACTGTTGCTGCCGCTTGGCGTTATCGGCCTGCTTGAGCGGTATGGACTGAAGGAACAGGCGCAGATCCTGATCGCCAAGATCAAATCGGCAACGGCGGGGCGGTTGCTCATTGTGTATCTATTTGTACGCGAGATTACCGCTGCGCTGGGGTTGATCAGTCTGGGGGGGCATCCGCAGATGGTGCGCCCATTAATCGCGCCAATGGCGGAGGGGGCGACGGAAAACCGCTATGGCTCCATTCCGGACAAGCTGATGTACAAGATACGCGCAATGTCGGCTGCAACGGATAATGTCGGGCTCTTTTTCGGGGAAGATATATTCGTCGCATTTGGGGCAATTGTTCTTATGCAGACAATCCTGCGGGGGTCAGGCATTGAGGTCAATCCGCTGCATATGGCCTTGTGGGGCTTACCCACCGCTATTTGCGCTTTCATCATACACGCCTTCCGCTTGTACCGCTTTGATGGAGAGATTGAACGGGAGTTGGGTTCGCAGAAAATTGCCGATGACGCCACGAAAGGAGAAATCATATGAATTCGACAATTCTTCCTCTCGACTATTTTTTCATTCTACTGGGGGTATCCCTGGCCGTAATCTCACTCATGTCCTTCCGGGACCAGGGGAATCCAAGGCGCATTGCCACCGGTTCCTTCTGGGCGCTATACGCCACGGTTTTCTTGGTCGGTGATCGTCTGCTCCCTCTCGTCGTCGGCATCATAGTGGTTGTAATGGCTCTCATCGCAGGCTTGGGGGGGGTCTCGCTCGGGAAATACCACCTGTTCACCCCCGAGGAGCGTCACAATAGCGCTCTCAAGCTGGGGAATCGACTACTCTATCCAGCCCTGATCATTCCTTTCACCACCATGATCGGCTCGGTACTCTTTCAAAAAACGAAAATCGGCGGCAAGTTCCTTCTTGATCAAAAGAACTTCACCCTGGTCAGCCTGGGGGTCGGCTGTATTGTGGCTTTAGTGGTCGCCTGTCGGTTTACCAAATCAACCCCGGTTCAGGCCATGCGTGAATCGCGTCGCCTGATCGACTCAATGGGGTGGGCCGTAGTCCTCCCGCAAATGCTTGCCGTTTTGGGGCTACTGTTCATGGACGCGGGCGTGGGCAAGGCCGTTGCAAATGTGACGACCACCTATATTCCGATGGACTTGAAATTTGTGGCAGTGACGGTGTTCTGTCTGGGGATGGCCACCTTTACCATGATCATGGGGAATGCCTTTGCAGCGTTCCCCGTAATGGCCGGCGGGGTTGCAATCCCCATCCTGGTGGGGGTGTTTCACGGCAACCCGGCTATCGTCGCGGCAATCGGCATGTTTTCCGGTTATTGCGGTACCCTGATGACCCCCATGGCGGCAAATTTCAATATCGTACCGGCGGCACTGCTTGAGTTGCCGGATAAAAATGACGTTATCAAGGTACAAATTTTTACTGCGCTCCCGCTTCTGGCCGTCAACATCTGTCTGATGTATCTCCTGATGAATGCATTCTGAAGCGAACGGCATAGATGTTTTCATCCCTGCGTGTTGCAAAAGTCGATTCCGGGTTTGGTAAGGGGTTTTGCCCAGAGCAGCGCCCATAAAGGAGACGATTGTGTTTACAGACGAATCAGATATCCTGATCAGCCAAATGGAAGAGAATTGCACGTGGCTTGAAAGGGAGATGCATCCCTATTTCTTAGTTTCCATGAATGACGAGCCGGAGGCGATCACCATCCTCAAGAGGGAGTTGCATGTTCTAAAGCATAACCACCGACTGATCCTCGCCGATCGGGAAAGGACTTTCATTCAGGCCGTTGCCAACGTTCCCGGATCGCTCTATGAATCGATCAGCAGGGTACGCGAGAGGGAGATATCCTATGCCATGATCTCCCATTCGGAGGGGCCTCTCCCCGGGATGAACCAGACCCTGGAGATCCAGCGTTTTGAATTCGACCGCAAATCGAACCAGGAGGTCCTGAACGAGAAAAACAACGTCGTCCCCTCGGACATCCGCGAACGGATCTTCAACGATTTTGTCCGGGAATATCCCCAAAGTCCCGTAGCGGATTTTGACAGGCTGCTCAGAATCATCTGGCTTAACAACGAAAACTATGTGCGCATTTCCCCCCCTGCCAGAGTCGCGCAGATTATCAACCTGTTCCAGATGGGGAACCAGGGAGGGGGGCTGCACCTGGATGTGGAGCAGATGGACACCGGACAAGAGTCGCGGGTCCTGTTTGCCGTAGCCAATCCCCCCCAGAAGGATTTCCTCCTGCAGATCATGGAGGTCTTCAATCGGCTCGGACTCGCCGTAAACCGGGCCTATTGCCTGACCATCTCCAACGGTGTCCACCCTTACTTCCTCGGCACCTTTTACGTGCGCCGGAGAAGCGGCGGCGTGCTGGAGAAAGATTCCGAGAACTTCAGGCGGCTGCAAGGCGAGTTGTACAACACCCAGATCCTGAACGTCACCTCCAACACCTACCGCGAATTTGTCACCAATGGTGTCATAGCCGGTGAAGACGCCTCACTGATCAATGCCTTCATGGCCTTCTGCCATGCGAACCTGGCCCATAACCAGCCGGACCGTTTCGGACTGGAAGACGTCAAGAACGCCTTCTGTTCCCATCCGGAGATCGCACTACAGCTGGTCAGACTGTTCCGCAGCCGTTTTGATCCGGCCGCGGGGGGGGAGAGCGACAGCTACCAGGCTCTGCTGGCCGAGACCAGGCAGATCGTGGAAGAGTACAACACCGGTCACCGTTATCTGGATGACATACGCCGGGCAATTTTCCGCTGCTGCCTCTCCTTCATACGCAACACCCTTAAGACAAACTTCTTCGTGGTGGCAAAACAGGCCCTCTCCTTCAGGCTTGACCCTGCCTACCTGGTCGAGCTCGGCCCGGAGTTCACCAGCGACCTCCCCCAGGGAACCCCCTTCCGTGTAACCTTCTTCTTCAGCCGCTTCGGCTTCGGCTACCATATCGGTTTTTCCGACATCGCCCGTGGCGGCTGGCGCACCGTCATCGCCCGCTCGAGCGATGATTTCGTCACCAACGCCAACACCCTGTTCCGGGAGAATTTCGTTCTTGCCTTTACCCAGCACCTGAAGAACAAGGATATCTACGAGGGGGGATCCAAGATGGTGCTGATCTTGAATGCCTCCGACCTCAGGGCCCGGGAGCGGGACCAGGAGACATGGCGGTTGTACAAGCTGCAGTACGGCGTCATCAACGCCTTCCTCGATATTTTCGTCACCGAGAACGGCGTGGCCAAAAACCCGAATGTGGTCGATTACTACCGCGAAGACGAACCGATCGAGCTCGGTCCGGATGAAAACATGCATGACAACATGATCGAAGCCATCGCCAGGCTCTCCACCAAGCGGGGCTACATCCTCGGCAACGGCATCATGTCCAGCAAGCAGGTCGGCATCAATCACAAGGAGTACGGCGTCACCTCCCTCGGTGTGGTCACCTTTGCCGAAATCACCATGGCCGAGCTTGGCATCGACATGCGGAAGGACCCCTTCTCCGTCAAACTGACCGGCGGACCGAACGGCGACGTGGCTGGCAACGCCATGCGGATCATGCTCGAGCGCTCCCCGGAGGTGCGGATCCGCCTGATCCTTGACGGAACCGCCGCCCTGTGCGACATGGCCGGCGCTGATCGGAACGAGCTGGGGCGGCTCCTGCTGACCCGGGACCTGGATGCCTTTGATCCCATGAAACTGCACCCCGGCGGTTTCATGCTCTTTAGGACCGGCAGCCGCACGGAAGGGCTGCGCGAGCTTTACCGCAAGGTGACGAGAACTGCCGAAGGGGTCCAGGAGGAGTGGATTTCGGTCGATGAGTTCTCACGGGAATTCGGCGAGCTCATCTTCACCGTCCCGGCAGATATCTTCATCCCCGGCGGCGGTCGGCCGGAAACCATCGACATGCACAACTGGGAACGTTTTCTGCTCCCGGACGGAACGCCGTCGTCAAAGATCATAGTCGAGGGGGCAAACTCGTTCATCACCCCCGACGCGCGGGTCCAGTTGCAGAAAAAAGGGGTGATCATCATGCGGGACGCCTCGGCCAACAAGTGCGGCGTCATCTCCTCCTCCTACGAGATCATCGCCAACCTGCTGCTGACGGAAGAGGAGTTCCTGGCCAACAAGGAGCGCTATGTTGCCGACGTGCTCCAGATCCTGGAAAAACGGGCTGCCGACGAAGCCCGGCTGATCCTGAAGCGTCGCCAGGAACAGCCGAACCTGCTCTATACCGAAATTTCCAATTCGATCAGCACCGAGATCAATACCCACTACGCCCGGCTGTTCAGGTTTTTCCAGAAACGTCCGGAAATATGTCTGCAACCGCTGTTCGAGCGGGCAATCATGAGCCATCTCCCCGACTTCCTCAGCGAAAACAGCCGCTATCGCCAACGGATCGGCACGCTCCCCCAGAAGTACCTGTTTGCCATCCTGGCGGCGGAAATCGGCTCCGCCATGGTCTACCGCGGCGACCAGGAAGCGGATTTCGAGGAGTTCGTGAAAGTGTTCCTGAACCGCAACTTCCCCAGCCGGTGACCGGTCGAGACAGAGAAAAGAGCAGTGCCAGGAGGAAACATGCATGACATCAACATTTTGAAGGCCGGTGAAAAAGGGGTGGTCGTCGATTTCGGCAATGTGATCGACCCCGAGGTCAATGGCTGCGTCCATCGCCTGGCCCACTCCATTGCCACCACCATGCATGGTGAAGTCATCGAGGTAATCCCGACCTACCGTTCGCTGATGGTCTACTTCGACCCGCTGCAGACCAACCGGGAGGCCATCAGCGACAAGATCAGGCAGTTTCTGCACGCCGGTTCCGAAGCCGACAGTGGAGGGGATACGGCGACGGTGGTCAGCATTCCGGTCTGCTACGGCGCGGAATTCGGCCCGGACCTGGAATTCGTGGCGGAACATAACGGGCTCACCCCCCAGGAGGTGATCGATATTCATACCTCCCAACCGTATCAGGTCTACATGCTCGGCTTTACCCCGGGGTTCCCCTATCTGGGGGGGATGTCCGAGCGCATCGCCGCTCCGCGGCTGGCGCAACCACGGGTAGTGATTCCGGCCGGTTCGGTCGGCATCGCCGGCAGCCAGACCGGCATCTATCCCATCGAGAGTCCGGGGGGGTGGCAGTTGATCGGCCGCACGCCGTTGCGGGTTTTCAATCCCGGCTCCTCCGATCCGTTCCTTTTTGCGGCCGGAAACTACCTGCAGTTCACCGCGATAGATGCCGACACCTTCCAGCATATCCGCCAGCAGGTCGAGGCGGGCATCTATACCCCGGTGACCAGTACTATCGCAAGAGGAGGGACCGCCTCGTGTGCACGGTAATTAAACCAGGAATGCTGACAACCATTCAGGACCAGGGACGGATCGGCTATCGGGCCTACGGCATGCCGGTATCGGGGGTCATGGACCGCTACGCCGCAACCATGGCGAATATCCTGGCCGGCAACGACCCCGGGGCGGCCGTCCTGGAGATGACCCTGCTGGGGGGGGCCTTCCACCTCCCCAATGAGGCCTATCTGGCCGTCTGCGGGGCGGACATGGAGGGGACCCTGAACGGCAGAAAGATCAAGAACTGGTCGGCCTTCTATGTCCCCGCCAACAGTGAACTGGTCTTTGACTATGCAGGAAAAGGCTGCCGGACCTATCTCGCCTTTTACGGAGGGATCTCGGCCCCCCCTGTCCTGGGGAGCCGCTCCACCTACACCCGCGCCGCCATCGGCGGGTTGGAAGGCCGGGCGCTGCAGGTCGATGACGTCATCGAGATCGGCAATGGGGATGCCATGCCCTTTGCCATGCGCGAATTGTCCCACCATTACCTCCCCAAGTACACGAACGAGATCCGGGTACGGGTGATCCTGGGGCCCCAGGACGACATGTTTACCGAGGAAGGTCGCCAGACCCTCTTCCGAGGCAGTTTTGCGGTTTCACCCAGAAACGACCGGATGGGGATCCTGCTGGAAGGTCCGACCATCCAGCATGTCACCGGGCCGGATATCATTTCCGACGCGCTCTGCGCCGGGGCGATCCAGGTCCCGGGTGACGGCCATCCGATCATCATGATGGCTGACTGTCAGACAACCGGCGGCTACGCCAAAATCGGCTTCGTGATCGGCCCGGACCTGTCGAAACTGGCCCAGGCCAAAGCCGGTGATACAATTACCTTTGTGGAGTGTTCGGACGCGGAAGCGGTAGCCGCGCTGGAGGCCGAGAAGCTGAGTTATGAAAAGGCGGCCATCGGGTAGAGTTGCGCACGGCAACCGTTCGAGCGAATACCAGAAGCACGGGGAGAATACTACATGCGGATCGATTTGAATTGCGACATGGGCGAAGGTTTCGGCTCCTACACCATCGGCAGTGACGATCGGGTCATGCCGATGATCACCTCGGCCAACATTGCCTGTGGCTTTCATGCGGCCGACCCGACGACGATCTGGAGAACCGTCAAAATGGCCAAGGCGAACGGTGTAGCCGTGGGAGCCCACCCATCCTACCCCGATCTGGTCGGTTTCGGTCGGCGTCCCATGGAGGTATCGCCTGAGGAGGTCGCGGCGGATCTGCTCTACCAGATCGGCGCCCTGTCGGCCTTCTGCAGGCGCGAGGGGGTAAGGCTGCAGCACGTCAAGCCCCACGGCGCGCTCTACAACAAGGCCGCCGTCGATAGTGCCATTGCCATGGCCGTTGCCGAAGCGATCAGATCAGTGGACCCGGACCTGTACATGGTCTGCCTGAGCAATTCCGAGATGGTTACGGCGGCCCGGACAGCCGGCATCCGCTACGTGGAAGAGGTCTTCGCCGACCGCGCCTACACCCGGGAAGGCAAACTGGTGCCTCGCACCCAGGCAGGCGCCGTGATCCATGACCCTGCTCTGGCTGCGGAGCGGGTCCTGACCATGGTCAGGGACCGCTGCGTGGTAGCCATCGACGGCACGCCCGTCCCGCTTACGGTCCAGACGATCTGCGTCCATGGCGATACCGCCGAGGCGATCGAGATGATCAGGATCATCAGGACCCGGCTCGAGCAGGAAAACGTCCAGCTGAAAGCCTTTGGCGCGTAGCAATTAACCTTAATTGCGGGCAAGTCGCTTCTTCAGGGCACCGCCAACTGCCGGATCTAGGATTAAAAGAGGTATGACATGACAATAGAAAGCAAACTCCGTCTTTTGCAGTCAAAGAATGAAGAAGCCGAACTGGGGGGCGGACGTGACAGGATCGAAAAACATCACAAATCCGGCCGACTGACCGCAAGGGAGCGGATTGCCATCCTGCTGGATGAGGGGAGCTTCAACGAGATCGACAAATTCGTGGTCCATCGCTGCCACAACTTCGGCATGGAAGCGCAGAAAATCGCCGGGGACGGCGTCGTGACCGGTTACGGGACCATCGATGGCCGTCTGACTTACGTCTTTGCCCAGGATTTCACCGTCTTCGGCGGATCGCTCTCCAAATCCTACGCCGAAAAGATCGTCAAGATCATGGATATGGCCATGAAAAACGGAGCGCCGGTGATCGGGCTGAACGACTCCGGCGGAGCGCGCATCCAGGAGGGGGTCGATTCCCTGGCCGGCTACGCCGACATTTTTCTGCGTAACGTCACCTCCTCCGGAGTTATCCCCCAGCTGTCGGCCATCATGGGACCCTGCGCCGGCGGCGCAGTCTACTCGCCGGCAATCACCGATTTCATCTTCATGGTCAAGGATACCTCCTACATGTTCATCACCGGGCCGGACGTGATCAAGACCGTGACACACGAAGAGGTGACCAAGGAGGAACTTGGTGGCGCCATGACCCACAATACCCGGTCAGGTTGCGCCCATTTCGCCTGTTCCGACGACGAGGAGTGCCTGCTGATGCTGCGCGAGCTGTTCTCCTTCATCCCCCTCAACAACATGGAAGACCCGCCGATCTCCCCTTGCGACGACGACATCAACCGTTGCGAGGCGGCGCTGCGCACCATCGTCCCGGACGACCCGAACGTCCCCTACGACATCAAGGATGTCATCAAGGCGGTGGTGGACAATAACTTCTTTTTCGAGGTGCAGGAGCACTATGCCCGCAATCTGGTGATCGGATTTGCCCGGCTGGACGGCAAACCGGTGGGGATCGTGGCCAACCAGCCGATGTTCCTGGCTGGCGCCCTCGACGTGGATTCTTCGCTCAAGGGCGCCCGTTTCATCCGTTTCTGCGACAGTTTCAACATCCCCCTGATCATCTTCGAAGACGTGCCGGGGTTCATGCCCGGGGTGGGACAAGAGCTGGGGGGGATCATCAAGCACGGCGCCAAGATGCTCTACGCCATGGCCGAGGCCACGGTGCCGAAGATCACCGTGATCACTCGCAAGGCATACGGCGGGGCTTACTGCGTGATGAACTCGCGCCACATCCGCGGCGACTACAGCATGGCCTTTCCCACGGCGGAAATCGCGGTCATGGGGCCGGAAGGGGCGGTCAACATCATCCACCGAGCCGAGATGGGCGCATCCGATAACCCGGAAGAAACCAGGAAACAGTTGGTCGCCGATTATCGCGACAAATTCGCCAACCCTTACAATGCCGCCGAGTTGGGGTACATCGACGAAGTCATCGATCCGGCCCGCACTCGCCCGAAACTGATCAGCGTGCTGGACATGTGCAAGAACAAGCGTGACAGCAACCCGCCGCGCAAACATGGCAACATCCCTTTGTAGCAGGCCGATGCTGAGCCGTCTGATTTCACCTTCGAGGAGTGGTGCCTATGGCCGTTCACAAGCTCTTTAACAAGATACTGGTCGCCAATCGCGGCGAAATTGCCGTGCGGATCATCCGTGCCTGCAAAGAGCTGCAGATCCCCGCCGTGGCGGTCTACTCCGAAGCGGACCGCTCCGCCCTGCACGTGCGGGTGGCCGACGAAGCCTGCTGTATCGGGCCGGCTCCGGCCAGCCGCAGGTGCAGGCCGGAGCGGTCCGCTTCGGAGTAGACCGCCACGGCGGGGATCTGCAG
>CALMOE010000084.1 GCA_937871715.1 uncultured Geobacter sp. | reverse complement strand
GGCATGAGGTTTATCCCGACAACAATAGATGAATCACAACAAATTTAATTTTTGATCATTATCTGCATTCCGGTTAAGGCGGCACTAATGTCAGGAATATCTGCAATCACCATTGCCACGAGCATAATGCCCAGGAGAATCGAGGCGCAGCAGGCGGCCATAAGCAGCTGGCAGCAACTTGGTTTCAATGTGGTTTCCCTGAACCGGCCTGGTGAAATTGATGATCTGGTCCATGCCTTTCCCGATGTCCTTTTTTTTAAATCAGCTGGCGGGCAAGCTGCCGAAGACGGTTTCCCTTACGTTCGCATAAACGAGTTGCTTGACGCGCTTGCTTCTTTTCCAGGCGAGGTAGGCGCTATAGTCAATTCCGACGTCAGCTTGGCAGCGGGTTCCGATCTTCACAGTTTCATGGGCAAGCATGCAGAGAACTCCATGGTTTTCGGTCCGAGGATCGATGTCATGTTGGATGATCTCTCGGTGAATGCGGAAAACCCGTATGGCTTTGATTTCTTCTTCTTCAGCAAGAAAGTGCTCGCCACGATCCCCTGTTCCGATTTTTACCTGGGACTCCCTTGGTGGGACTACTGGCTCCCGTTGGCAACCGCATCCAGGGGGTGCAAACTCAAGCGGCTCATGTCACCTGTTGCCTACCACCTCTCCCATGAACTCGGCTGGTCTGAAGCTCTCCTCGAAAAATACTGGCATATCATGAAGGGAAGCATCTCCTCGCAACTTGAGAGTATAGAGCGCTGTCTCCCTTCTGTTGCAGATGCCCTGGACAACGATATGCATAGCGGTGCAGAGATATTAAGGACGATTCTCAACTTCGGTACGGAAAGCTTGTTCCTTCCCGGGGCGGGCTCTTCCGCGAATTTGGTTTCATTGAATGAAGAGACTTTTGAAAAGATGAAATCAAGGCTGGTTGCCATTGAACAACGCAACGCTGAAAATGAAAGAACGCTTGCAGCCATTTACTCCACGAAAAGCTGGCGTTTTACCGAGCCTTTGCGCAGGGTGAAACGTATCATCAGGAATCTATCAAACTGATCCGCTGATGCCATTGTTCACGGTTCTCATAACCACATATAACTACGGTCAGTACATCGAACAGGCCGTCAAAAGCGCCATTCATCAGACCCTGTCTCCTGATCTCTTCGAGATAATTGTCGTGGACGACGGCTCGACCGATGATACTGCTGATCGATTGAAGCGGTTCGGCGAGGCCATCTTCTACCATTTCCAGGATAATGCCGGGCAAGCTGCTGCTTTCAATAAAGGGATCGAATTGGCAAGGGGTGAATTCGTTGCCTTTCTCGATGCTGATGACATCTGGCACCCGGAAAAGTTGGCATGCGTAAGGGATTTCCTGAGGCGTAACAGCGACGTAGATTTATTGTATCACCCGCTATGCATGATCGATATGAACGGGGAGAAACTGGGGGTACATCCCAAGTATGAAATAGACCATGTCATAAGGGATCCATTAATTGAGCTGTTGCACAGCGGGTTGAAGGAGCCTGCTGCCACTTCCGGAATAGTCTGCAGGTTGGACCTGCTCAAGCAGATATATCCGGTCTTGCCAGACTATCGCATCTGTGCGGACAGCTATATCGCCGTGACAACGCCTCTGCTCGTTACATCAATCGGTTACCTTGGACAACCCTTTGCCTATTACCGGATTCACTCGGCAAATGGCTACAGCTCCTATGATGAAAACAGTGACAGTTATGCGTGTCGCAAGCCTGAGGTCTATCTGGAAAAGGTGCGACTGGACCTTAAATGCTTGGATATTGTCGCCGAAAAGCTTTGTGGTGATCCCGTAAGGAATGGATATTACCAAAGATACAGGCTGCTGTTATCAATGCAGGAAATGCTTCTGGTTCGATGCAATTACGGACTGTTCAAAGCTCTCCTTCTTCTGCTGCGGTCAACGGCAAGCATGAGGACAGGAATAAATATTGATTACTGTTACCGGATAATTGTGATATCCATCAGGTTACTGATCGGTGACAAGCTGTTTTTTACCCTTGCCAGCTACTATGTAGGATCAAGGCTCCATTCGATCGTCAGGTCGCTTATGAGGCAACGAAGCATGGAAAAGTGCCATGGGCAGTAATATCGTTCTGTCTGTAATTATTACCGCATACGAATATGGCAACTATATTGAAGATGCCATTGTCAGTGCATTGCAGCAATCTCTGCCAAGGGAATCATACGAGATAATAGTCGTTGATGACGGCTCGACTGACAGCACGCGGCAGATTGCGGCAAAATATTTGCCACGTATTGTCTACTGTTACAAGGAAAACGGTGGTCAGGCTTCTGCATTCAATCTGGGCCTGGGGATTGCCCGTGGCGAATATGTTGCTTTCCTGGACGCGGATGACTAT
This sequence comes from uncultured Geobacter sp., assembly GCA_937871715.1. Classification (GTDB taxonomy): domain Bacteria; phylum Desulfobacterota; class Desulfuromonadia; order Geobacterales; family DSM-12255; genus CALMBF01. The sequence continues at coordinate 5,088 of CALMOE010000084.1, read as the reverse complement.
TGGCATCCTGACAAATTGCAAATCGTCCTGACAGCGTTCAAATCCGATCCGTCAGTTGATGTGGTCTATCATCCGTTAAACACGGTAGATGCCGATAAACGGCCCAAAGGAATGACTCCCTCCTTGCCCGCCAACTCCTTCTATTACGGCAGACCTGTTGAATTCAGCTTAAATCATTTCACCCCGGCTGGGAGTACCTCTTCGGGCATGTCGTGGAGACGAGACGTGCTCAAGAAGTTATGTCCCATCCCAGAAGTTTACCGCATCTGTGCGGATGGTTACCTTATGTGCTGCGCCCCCCTGGCAGCAAGAAAATTTCATCTTATCGGAGATCATCTCGGTTATTACAGGCTGCACGGCGGAAATAACTATGCCCAAATCGGTTTCAGTGATTCATTGCTGTCGCCAAGAAGTAATGAGCTTGCATCATACTATAAAAGTCTCTGCATGAATGATCTGATCCGATTATCCAGAGAGTTGAACAAGTGTGACAACGGACTGATACGAGAAATAAGATCCGCCTGCCTGACTGACGATCTCTTAACCATTCGACAGCAAAGAGGTGTTTTTCTGGCTGTTGTCGCCCTCTGGCGCCGGAGAGGGGAGTTGTCCGGTCTCCCCTGGAAACTCTTCCTGTTTCGTGTATCTTTGGTCATTCTGAAGCTGTTGGTGCCTTTCAGCATGACTTCAAAACTGCAGAGGATTTACATGAGCAGCTCGTTGTGCCTCTTGGTTTTGCGATACATAAAGAATGATAGACGGATAGCCGTCTCCAAAGATCAAACATCTCAAAGTGTCATCAGCATTTCTTAAGTATTCCCTGTTGTAATTCTCCTGATATTTGCTATAAACATTTAATTATCTCTTTGCTATTGGAGACGTCTGATGGCCCTGCCTCGCAGAGTTTTTGTTATCTTTCTTGATCTGTTATTCGTCTTTCTCGCCTATGTTCTGGCCACTCTGCTGCATAACGATTTCAATTTATCCATCCTGTCCGGCGAAGCTTTCCACCACGCAATCCCCATCATCATCGTCGTCAAGCTCCTGGTCTTCTCCACCTCCAGCCTGTACCGCAGCATCTGGAAATACGCCTCGCTCCACGACCTGATCGAAATATTCAAGACCGTTTCGGTGGCCTCCATAATCTGCGGACTCGCCTATCTCTTCTTCAGGCAGATGGATCACTTCTCCCGGGTGGTCTTCGTCCTCGACTGGGGGATACTCCTGGCCCTGGTCGCCTGCAGTCGAGTAGTCTGGAGGCTCTACAGCGAGAAGTACCTCCCGGGGCGGGGTACTGCCGGCAGCGCGGATAAAGCTGCTAGTATTAGGAAGCGAACCCTGATCATCGGCGCCGGGGATGCGGGGAACATGCTGCTGCGCGAACTTTTCAAGCAGCCTGAGAACCCCTACCATCTGATCGGCTTCCTCGATGACGACCCGGATAAGCAGGGGATGCGCATGCATGGTATCGAAGTGCTCGGGACCACCTCGTCCCTGTCGGAGATGGTGGAGATGCACCGTATCGACAAGGTAATCATCGCCACCCCATCTGCCGGGGCGAGGTTCATCAGGCAGCTGGTCAACCGCTGCCAGTGCTCGGGGGTACGCTTCAAGATCATCCCCTGCCTGAACGGGATAATCAGGGGTGAGGTAAACGTCTCCCACCTGCGGGACGTGGAGATAGAGGATCTCCTTGGGCGGGATCCGGTCAACCTGGACGAGTCTGCCATCTCCTCCTACCTGGAGGGGATGCGGGTGCTGGTGAGCGGCGCCGGCGGCAGCATCGGCAGCGAGATCTGCCGCCAGGTGGCCAGGTTCAGGCCGCGCATGCTGATCCTCTTAGAGGCGGCCGAGACCCCGCTTTACGAGGTGGAGAAGGAGCTGGCCGCCATTTTCCCCAACATCCCCATCGTCCCCGTGGTTGCGGACGTGCGCAACCTGGCGCGCATGGAGTCCGTATTTGACAGTTTCACCCCGGACGTGGTCTTCCACGCGGCGGCCTACAAGCACGTGCCGATGATGGAGTACAACCCCTGCGAGTCGATCACCAACAACTGCGGCGGCACCAGGGTTTTGGCCGATGTCGCCCACCGCTTCAGGGTGAAGAATTTCGTCATGATCTCCACCGACAAGGCGGTCAATCCGACGAACGTCATGGGGGCAAGCAAGAGGGTGGCGGAGCTGTATGTCCAGTCCCTGGCAGCCACCAGCAAGACCCGCTTCACCACTGTCCGTTTCGGTAACGTCCTGGGGAGCAACGGCAGCGTCATCCCCCTATTCAAGGAGCAGATCAGGAATGGTGGGCCGGTGACTATCACGGACGAGCGGGTCATCAGGTACTTCATGACCATACCGGAGGCGACCCAGCTGGTGCTGCAGGCCGGTTGCCTGGGCAAGGGTGGCGACATATTCGTCCTCGACATGGGGGAGCCGGTGCGTATCCTCGATCTGGCAATCCATCTAATCAGGCTATCAGGCCTCACCCCCCACGAGGATATCGAAATCTGTTACACGGGACTCAGGCCCGGGGAGAAGCTCTTCGAGGAGCTCCTCATCGAAGGCGAGGGGGTCCTCCCCACGTCCCACGAGAAGATCCGGGTGCTCTGCTCCATGGAGATCGACCGTGAGGGGCTGCTTGGCGCATATGACATGCTGCTGGATGCGGCCTGCGCCAACGACGTGCGCGGGGTCATGTCCATGCTGCAGGGGATGGTCCCCGAGTTCAGACACAACAACACCTATGGTGACCTGCCACCCACACCTTTCCGCAGGATGCGCCCAGATCTCTACGGGCTCTCCCTGAAAAAATCTGCAAACGCCTAAGGATTTTCATGAAAAGAAAAATCGTTGCTTCGCTGACCTTCCTACTCCTTTGCTTGACCGCAGGGAGCGCCCTCGCATCCCTTGCATCCAACAACGTCCCCCTTGACAGCCCGGTTTACCTCTACCTGGACAAGCTTGCCGGCATGGGGGTGATCGGCTCGGATTTCAAGGGGATCAGGCCGATCACTAGGAGCGAAGCGGCCAGGCTGGTGAAGGAGGCGGAAAAGGGGCTCCCCAGGAAGAGTGTCCCACCCCTTGCCGCCGAACTTGCAGCCGAGCTTCGCCGCCACCTGGCCGACGAGCTCTTCTACCTGGAAAATCCGCACCAGGCCGTGACCGGCTCGCTCCACCCCGTCTCAAGGGCAAAAGCCCGCTATGCCTACCTGGACGGCGAGGCGAGGGACTACCGCCGCTACGTGCGAGACCCGGGGGGGGAGGGGGTCTTCGGCATCGGCTCTGGCCTTCGCCCCAGTAACCCGCCGGACGCCGTGGCCCTGCAGCAGGGGAGCGAGGGTACCCCCCTGCTGGAGAACAACGAGGGGGTCCGCTACCAGAGCGGCAGCAATCTGGATCTGACCCTTACTTCCGAGGCGCGCGGCGGCAGGGGGGTGACCATGCTGCTGGAGCCCAGGTTCGTCACAACCGACGGGCTCATCAACCTAAGGCTCAACAAGGGGTATGTCAAGCTTGGGGGGGGCGGCCTGGAACTGGAGATAGGCAGGGACGCCAACTGGCTCGGCTTCGGCCAGCGCGGGGCAATCACCCTCTCCGACAATGCCAAGAACTTCGACCTGATCAAGCTCTCCAGCCCCGAGCCGCTGGATGCCGGATTTCTCGGCAAGTTCAAGTATGCCCTCATCTTCTCCCGCTTCGACCGCGTCACCACGGATAACGGGGTTAGGCAGCCGTATTTCTACGCCATCAAGGCATCCCTCAAGCCCGATCCCCAGGTGGAGATCGGCATAAACCTCGGCCGCCAGCAGGGTGGCCCTGGGGTTAACAACAGCTTCTCCAGCTACTTCAAGGGGCTTGTGGGGGGGACCCACGAGGACAACTCCAACAGCCTGGGTGGGGTGGAGCTCAGGTGGCGCATCCCCGAGCTGGGGAATACCGAGCTTTACGGCGAGTTCTCCGGCGAGGACGCAGCCAAGTTCTGGCCCTTCGTCGAGAGCTACCTGGCGGGGATCTACATCCCCAGCCTGACCGCGGACGCCAGGAACGACCTTCGCTTCGAATATTTCCAGGGGAACAGGATACTCTACACCCATGGCCAGTTCTCCGAGGGGTACGTCTACAAGGGGATGCCCATCGGCCACTCCCAGGGGGGGGCGACTCAGGACTTTTTCCTGAGATACAGCCACTGGTTCGACGTGAGAAGCAGCGCCGGCCTGGATCTGATGCACACCGTGCGCGGCAACCTGGGTAGGGTTGACGGCCAGGCGATCGAACGGAAGGGCGGTGCACGACTCTTCTGCAGGTTCCCCCTGGCCGACAGGCTCAATCTGGGGGCCAGCCTCGGCACCGAACGGGTCAGAAACATGAACCTGCAGCCGGGGGTGAACAGGAACAACACCATTGCCATCCTGGAGATGGTCTATTGGCACTGATGTGCTAAATGCAAGGGTCAGAGTGAATAGTAACGATCAGGAGAAGGCGGGATGACTGTCAGGACAGGGCAGAGAATCGTAATGATCGACGACGATCAGGATTTTCTCGACGGGATGAAGAGGATCCTCACGGTCAACGGCTTCAGGGCCGTGTCGGCATACAGCTGCGCAACGGAGGCGGTGGACTCCCTTGAAAAGGAGGGGGCGGCTGTCATTCTCCTTGACATGGTCATGCCGGGGATCTCCGGGCGGGAGCTGCTGCCGATTCTCATAGACCGCTATCCCGATGTACCGGTGATAATCTCCAGCGCCGTCAGCGAGGTGGACAACGTGGTCAGCTGCATGAAGATCGGCGCTTACGATTACCTCACCAAGCCGGTGGATACCCGCCGCCTCCTGCAGGTGCTAGGCAATGCCGTACGCCTCAGCAGTCTCAACCAGGAGAACCGCCGCCTCAAGGAGTATCTCCTCGGCAACCCCCTGTCGGCACCAGATCTGTTCGACAGGATCATTACCCGCAATCCCAAGATGAAGGCGATCTTCAAGTTGATGGAGACATTCGCCAGGACCATGCGGCCAGTGCTGATTACCGGCGAGACCGGGACCGGCACTGTCTCTTATACACATCTGACGCTGCCGACGAAGAGGATAGTGTAGA
>CALMOE010000083.1 GCA_937871715.1 uncultured Geobacter sp. | reverse complement strand
AAAGGAAGGGGTACAGGGAATAATTACCAGCGACGGCACAACAGGTGGATGAGTGGGGAGAAAAGAAAAAAGCCGCTCCCCTTTAGAGGGAAGCGGCTCAATAGAATGGATCTAGGCCATGGTCAGCACTTGAGCGCGCCGATCAGCTCTCCTATGTCGCTCACCCCGTTCTCCACCAGCCAACTCTCCATGCCGGTAGCGATCTCCTCGGCAGCCGAGGGGTTGAGGAAGCTGGCCGTCCCCACCTGGATGGCGGTGGCTCCGGCAAGGATGAACTCAAGGGCATCGGTTGCGTTCATGATGCCGCCGATGCCGATCAGCGGCACATTGACGGCCCTGGAGACCTGCCAGACCATGCGCAGGGCCACCGGCTTGATGGCCGGACCGGAGAGGCCGCCGGTGATGTTGGCCAGCACCGGGCGTCGGCGGTTTATATCGATGGCCATGCCGGTAAGGGTATTGATGAGGGAGAGGGCCTCTGCCCCCGCATCCACGCACGCCCTGGCCATGGCCACCACATCGGTGACGTTGGGGGAGAGCTTGACGATGAGCGGCTTGGATGTGGATTTTCGCACCAGCTCCACCACCTGGGAGGCGGCGGCAGGATCGGTGCCGAAGACTATCCCCCCCTGCTTGACGTTGGGGCAGGAGATGTTCACCTCCACCCCGGCAACCTCCTCCAGATCGTCGATCCTGGCGGCCAGTTCGCCGTACTCCTCCAGGGAGTTGCCATAGAGGTTGACGATCACCGGAGTATTCACCGTGCGCAGGAAAGGCAGCTTGGTGGCGATGAAGGAGTCGATCCCCACGTTCTGCAGGCCGATGGCATTGAGCATGCCGCCGGGGGTCTCGACGATCCGCGGCGTGTTGTTGCCGGCCTTGGGCTTCAGCGAGAGCCCCTTGGTGATCATGGCGCCGATGGACTCCAGCTCCATGTAATCTGCAAACTCCTGGCCATAGCCGAAGGTTCCGGAGGCGGTCATCACCGGGTTGCGCATCTTGATCCCGGCAATCTCCACGGACATGCTAGGTTTGATCATATGGTCACTCCGTAATGGATATAAAGTTTGAGACATCTTCAGCTTCGCTTCAGCAGGGGAGCCGGGTGGCCGGCACTGCAGTGGAACGCCCCTACTCCCAGGAGAGGTCGGTGGATTCGAACACCGGCCCGTCCTTGCAGACGCAGCGATAATCAGGGGTTTCCGCCGAGTGGTTGACCCCCTTGACGACACAGCCGAGGCAGGCTCCCATGCCGCAGGCCATGTAAGCCTCCAGGGATACCTGGCAGGGGACCTGCATCTCCTCGGCAATGCCTGCCACGGCCCTGAGCATGGGGAAAGGGCCGCAGGCGAACAGCCGGCTCGGGCCGTTGCCGGCAGCCAGGTGCTTCATCATCACCTGGGTGACCAGCCCCCGGTCGCCCAAGGTGCCGTCATCGGTGGCCACGTAGGTCTCCACGCCGAGGCGCTCGAACTCGGTGATGCAGAGGATGTCCTCCTTGCTCCTGCCGCCGGCGAAGAGTCTGACCCTGTGGGACTTAACCAGCTCCTTGGCGAGGAGGTAGAGGGGGGCAAGGCCAACCCCGCCGCCAACCAGGATCTTCTCCTCGTCCTCTGGGCCGTGATCGAAACTCTTTCCCAGGGGGGCGAGGATGTCGAGGGCATCCCCCTGGTGCATATCCGAGAGCATCCCGGTCCCCTTGCCGACAACCTTGTAAAGTATCTCCACAAAGGTCTGGGTCCCCGAATCCGTGTAGGGGGTCACATATACCCCCATGTCGTAGATGCCGAAGGGGCGGCGCAGCAGGGGGTCGATCGCCCTGCTCACCTTGACCATGACGAACTGACCGGCGCTCGACTCCAGAACGGCCGGCGGGGCGGTCATGCGCATCTTGAAATAACCTGGCGAAACCTCGACATTTGACAGAACCTGGGACTGAAACTGCATGGAGATAACTCCCCCTTGTGAGCGTTTTATGATCCGGACCGACCGTTTTCGAATGGAGGGTTTATAGCAGACTGTTTACACAAAAGCAACGCTGTGCCCCTATCCGGAGGTGAAGAGCCGCTCCATCACCAGGGCATCCTCGCCATCCTTGTAGTAGCGCCTCCGCCTGCCGGTCTCCACGAACCCCATCTCCGAGTAGAGGGAGATGGCGGCATGATTGGAGACCCTGACCTCCAGGAAAACGCAGGCGGCCCCGGCGCCAAGGCAGTCGTCCAGGACCCGCTGCACCAGCATCCGCCCTACCCCCCTCCCCCGACAATCCGGGTCCACGGCCACGTCCATGATCTCCCCCTCGCCTAGGAGAAGCATCGGGCAGATGAAGCCGACGAGACGGCCGCCGAGATCGAAGGCTGAAAGGGGGAAGGCGTAGGGGGAGCTCAGCTCGTCGAGGAAGTGCTGCCGCGTCCAGGGGTTGGGGAAGGATGCCAGTTCTATGGCCATCACCTGGTCGAGGTCGGACTCGGACATGGGACATATTACTATTTCATTCGTCATTTCAATCATATGGCGGCCATGATAAGCCAAGGGAACAGGCTTGTAAATACCTTTGTCCGGGGCGGAAAGGTTTGACTTTTCCCCACTGATGGCATATATTTTCGTGTCCATTTCAAGGAGGAACTGTTTTGAGCAACGAGCGCATTACCTACAAGGATTCCGGCGTCGACATCGACGCGGGCAACACCTTTGTCAAGATGATCAAGCCACTGGTTAAGGCCACTTCCCGCCCCGAAGTAATGGCGGATATCGGCGGCTTCGGCGGCCTCTTCTCCCTCAATGCCAGCAAATACAAGAATCCGGTGCTCGTCTCCGGTACGGACGGAGTAGGCACCAAGCTGAAACTGGCATTCATGGCTGACCGCCATGACACCGTCGGCATCGACCTGGTGGCCATGTGCGTCAACGACATCGTTGTCCAGGGTGCCGAGCCCCTCTTCTTCCTCGACTACCTGGCCACCGGCAGACTCGATCCGGCCAAGGCGGCCGACATCGTCAAGGGGATCTCAGCCGGCTGTGTCCAGGCGGGCTGCGCCCTGATCGGCGGCGAGACCGCTGAGATGCCCGGTTTCTACGCCGATGGCGAGTACGACATCGCCGGCTTCACCGTGGGTGTCGTCGACCGCGACAACCTGATCGACGGCTCCTCGGTCACCGTGGGAGACAAGGTCATCGGCCTGGCATCATCGGGGCTGCACTCCAACGGCTACTCCCTGGCGCGCAAAGTGATCTTCGATAGGATGGGGCTCTCCATCGACAGCATCATGCCGGAAACAGGGCTCACCGTTGCCGACGAACTCCTCAAACCGACCCGCATCTACGTAAAGTCCGTGCTCAACCTGCTGCGCGACTTCACCATCAATGGCATCGCCCACATCACCGGAGGAGGGCTTCTGGAGAACATCCCCAGGGTACTCCCCAAGGGTTGCAAGACGGTCATCAACAAGGAGAGCTGGAAAGTGGGGGATATTTTCAACATCCTCATGAAGGCCGGCAACATCGAGGAGAGCGAGATGTTCCGCACCCTCAACTGCGGCATCGGCATGGTGCTGATCGTCCCAGAGGCCCAGACCGAGGACATCATGATCCGCCTCTCCGGGCTGAACGAAACCGCCTTCGTCATCGGCGAAATCGCCAAATGCGAAGAGGGCGCCGAAGCGGTGGAGATGGTCTGAAAAACAGTAAGAAGTGAGTAGTGACAAGGGGAAAAGCGGGAGCATCATGGCAGGGAATTTTGGCAAGATAAAAATCGGCGTGCTCGTCTCCGGCAGCGGCACCAACCTGCAGGCAATCATCGACGGCTGTGCCGCCGGGAGCATCGACGGCCAGGTAGTCTGCGTGATCAGCAACAAAGAGAGTGCCTTCGGACTGGAGCGGGCCAGGAACCACGCCATTCCGGCCCATCACCTCGATCACCGCCAATATCAGGACCGTTCCGAGTACGACGCCGCCCTGGTGTCGATCCTGCAAGAGCACGCCGTGGACCTTGTTGTCCTGGCGGGCTTCATGCGCATCGTCACCCCGGTCCTCCTCGGCGCCTTTCCAGACCGGGTGATGAACATCCACCCGGCCCTCCTGCCATCCTTCCCCGGCCTCGATGCCCAGCGCCAGGCGCTGGAGTACGGGGTAAGGGTCTCGGGATGCACCGTCCACTTCGTCGACCCGGGCACGGACACCGGACCGATCATCCTCCAGTCGGTCGTACCGGTCCTTGATGAGGACACGGAGGAGACCCTATCCCAGAGGATCCATGTGGAAGAGCACAAGCTCTACCCGGCGGCCATCCAGCTCTTCGCCGAGGGGAGGCTCTCCGTCCATGGGCGCCGAGTGAAAATCAGCGCCAAGTGAACGTAATAATCGCCATCACGACTGGCCAAGCCGGTTGACTGGCAATTCAAACCCTCTCCGCAACAAGCGAGGATTCAGATGAAATACATCAGCACCAGGGGACAGATAGCCCCCATAGGTTTCAAGGATGCGGTCATGATGGGGCTTGCCACGGACGGCGGCCTGCTCCTCCCCACCGACTATCCGCAAGTTGACCGCGCCACCCTTGAATCCTGGCGCACACTCTCCTACCAGGAACTGGCATTCAGGGTCATTGCCCCCTTTGCCGACGACATCCCTGCAGCCGACCTGAAAGATCTGCTAGACCGCTCCTACGCCACATTCCGCGACCCGGCCATCACCCCGCTTATCAAGAAGAACGGCGTGCATATCCTCGAACTGTTCCACGGCCCGACCCTGGCATTCAAGGACGTTGCCCTGCAGCTCCTGGGAAACCTATTCGAGTACCTCCTCAAGGAGCGGGGGGAGAAGATGAACATCGTCGGCGCCACCTCCGGCGACACCGGGAGTGCGGCGATCTACGGCGTGCGCGGCAAGGAGAACATCAACATATTCATCCTTCACCCCCACGGCAAGACATCCCCCATCCAGGCGCTTCAGATGACCACGGTCACCGACCCCAACGTCTTCAACATCGCGGTACAAGGGACATTCGACGACTGTCAGACCATGGTAAAGCAGCTCTTCAGCGACATCCCCTTCAAGGAGAAGCACTCCCTGGGTGCGGTCAACTCCATCAACTGGGCAAGGGTGCTCGCCCAGGTGGTCTACTACTTCTACGCCTGGCTGCGGGTGACCGACAGCTCCCCGAAAGAGGTGATCTTCTCCGTCCCCACCGGCAACTTCGGTGACATCTTCGCCGGCTATGTGGCCAAGAGGATGGGGCTCCCCATCAGCAAGCTGATCCTGGCGACCAATGAAAACAACATCCTCACCCGGATGATCAACCAGGGCGACTACTCGACCGGCACGGTCGTCCCCACCCTCTCCCCCTCCATGGACATCCAGGTGGCCTCCAACTTCGAGCGCTACCTCTACCACCTCTTCGGCGACGATCCGGCAAGGGTGCGTGATGCCTTTGCGGAGTTCGCCAGAAGCGGCCGGATGGAGTTCAGCGAAGCGGAGATGGCCAGGGTGAGGGGCGAATTCGCCTCGGCCTCGGTGAACCGGGAAGAGACCCTGGCAACCATCGCCTCCTTCAAGGAGAGCACCGGCTACACCCTCGACCCCCACACCGCCGTAGGGGTATGCGCAGCGCTACAGCGCGCCGCTGACGACGCGGAGGTCGTCTGCCTCGCAACGGCCCACCCTGCCAAGTTCGGCGATGCCGTCAGGCTGGCAACCGGCAGCGAGCCGGAGCTCCCCGGGCCTCTGCAGGGACTAGACACCCTGCCTTCACGCTGCGAGACCATGGATGCGGAACTGGCCCTGATCCGTGCATACGTGGAGAGAAACGCCATCTAGCGCGTATACAATCTTTCATTGACGAAGCAGAAACCTACGTGTTAAAAGCGAAAGGTTTTTAATCCGCCATAACCATGTTTCAACTGCCATTTTTTGGCGATTACATCATTTCAGGGAGGAACAATGAAAACAGTGAAGTATGTCGTTTCGTTGGCAGCAGGCCTGCTCCTGCTCGCTTCGGCCGCATTCGCCGCCGACCCCGCTGCCCCGGCAGCAAAGCAGACGCCCCAGCTCACCAGCGCTGACTGCGTCAAGTGCCACGCCAAGCCGCCGGCAGACGTGGATGCCAAGGGTAAGGCCCACAAGACCAAGGTCACCTGCCAGGACTGCCACCAGGGTCACCCCCCCACAGTGAAGAAGATCATCCCCCTCTGCGGCCAGTGCCACGAAGGGAAGCCCCACTTCAAGCTCGGCGGCTGCCTCGGCTGTCACCGCAATCCGCACACCCCGAAAGAGATCGTTTTCGGCCGTGACGTGACCGAGCCTTGCCTCACCTGCCACAATCCGCAGATTGCCCAGCTGAAGCAGTTCCCGAGCAAGCACAGCAAGCTCAACTGCTCCTTCTGCCACGACGTACACGGCAAGATCCCCCAGTGCACCCAGTGCCACAAGCCCCACTCCGCCGAGCAGAACGCCGGCGACTGCAAGAAGTGCCACAAGGCCCACCAGCCGAAGAACGTTGCCTATGCAGGCGACACACCTTCCAAGCAGTGCGGCGCCTGCCACTCCAAGGCCCTCAACCTGCTGACCGCCAGCAAGGCCAAGCACAAGTCGCTCCTCTGCGTAACCTGCCACCAGGAGAAGCACAAGATGGTGCCCAAGTGCCAGGACTGCCACGGCGTGCCACACGCAGCCGGCATCATGTCCAAGTTCCCGAAATGCGGTGACTGCCACGGCATCGCCCACGACCTGAACAACTGGAAAGCAGCAGCACCGGCTGCAGCGCCGGCAGCTGCCCCTGCTGCAGCACCCAAGACGCCTGCACACAAGAAGAAGTAATACGGCACCTGCTCCATGGAAAAGGGGGGACCATCCGGTCCCCCCTTTTTTATTTTCAACCTGTGGCGCCGGCTGAAACCTGCCGTCCACGCATTCGAGCAGCTGTCCGAAGCACGCTACTTCTTCATCCACGACGCCTTGGTGTCGTGCCTGACACCGTCCTCCAGGGTCGCCTGGGAGAGGCTGCCGGCCTCGGCCTGGATGCAGATAAAGTACAGGTCCTCATCGCCGGCCTGCCAGGCCCTCTCCCCCTCTGGGGCGACCCGGACCAGGCTCCCCTCGGAGACGGGGAACTCGTCGCCGTCCGCATAGAATGTCCCCCTCCCCTTGAGGATTATGTAGAGCTCCTCGTTCCTGCGGTGAGTATGGACGAATGGCATCCCCTTGCCGGCGGGGAGGCGGTTGATGGAGACCTCGCAACCGGTCAGCCCCAGGTCCCTGCCGGCAAAGTACTTGCCGTGAAACCCCATGAAATCCCTCTTCAGCAGCTCCTCAAATGGACCTATATGCTCGACGCTGTAATTGCTGTGCTGTTCAACCATTTCCCTCTCCTTTCACTCTGCAAGTTAGCTCCAGCTGCGGACCGCCCCCCTCTCCACTGCCCCTACTGTGTCCCCCAGGCAACCGGCGCGGTGGTCATCCTGCGGCAGCCTCGCCGAGGGCGATGCGCACCGCCTCGTCGTATGGGGTGAGCTCGAAGGGGATCAGCTCCCGAATGCGGTTGTCGCGGCAGATCACCTCGTTAGCCAGCCCCTCGATGAGCGGCATGGAGATGGACGGCTTCACCGGGGTGATGAGCCCGACCCAGTAGGAGGAGAGGGTCGGGGTGAGCAGGGGCACCGGGATGATCAGCAGCCTGCGCCCCTCTATGGCGGCGAAGCGCTCCATCATCACCCTGTAGGTTAGAATCTCCGGGCCGCCGATGTCGAAGGTTTCCCCCCTGGTCCGCTCCTCCCTGAAGCACCCCACCAGGTAGCGGATCACGTCCCCTACGGCGATTGGCTGGCAGCGGGTCTCAACCCAGCGTGGGGTGATCATGACCGGCAGATGTTCCACCAGGGAGCGGATCATCTCGAAGGAGGCTCCACCCGCCCCGAAGA
>CALMOE010000082.1 GCA_937871715.1 uncultured Geobacter sp. | reverse complement strand
ACCTGTTGATAGCAGAGGGAGAGGGAGCTTTCAAGGAATTTCCGCTCCCGGCCAACTGGTAAGGGTGCGCTTATGCGGCGCCCTTCATGTTTGTCGTCATTTATTGCCCAGCATGGATTATACTTATCATCCCCGCAGGTGAGTTAATGGAACCGAGCGCACTTTATTGCCGACACTGTTTTTCCCCGGGAACAAAACGGCAACAGCAACTGTCTTATAGAGAAACTAGATGACAGAGTTCAACGAACCTGAAGATATCCAGCTGGTTGCATCCTGGCGTGACGGCGATCTTTCCGCCTTCGAGACGGTGGTGCGCAGATACCAGGCGAAGCTGTTCAACATCTCCCTGCGCATTCTCGGCAATTACGAGGATGCCGGCGAAGTGGTGCAGGACTCGTTCCTGGCCGCCCACAGGGGGATCGACTCTTTCCGCCACAAGTCCAGACTCTTCACCTGGCTGACCAGTATCACCATCAACACTGCCCGCAACCGCGCGACGAAGAACAGGTCGAGGCAACATCTCGAGATTTCCGGGCATCCGCAACCCCATGGGGAGTGCGAAGAAATACCGGAGAGAGAACCCACCTCAACGGCCCCCTCCGCCCTGGAGCAGCTGGAACGACACGAACTCCACCTGAAGCTGCGCTCCTGCATCGAACAGCTTGGTGCCGACTTCCGCGAGGTCCTTGTGCTGCGGGACGTGGAAAACATGGCCTACGAGGAGGTCTGCTCCGCCCTCGGCATCCGTCCGGGGACTTTAAAGTCCCGCCTTTTCCGCGCCAGGGAGATGATCAAGGTGTGCCTGAAACGGTCATTGGGAGAATTCTTATGAACCACACGGAAATCCGCCGCAACCTCTCTGCCTATCTGGACAACGAGCTGGATCAGGAAGAACGGAGCCTCGTTGAAGCTCACCTGGCAGAGTGCCCCTCTTGCAGAAGGGCCCTGCAGGAGCTGACCAGGACCATCGAAGCGCTGCGCAGCCTGCCACAGGAGGAACCCCCTCCTTGGCTGACCGCCAGGATCATGGCCAGGGTCAGATCCGAAGCGAAGCCAAAGAACGGGTTCTGGCAGGCCATCTTGTACCCCCTGCACGTCAAGCTCCCCCTTGAGGCCCTCGCCCTGCTCTGCATCTGCATAACCGGTTACTACCTGGCTCGCAGTACCTCTCCTGAGATGCAGCTGACCGAGCCCCATCAACAAGAAATGCAGGCGCAGCAGCCGTTGCCCCCCCAGCAGGAACCGGGAAAAAGGCCAACCGGGACCAGGCAAGCGCAAAAGGAGGTGATACCAGTTGAGGGTAATCCACCGGGCGGACCGAAGGGGGCGGGGAAACGGGCGGAGTACGCCCCCCCTCCGCCGCTGCGACCCGCTGACCCCGAAAGATCAGAGCCGAAGCCCACTCCCCTACCGCAATCACCCGCACCGGCAGCTCGGCGTGACGCCTGGCGCCAGGGGGACGATGTCCGGCAGAGCGATGCTGTGCCTCAACCAGCCGCTAACTTGGAATGGCGGCAGAGCCGGGAATCCGTCCAGACGGGCGCCGGCGGGAGTAAAGCCGCTGCAAAGTTCGAGCAGGGATATGAACCGGCAGGCCGTCGCTATCAGGCGGAAACCTACGGTGCATGGCAAAATGCCCCCACCCCCTCTCCACCCCATGACGGACAGGGGGCGCAGTTCACCATGACATTGGTCACCGCCGACTCCGAAGGAGTCGCAGTCGCCATCGAGAAGGCGATCTCCGACCTTGGCGGGAGGATAATCCGCCGTGCCTACGAGGGGGAAAACCGCTCCATCACGGTGCGGATGAAACGAAGCAGGGTGGCTGAGCTGCTCGGCCGCCTGGAGCGGGTCGGCAGGATACAAACCAGGCCGGATAGCGGCTCCGCTGACTCGGAAATGTTGGAGATTATCATCCGCTGGTAGAAATTCCAGGGACACGGAAGGCTTTTCCATTTCCAGATTTGCCCGACCAGTTGAAACAGCATAACGAACCGCAGCAAAGAGAGGGGGGAAATTGTGATTCGTTGACATGGTAGAATCGGAAGTTTAATCTGATGCAGACTGACGAGACCAGCCGCAGACATGGCAGCATAAGCTAACTTAGCTGGATGGGGTATATTGAAGAGAGCCGGCAGCTACAATCTTCACATCATGATCGAAATATCCAGAGCCACCATGGAGCAGACGGGCAAGGCCCTGGGTATGATCCTGCGCAGGCATCTGACCCCGCGCCTTGCTGGCTGCAGGATAGAGGGGGAGAACGGCTCGGAGACATCGAGACGGGCGAAGGCAGTCCTCAGGCAACTGCTGGGGAGGCCGGCCCCTTTGGGTAGCGGAGAAGAAGGAGCGCCTACCGAGACGAAGAGCATCACGCTCGACGACGCCGGCGTGCGCAGACTGGCCAAAAGATGGGACAGCGGCGTCATTGCCGACCATACGATCGTAATGCCGCACATCTTCTACCTCCCCCTCCTCGAAAGCGCCCTGGGGAACCTGCAGCAGCGAGCAGCAAAAACCTTGGACAGCCTCTGCATCATCTTCGACTATGCAGTGCTGGACCACCTCCCGGGCATCGTCCGGCAGAGCTTTTGGGGAGAGCGCCGCGCCGTGCTCTCCCATCTCCGCCAAAGAGGGCTCTCCTTCTTAGACTCTGGTCGTCAGCTCTACCTGGAAAACCTCATATCCCTGGCATGCTATACGCTCCCTGCCAGGCGCCTGGTGTTCATGGACGACGACTTCTTCATCAGCGGCGAAGCCTCAATTGAGGCCCTCCTTGCCCCGCTGGATCGTGGCCATCTCATGTCCGGACGTTATGCCAGGGGGGCGGACCGGATTCACACCTCACTATTTGCAATGAGACCGGAGGCCCTGCGGGATGAACTGCTGCTCTTCGATGACGGCAAAAACCTCTATTCCGACAAGGAGATGAGTACCGGTACAATCACCTACAGGAGGCTGTCCGGCCGTGGGGCGGGGGTCTGCAGCATAGGCGACTACCGTGACAGCGACCTCTCCCTGGGGCGCCACCTCTGCCACTGCACGGGGGAGCTGTGGAACGACCTGCCGCACATTCTCAGGAAACTTTTCCGGCCCGACGGTCTCACTGCGGTTGAAACCGGCACGAGGCTTGACGCTTCGCTGCTCCTGGAAGCCCTGGCATCGCTATTCGGGGTAAGCCGCACTTCGATCTGCGACTCTTACCTGCATATCGACAACGAGATGAGAAGCAATGCCGTCAATGATTTCGCCGCCTACCTGAGCAAAAT
Source organism: uncultured Geobacter sp. (assembly GCA_937871715.1). GTDB lineage: Bacteria > Desulfobacterota > Desulfuromonadia > Geobacterales > DSM-12255 > CALMBF01. The sequence goes on along the minus strand of CALMOE010000082.1, from coordinate 3,150 downwards.
ATACAACAACCATCTCTGGCTCGGGCGACATGCAGGCTCGCTGGCGAAGGAAGACTCCGGCTGCATCACAGCGGCCGGCCGATGAGGAGACGAAGGATTCCCTATGGCAAACATACTCCTTACAACCAGGTGCAACCGCTCCTGTCCCTACTGCTTCGCGGAGCGGGAGATGGCAGGTTCGGACGTCGACAGCCTCATGTCCTGGGAGAACCTGATCTACATTGCCGACTTTCTCTTGATGTCGGGTCAGAGGCGGGTGTCGCTCCTGGGGGGTGAACCGACCATCCACCCGGAGTGCGTTGACTACATCCTCTATCTCCTCGAACGGGGTTTCGATGTAACTGTTTTCACCAACGGGATGCTGGGCAAATCGAGGCGCGAAGAGTTCCGCCGCCACCTCACCGGCATCAGCCGCGAACGACTCACCTTCGTCTGCAACCTAAATGATCCGCTGCAGACACCGGCGCCGCACACGGAGCGGGAGAGGATCGAAGAGTTCCTCTCCCTGATGGGGCCATGGGTCTCGCCAGGGTTCAATATCTACCGCCCCGACTTCACCCTCGACTTTCTCTTCGACGCCATCAACCGCTTCGGCTTGAAACGGCACCTGCGCCTCGGCATCACCCACCCTATCCCCGGGAAGGGGAACGGTTTCATCAGGCCAGCCGAGATGCGCCAGGTGGTGGAGAGACTCTACTCCTACCGGGAGATCTTTGAGGCGACCCGCGTCAGCCCGGGGCTTGATTGCGGCTTCCCCATGTGCAAATTCACCGACGAGGAGCTCGGCTGGCTGAATCGCTTCAGAGGCTCACCCCATTTCAGGTGCGGGGCGGCAGTGGACATAACGCCGGACATGAGCGTCTATCACTGCTTCCCCCTTTCCGATTACCAGAGGAGATCACTCTTCGAATTCGACTCCCTGCTGGAAATCGAGGAGCACTTCAGACAGCTCCGCCAGCAGATCAGGGTGGAGATAGCCGGCATATTCGAGGAGTGCGACGGCTGCAGGCAGCGGGAGGATGATGTGTGCAGCGGCGGGGGGGTATGCCAGCTCCTAAACCGTTTCGTGGATGAGGCCCCAGTCAGGATCCCGGAGATCGAGCATGAAATTGCCAAAAATCGTCATCCCCTATAACAAGACCCTGCTGCGCAGCATGAGCGGCCAGATTGTCGCTGTCAGGGTTAAAAGCATCCCCCAGGCGGCAGAAGCAGCGGCACACGTTCGTGACTCCGGCAATGCCCTCTTCTGCGTCATCGTCGAGGCCAACTCCCCTCTGGCGGAACTGGCCCTGCATGACGGCATCAAGGATATCCCTCTGGCGATCATGGCGCCTGCCATGGGAAAGTTCCGCAGAGTAACGGCGATCCTCCCCGTTCTGCGGGGGGGGAATATCAGGATCTACCTCCCCTGCGACCGGCCGGACAATATCACCTCCCTGCGGCTGTTGTCCTCCCTCGGCATTCACTGCTGCGCCCTGTTCGCCCCCGGGGAGACCAACTGGGAGGAGCTTGCCGACCTGATGACCTACGCGGTTCTCGAAAGGGCACCCCATGCCCCCATAGAGCCATTCGAGTTCATCGCCTCCAGCTACGAGCCGTCGTCTTATCTTGACTGGGGCAGGATCTTCTTCGACGACCCGCGCCACTTTCTCCACCTCGACGCCAGGGGGCGCGTCGCCCTTTCCCGACGAGAAGCGTCAATGGGCGACTTCATTGCCGCAGGAATCGCGGAGATCGCAGCGGCGGACGAATTCCCGGCGATAAGTGAACGGATCAATTCATGGCGGTACCGTTTAGCCGAAAACCACCCATGTGCATTCTGCGCCGGGTGGAAGATCTGCCTGGGGAGATTCGCCCCGGAGGCTGGGGAAGACGGCGGCTGCGCCGGCTTCTTCCAGGAGATGCTGGATGTGGCGCGGCAACGGGGAGCGCAAAGGGCCGGCGGAGAGGAGTTGCGCGTATGGCAACCGTAATCTTCAAGCCGACCGAATCCTGCAACTCCCGCTGCATCTACTGCGACGTGGTGCACAAGGAGCCGCGCACCCCTTCGACGATGCCACTGGAAACCCTGGAACTCTTTTTCTCCAGGGTCAACGAGTTCCTTGTCGAAAGGCCGGAGGAACAGCTGGAAATCATCTGGCACGGAGGCGAGCCACTCCTCCTCGGCCCGGAATATTTTTACCACGCCATCCGCTTCCAGGAGAAACATTGCGCAGGTACGGCACGGCGGATCAGGCACAACATCCAGAGCAACCTGACTCTCTTCAACCGGGAGTTCGCCGGGATCTTCAGGAAGCTGGGGATCAGCAGCATCGGCACCAGCTACGACCCTGCCGGCAACATACGGGGGCTGGGGAGCAATCGGGACTCATCCTCATACAACCGAAAGTTCATGGAAGCCCTTGCCATAGTGGAGGAGGAGGGGTTCAATTGGGGGGTCATCCATGTGGTGACCAGACTCTCCCTGGCACGGCCCCTCGAGATTTTCCGTTTCCTCACCAACCTCTCACCGCGGAGCTCCATAATGCTAAACCCGGTGCTCCTCTACAGCAAGAGGCTGGAACAGCTGAAGATTTCACCCGAAGAGTATGCCGATTTTCTCGGCGCCATATTCCCCCTCTGGTGGGCCCGCAGGGATGAGTTCCCGCAGGTCCAGCCATTTCACTACCTTACCAAGACCCTCCTGGAGGGTGGCAGGTCGCTGATGTGCTGTGACTCGGGCGCTTGCGCCCACACGCACCTGAACATCCTTCCGGACGGCAGCCTCTCCCACTGCGGCCGCTCCGCCGACTGGGGGCTCCTGGATTACGGCTCCATCTTCGACAAATCCTTTTCCCAGGCCCTGGCAGACCCGCAGCGGGAAACCCTGCTCAGCCGCAATGAAATCCTTGTTGATGGCGATTGCAGCGGCTGCCGCTTCTGGGATATCTGTCATGGCGGCTGCCCCCTCGACGCCTGGTCGGCTGCCGGCTCCTTTCTCCACAAGAGCGAATGGTGCCAGGCCAAGAAGGGGTTTATCGAAAAGTACCTGGAGCCTGTCGTGCATGGCAAAGAGCCCATTGTCCCGGTTTCCCCGCCTCCCCAAGCGGATCAGCCCTCCAGCGAGCAGCCTCCCGGCGACACCGCGGTGGATAGCCCGGCGCAATACCG
>CALMOE010000081.1 GCA_937871715.1 uncultured Geobacter sp. | reverse complement strand
CTGCCGGCCAAGAGCTGCTCCACCAACAGCGACTGCATCCTCAACTCAGCGGTGGCCCAGAGCGGTTTCGTCTGCAACCAGAACACCAGCCAGGCATGCAGCGGTACCTCCGACACCACCACCTGCAAGACAGCAGCGGGGAGCTACTGCTCGGGCAAGCCAACCATCGCCTGCACCGTGGCCACCGAGAACACCGACTGCAAGCCGGTCACCCCGGAGGTGCTGGGGTACTGCTCCACGGACAAGGCCATGTACACCCCTGCCCCGGGTAAGAACGACACCCCCCCGGCCAATGTGCGCTGCCGGCCGGCCACGGAATCCACCGACTGCAGATTCCGCTCCACGGGGACTAATTTTACAGGCAGGGCCGGGGTCTGTACCGGCTACTCCCCGGCAGTGACCAGCGACTACACCCCCTGCATCGTCACCGCGGCGGCGGAATACGGCCCCTGCGTCTCCAACTACGTGGGTGACTGCCTGGTCTCGGCCCAGCAGGCGGCGGTGAAGACCAAGGTATCCTTCCAGCAGTCCATGCAGGAGTGCTGGAAGATCCGGGGCACGGTCCAGTCAGCCCCAATGTACGGCTTCGCCAATGTCAACACTATCAAGCAGCAGTGCCCTGACATATACGCCTCCTACAAGACCTGCCACAACAACCATCTGCAGCAGTGCACCAGCAACACGGACTGCGCGGCGGACGGCTCTATCACCTGCGACGCAGGTCCTGAGGCCATAGCGCCGGGGAACCCGGCGCTCCTCTGCGGCGAATCCTATGCCGGCCAGTACTACAGCACCGATGCCAGCGGCAACTGGGTCCTGACAGGCACCGACTCCCAGCTGGCCGAGGCGGAGTACCGCTTCTGCGGCGACATGACCGCCCCGCCGGTGACAGACCCGACAGACGCCCCGTCCAACACGGCCATTACCGACAACCTACCCGCCATCCTCAGCGGCCTGGGGGTCGAGGCCCAACTCGGCTCACCCATCGCCACCATGAAAGCCAGGCTGGCCACCAATACCGCCCCCACCGGCCTGGTGCAGCAGTTTGCCAAAAACATCCGCCTGGGGGCCATGAGTTTTAGCCCGTACGGCTCGGCTTCGGAAACTGCCCTTATAGGTACCCCAAAGGTCTGCTCCAACGACTCAACAAAGGTATGCACCCAGAATATCGACTGCGGCAGCGGCAACACCTGCGTCAGCACCACAAGCGGCAGCACCAACCTGGACGGCGGCAGGATCCTCTACCCCATCGGCAACGGCCTGTGCGCTACCATGACCGGCACGCCATGCGAGACGGACGGGAACTGCACCGGCTTCAACACCTGTCTGGCCGGCTACTGCGGCACCAAGGGGAGCACGGTCTGCACCACGGTGGCCAACTGCAGCGGCAGCAACCAGGCGTGCATCAGTATAGGCGTCGGCGATCACACAACCTCCGCATCCCTGGTGAAGGTCCTGGACGACATCAGGGCCAGCTCATGGACCCCCTTTTCCGAGGCGTTTTACAACGCAATCGGCTACTTCGCCCGGATCCCCACTGGAGCCGACGCCGGCAAGAGCCGCACAGCCCTGAGGCTGAACTCCATAAGCACCACCAGCACCGATTACACCAGCTTCGACACTGCGCCCAAGGACTTCAACGAGAACTACAACCCCTCAGAGTACCGCTGCCAGCAGAACTATGTCCTCCTGGTGAGCGACGGCGCATCAACAGCAGACCGGAACAGCTCGGTTCGCTCCCTGGCCACCCTCTATGCGTCCCAGGCGGGGATAACCCAGGTTGCCTGCAGCGGCGCCCCCACGGGCTCAACCCTCGACTACGGCGGCAACAACAACCTCCCCATCATGTCCTGGCTCGCCAAGAACCGGAACATCGCCGGCTTCAACCTCGCCTCCCCGGCCTCAACTACCGTGGCGGAGATGGCCCGCGACTCCATCACCACCTACGTGGTATTCAACGGCGAGTCAAACGGCGCCAGCGGCGATTGCAACTCCTACACCCTCCTGAAGAAGACCGCCGAGAAGGGGGGGACTGCCTTGAAACAGGCCAATGACTACCCTGGTCTGGTGGCAGCCCTTACCAGCGTGTTCCAGGACGTGGCAGCCAAGGCGGCGTCGGGTACGGCGGCGTCGATCCTTTCCAACAGCGAGGGGAGCGGAGCAAACATCCTCCAGGCGGTGTTCTACCCGAAGAAGATCTTCGAAAACCAGGTGCCGGTGCTCTGGACAGGTGAGATGCAGAACCTCTGGTACTTTGTGGATCCGTACATCAACAACAGCACCATCCGGGAGGACACGGACAGCGACTACAGGCTGAATCTGGTCAATGACTATGTTGCTCGGTTCACCTTCGACACCACAGCCGACAAGACCATGGTGCAGCTGTACAAGGATACGGACGGCAACGGCACCGGCGACACCCCCATGGGCGGCCTGATAGACCCGGATTATGTCAAGAGCCTGTGGCGTGCCGGAAAACTCCTCTGGCAGCGCAACATCTCCACCACACCCCGCAGGCTCCTGACCAGCCTGGACGGCAGCACGTTGATAGATTTCTCCTCCAGCACCTTCCCCGGCGGTTCCGTTGCCAGCAATTCAGACGCTCTTGCCCCTTACCTGAATCTGGACGCTGTCGAGGCTCCGAAACTGATCAATTGGGTGCACGGCGAGGACCAGGGGGATAGCTACCGCAAACGGACCGTCGGCATCAAGGACCCGGTGACCAATGTCGTTTCCACCGGCGTTTGGCGGCTGGGGGACATCATCTCCTCAACGCCACGGGTGCAGTCCACCGTCCGGCTGAACACCTACAACCTCTCTCCCCCCGGAGGTTACAACGACAAGTCCTATCTCTCTTTCATAAACTCCAACCAGTACCAGAACAGGGGGATGGTATACGTGGGGGGGAATGACGGGATGTTCCATGCCTTCAATCTGGGGATCCTGTCGGTAAAGGCATCCGGATTGCAAAAAGCCACCCTCTCCGGCTCGGACATGGGGAAGGAGATGTGGTCCTTCATCCCGAAAAATTCCCTCCCCTATCTGAAATACATGTCTGATCCTTATTATCCCCACCTGTACTATGTTGACGGCCGAACAGTCATCTTCGACGCCAGCATCGGCTATACAGGGGGCGGCGGCTGCGTGAGGTCCAGTTACGATACCTGTGACAAGGTAAGGACAGCGTCGGTTGTCGACAGCAGCAACAACCTGGATTCGAGCAAAAACACCTGGCGTACGGTGGTCATAGGCGGCATGGGGTTGGGTGGGGCATCGGCGCAGAGCTGTGCGCTAGGTTCGGATTGCGTCCCCACCCCGATTGCCGATCCCGCGGACGCGACCAAGGGATTAGGATACTCCTCCTATTTTGCCCTTGATGTAACCGATCCTGTCAACCCATCGCTGCTCTGGGAATTCAGCGACCCTGACATGGGTTTCTCCCTGTCAGGACCGGCTATCATACGCCTGGGTAACAGGGAGAAGAACGGCAAGTGGTATGCTGTCTTCGGTTCCGGCCCAACAGGGCCGATCGAGAATACCCAGTTCAAGGGGCGCTCCAGCCAGAACCTGAAGTTCTTCGTGGTAGATTTGCAGACAGGGGTAAAGGTCAAAACGATCGACACCGGCATTGCCAATGCCTTTGCCGGCTCCATGTTGGGCGGCTCGATAGATATCGATCGCAACGCGGCGGATGTGGCCGGCAATTACCAGGATGACGCCATTTACATCGGCTATGTGCAGAAAGATACATCCACCAATACCTGGACAAAGGGGGGGGTGGGGAGAATCAAGACCATGGAGAGCCTTGATCCCAACGATGCCGCCAATCCATGGAACTGGAGCCTGATCATAAATGACATCGGCCCGGTTACCACAGCCATCTCCAGGCTACAGGACAAGAAGAATCGTAATCTGTGGCTCTTCTTCGGTACCGGACGCTACTTCTTCCGGGAGAGTGCCTCCCTTGATGATTACGACAGTAACCGCCGACTCTTCGGCATCAAGGAGCCCTGTTACAACACAGCTACAACTCCTGGCAACTTCCTGGACAAGAGCTGTGCGGCAAGTACCACTCTTGGCTCCCTGGTTAACCAGACCGATTCAATTTCCACTATTGCTGCCGGCAATAGCGGCTGGTACATAAATCTGGATCCGTCCACAACCAGCGAGGCAGCGGAGAGGGTCGTAACAGATACTGTGGCTCTTACCAATGGAACGGTTTTCTTCACATCGTTCAAGCCGACCATGGATGTCTGCGGCTATGGCGGCAACGCCTATCTGTGGGGGGTCAAGTACGATACCGGAGGTCAGGGGGCTGCCAATGCGCTGCAGGGGAAGGCGCTGATTCAGCTCTCTACCGGTGAGTTCAAGGAGGTTGATCTTGCCGATGCGTTTACCGACAAGCTGAATCGCCGCATGCAGACCCCCATGACCGGCAAGCCCCCTACGGATGCCCCGCCGATCATCAGCAACAGCATGAACAAGCCGGTGAAGAAGATCCTGCATATACAGGAACATTGACATGAATAGTGAGCGGGGCTTTACAATGGTTGAACTGGTGGTTGTGCTCGCCATAGTCGGCATTCTCCTGGCCCTGGCGACGCAGAACTGGACCAGCATGCAGATCAAGGGGGGGGTCGAAGGGCAGATAAGGACCGTGTTCAGCGACGTGATGGGTGTCAGGGTGGAGGCCCTGTACACCAAGAGGCCGCGGAGCGTGGTGTTCAGCGGCAAGACGTTCAATATCTATTCGTCCAATGTGACAAGCGTGAGTCCGATCCTGAGCAAGAGCTTTAAATATGACTTCATCCCAGCGGGGAGCACCACCTTCACCTTTAATACCAGCGGCATGGCGAACGGAACTCAGGGGTCGATCTGCGTGGATCCCTACGGCAGCGTGCTTAAATCAAGTGATGCGGTTGTCGACAGCATGGTTGTTTCACAGGCGAGGATAAATCTGGGGAAGAGGACAGTGGGGAACAGTTGTGCATCCGATAACATCAAACAAAAATGACGGCTTTACTCTTATTGAGGTGATGATGGCCATGCTGATCCTGGTGGTCGGCATGCTGGGACTTCTGCAGTCCATAAACCTTGCCATCGAGGCGAATATGCGCAACCAGCTGCGGGAGGAGGCTGTCTATGTGGGGGAGCGGGCCATGAACGAGCTGCGCGGCAAGGGGTTTGACAATATTTCCGTCGGCGCCACCTCTTCCGAGACCTATACCTACCGTACCTATTCGGTGGCCAGCAAGATTCGCGGCACTCGCAGGAAGTACGCCGTTACGAGAAGCGCTCGAACACTTTCGACTTCCGCAGGCCTGCCTGCGACAAAGCAGCTCGATGTGCTGGTGAGCTGGACCTACAAGGGTATTACCTACCAGAACAGGGTCACTGCGCCCACATCAATACTGAGGTAGCAACATGAAGGCTGACAGTGGTAGACAACAGGGTGATAAATGGCTGCTTCGAGATAGACGCGGCTTCACCATAACCGAGCTGCTGGTGGTGATGGGGATATTCCTCATTCTAATGATGATTACGTCAAACTCATTCAACAGGATTGCAATTCAGTCATCCCAGCAGTCCAAGTCCCTGGAGACCCAGATCGAGGGGATTGTTGGGCTGGAGGTGCTCCGGGCAGATCTGGAACAGGCTGGATTCGGCCTCCCTTGGTCGATCCCTGCCGGGGTCACCTATGCAGAGGCCAATCTCGGTTCCTCCAAGCCGGACACCGACTACTGGGTAAGCGGCAGTGCCAATGATTTCAACGATGCCGTTGTCAGCGGGACTGGGAATCCCCCCCGTGCAGTTGTCAGCGGCAACACGAAATTCAATATTTACGACGGCAAGGGGGCAACCTACCTTGTCATCAAATCGAGCAACATTGCCACTAACGACACTGTGAAGAAGTGGACCTCGGTGGCCCTGGATGCCTGGGGAGCGAAGACCCGAACCGAGTGGGGTGACAGCAACAGGGACTTTGATTCCAGCGAGCGAGTGATCGTGGTCAGGAACAACATGACCGCCACCCCCCCCAGTCGTGATCTCATGGCGACCGGGGGTAACTTTTCGGCGCGTTTCTCAAAATATTCCACATTGGTTAGCGGCATCTCCAACAGTACTTTCGAGCTTTACGGCATTGCAAGCGCCACTTCTCCCGGTTCTGAGCAGGTGAGGATGCCTTTCAATCGTGCCGACTACTATGTGATGACCCCTCCGGCCAGCAGCATGCCCTCTGGGTGCGCACCACACACCGGGGTTTTGTACAAGTCGGTCATCAGTCAGGATTCGACTTCAAGCGGAGGTGGGTATTCCACTACGATTCCTCTGCTCGACTGCGTAGCAGACCTGCAGATTGTCTACGGCCTGGATACAGATGGAACAGGGAGGGTAAACCTACACACCGATACTCTCTCGCCTACCATGACCGCGGCGCAGATAAGGGAACAATTTAGGGAAATCAGGGCCTATATCCTTGCCCAAGATGGGCAGAAGGATCTCTTGTATACCTATCCCTCTAACACGGTTGATGTGGGGGAGTCGTTCGACGGAGGAGCGACCATCATGGGGAGGCGTTTCGATCTGGGCAATATCATCGGCAGCGGTTGGCAGAACTACCGCTGGAAGGTCTATACCATCGTGGTTAGGCCGAAAAATCTTATTCAGTAAGAGTAGTGGTGATCATATGAGACTATTGCGCAATGAAGATGGTATCGCCCTGGTGACGGCACTGATGTTCACCCTCATCTGTCTGGCAATGATCATGACGCTGATGTATTACGTCCTGCAGGGGACAAAGATGTCCGCAGCCCAGAAACGGTACCGCAGTTCCCTGGAGGCGTCCTACGGCGGCGCCGAACTGGTTACCAAGGCGATAATCCCCCAGATTGCCATATTAGACAATTATTCCAGCGGCCGGCTGTCGCTGTTGTCGGATTATGGCAATAACATCGGCCTGCAGTTGTCCGGAAAAGATATCCTCAAAAGCAAGCTTACTCAGCCTACAGCCAGTTGGACCGGGGCGCCGCTGGCAAGCCTCAAGTCCGTTGATCCGAAGGTTTTGCCTGACTTTCAATTCACCTTGAACGGCACTAATCCTGGAAGTTCTTACCGGGTATACAGCAAAATCGTTGATACCGTGCCTGCAATCGGTCTGATCGACACCAGTGGAGTTGACTATCTGGACTCCGGTGCAGGTGTCGCTGGTACCAGCAACAGCACGCAGACTCCCCGTACACCCGGGATGTATGCATTGGAAATCCAGGGGGAGGCTGCACAGAACCCCAGGGAGAAGGCGTCGCTTTCGGTGCTCTACTCTTATTGAGCCGCTCTGATAAATTTTGACATTTACATCGCAGTTGCGTATAAAAGCACTACATAAAGGTGAATAGACGATAATACTAAACCATTCGCGAGAATGGGGCGGAAAGCCTACAGGGTCTCATCGAGACAGCCGGGTTGCCGAAATATCCCCTAGAGATATCGGCCCCGGCTTTTTTGTTTGCGAAAAATGACGCAAAAATAAATACGATTGCAGTTAACTGGCATCAGTTCCATAATATTTTATATAATTATATAAAATTTCTTGACATTAATCGCAACTGATGTAAATTCCGAGCATAGGTGAAAAATCCCTGCATTATTGGATCGTGTCAAGATGAAAGAGAAGAACAATCTCAGAAAGATTCGTGAAGCCAAGTTGATGAGCAAGGCAGAACTGGCTCGTCTAGCCGGTGTTTCCGCGGTTACGATCGACAGGATAGAGCGTGGCGAGCATTGCCGGGTGGAGACGAAGAGAAAGATCATTCTTGCTCTGGGCTACGCTCTGACCGATAAGGACAAGGTGTTTCAGGACTAAGAGGACAGGGATCAAATCATGCTATTTGCAAAAAAGAAGGATTTGATAGGCGTCGATGTGGGGTCTACATCGATCAAGCTGGTCCAGTTGAAGGAGGTAAAGGGGGGGTACGAGCTGGAGAGTCTCGGGCTGGTTCCCATCCCTCCCGAGGCAATAGTAGATAACTCCCTGATGGATACGACGGCGGTGGTTGAGGCCATTTCGGGGCTGGTTGCCGGCCTTGCCAGACGGAATGTCAGGGATGTAGCCAGTTCCGTTTCCGGAAATGCGGTCATAATCAGGAAGATTATGATGACTGCATCGACTCCTGAAGATGTGGAGGCGGAGATTCAGTGGGAGGCGGAGCAGTATATCCCGTTTGACATAAACGATGTCAACATAGATTTTCAGGTGCTAGGCAACGACGAGAACGACCCTTCAAAGATGCATGTACTGCTGGTAGCCAGCAAGAAGGATATCGTTAACGATTATCAGGCTGTCTTTTCAGAGGCAGGTGTCAAGCTCGTGCTGCTTGATGTTGATGCTTTCGCCCTGCAGAATGCCTTTGAGATGAATTATGAGACGGATCCTGAAGAGGTATATGCGCTGATAAACATCGGGTCGAGCATGATGAATCTCAATGTCATAAAGGCTGGCATGTCGCTTTTCATTCGTGATGTGCAGTTGGGAGGTTCTCTCTATACTGAGGATATCCAGAAAAAAATGGGTGTAAGTTTTGCTGAAGCGGAAAGGATGAAGATGGTGTTGGATGAATCTTCTTCCGAGGATCTGCTCGAATCGGTGAGCAGAATAAATGATACCATTGCCTATGAGATCAGGCGCTCCCTTGATTTTTATAACTCGAATGCGCTTGAGGGGAAGATCAATCGTGTCTACCTTGGCGGTGGTGCGGCAAAAACGATGAACCTCTCCTCGGCCATTTCAGAAAAGCTGTCCCTGCCGGTGGAGTTGATCAACCCATTCGCAAAAATTAAACTGAACGAGAAGGATTTTGATGCAGCGTTTATTAACGAGGTTGCGCCGCTGATGACAGTTGCCGTCGGGCTAGCAGCAAGGAGGCTCGGGGACAAATGATCAAAATCAATTTATTACCATATCGTTCTACCAGGAAAAAAGAGACGGCAACCCAGCAACTGATAATACTGGGGGCTGTCTTGACGTTTTCCTTGGTAGCAGTTGCTTCTGTTTATGCGGTGACTGTCAGCAAGATCAAAACTGCCAAGAGCGAAATTGCCAGACAGGAGAGCGAGTTGGCAACGCTGAAGAAGAAGATCGGAGAGATAGATAACCTTAAGAAGCTACAGGCCGAAGTGCAGAAAAAGCTTGATGTTTTGAGTCTGCTTCGCAAGGAAAAGACTGGTCCTGCCATGAGATTAGCCAGGTTAAGTGATAACGTAGCACCTTTTGAGCGCCTATGGTTGACCAAGTATGCGGAGTCAGGTGCCGGTGTTGCAATTTCTGGTCTTGCATACAACGAAGAACTCATAGCTGACTTTATGCGCAGGACACAGGCTTCACCAGAGTTTGTCAATGTTGAACTGCAGGTGTCGGAGCAGCAGGAGATAAGCGGCGTCAAGCTGAAAAAGTTTGATATGACCTGTGCTTTGAATGTTGGCAAGAAGGATGATTCGACAAAGAAGGGTGCTGCAAAAAAATAATGGCCGCCTGCCGGCATTGATGAGGTTCTGATATGCATCCGCAAGTGGAAAAGCTTGTAAATCTGCCTTTGAAACAGAAGATTGCCGCAGTTGTGCTTGGTATGTTGGCGATCGGTGCCGGATTTTATTTCGGACTCGAAAAGAAGAAACTAGATGAGTTGAACAGCCTGCAGGGCAAATTGGATAAGGTGCAGTCCGATGTGAACGAAACACGTAGATTGGCTAATAACTTACCTAAATTCAAGGCAGAGTATGAGGGGTTGAAGAAGGACTTGGACAACGCCCTCACTGAGCTTCCAAACTCCAAAGAGATTCCATCGCTTTTGACGAGCATTACCAGTGCGGGGAAGTCGTCTGGGTTGGATTTTCTCCTATTCAGACCGAAGAGTGAGGTCCTGAAGGATTTTTATGCTGAAGTCCCGGTGGATATCTCTGTTTCAGGTCCATATCTTGGCATAGCAAACTTTTTTGTAGCAGTGGGCAAACTCCCCAGGATTGTTAATATCAGCAATGTTGCCTTCACAGATATCAAAAACGATAAAGGTCGCACTCTTGTCAAGGTGAACTGCCAGGCAACAACGTTCCGCTTCCTGGAGAAGAGTGAGATTAAGGATACCAAGGATGATAAAAAGAAGAAATGACATGAGCCTGATATTGCGTCTGGTTGCATCTGCTGTGTTGTTGACCTTCTCCATCCAGGGGTGTAAGGAGAAACCTGTTGCACTGCCGCCTGCCAAGGTAGCGCCAATGCCGAAGAAACAAGTTCAGCAGAAATTGTCTTCCGCTAAGCAGCAAGCATCCACTGTTACCCAATTGCAGGTTGCCGGTCAGCAACGCATGGTTGGACCGGCAGCTGTTGCTGCTGGCATGGCAGTGCAGAGGCAAGCTTCATCTGCAAAAATGCCTTCATACTCAGCGTCCGTTACCTTGAACTTTGCCAACAGGAGAGATCCTTTCAAGCCGTTCATCCAGGCCCCTTCTCCCCAGGCTCCTGTCTCTAAGAGTGTCAAGAAAGTGAAGGACCTGCTTCCTATACAAAGTTACGATACGGAAAAGTTCAGGGTGAGCGGCATAATCACTGGTGTCAGGCAAAACAGCGCCCTTGTTATAGACCCAAAAGGTAAAGGGTATGTGGTGCGGGAAGGAATGCTCATCGGCAGCAATGATGGACGGGTGAAGAGGATCACGAACTCGTCTGTAGAGGTTGAGGAGAGTTTCAGGGACGATAGCGGTAAAGTAAAAAAACGTGTTGTCAAGCTTTCGCTAATACGGAAACAGTAGGAGTTTACGATGAGAATTCACCAACCGGGAATAGTGCTTCGGCTGATCTTGTTGGCATCCCTGATGGCGACGTGTGGATGTGCTCAGCAGATGAAATCCGTAGTGAGCCAAGCTCCCCTCGAAGAGTCCTTGAATGGAGAAATCAAGGACATTTCCGTCTCTGATGATGGTACAGTGGTCGAGATAACCTCGGACAGGCCCATTGTCTATACGTACTATATGCAGGATTCTCCCCCCGGAATCGTAATCGACCTTGCCCAGGTAACCCTCGGAAACCAAGAGTTTCCAAGGGAGTTGAGCAAGGGGAGCGTCAGAAGGATTGATGCTACGAGACATGAATTCGGCAGTGGCGTGCTTAGCCGGATAGTTGTCTCCCTTAGCGAAAAGGTCGAAGTAAGCGCGTCTCTAGACTCCAATAATAGGCGGCATCTTAGGTTAAATCTGGACAAATCAGGTGGTGCTCCTGTGGCGGAAAAGAGCGAGCCTGCGAAGACGACTGATGGGACAACCCCTCCCTTGGAGTTAAAAGCTGTCAATCTTGAAGGTGGCAAGAAGATTGATCCGGCAATCCCGGAGGTAAAAGAGGTTGCCGGCAAGGAGACGTCGACTGCCAGTGAACCAACAGCCGTAAAAATAGTTGCACCTGCCGCCGAAGCAGTTGTCCCGCCGTCAGCTGCTCCGGCCCAGAAGGATGCAAAGCCGGAGCAGCCGGCTGGTCCCAGGTCGCTGCAGGCAATCAACAAATCCGCAGACGGCATTATCATTTCGCTCTCCGGAGAGGCAGATACATTCAGGGTATTCAAGCTCACCGCTCCTGAGAGACTTGTGCTTGACATTGCAAAGACAAAAAACGAAATCCGCGCTGTATCGGTGGAGCTTAACGCATTTAATCTCGGCAAGGCCAGAATAGGTGGCAGTTTCGATAAATTACGAGTTGTTTTCGATGCAATTGGAGGACCGATCCCGAGTTATACGGTGTCGAAATGCGAAGCAGGGATATGTATCATCTTTGGCGATGCGGTTGCCAAGCAGCCTGCAAAGCCGGTTGGGACTGCCGCGATCCCACAGAGTACCGCAGTAACCGCTCCCTTGGCTGGTAGTCAAACAGCTTTGACTGAAAGCCAAGCTCAACCTCCAGCCATTAGCGAAGAGGGCACTAAGGCACCCGCCGAGCAGAAAATGATCTCTGCTCCTGTGAGGGGGGGCGCTGGGCCTGGGATTATTGAAAGTCTTGAGTTCAAGCAGAACGACGGGGTGAGCAGGATACTCCTGAAAACAGCTGGGTTATGTACAGCATCCGAGCCTCAGAAGTCGGCCAGGGGGCTGTATATCTCCATGAAAGATTGCAGACTTCCTGCAAAGCTGCAGCGCCAGCTGGATACCAGTGGATTCCCCAGTGTCATTAGTGAAGTGGTCCCATACCCGATCAAGACCAAGGGGGCGCCTCAGGCGCGCATTGCTGTAAGGCTTAGTCAGCAGGTACCAAATCTGGTCAAGCGTGAAGGTGAATTTATTGTCTGGGAGTTCCGCGAACCGTTCAAGTCTGTGAAGGTGACTAAGCCTGCAAAGGCAATCAGGCAGGAGATCCCGGAGGAGAAAGTTGCAGCCAATGCCGTGAAAACGGATAGCATTGAGCGGGAGTTTGTTGAAGCCAAGCCTGCTCTGAAACCAAGGGGGGATATGGAAGACTCCCTCACACTGGATAAGGCTGTACAGCAGGCTGCAAAGCCGGGCAAGCAGTATACCGGTCGCAAGGTAAGCCTGGAGTTCTCCGATGCGGATATAAGGAAAATCTTCCAGCTGATCGCCGAGGTGAGCAACCAGAACTTCCTCATCTCCGACGATGTAACTGGCACCATCAGCCTCAAACTTGTAAATGTCCCCTGGGATCAGGCCCTTGATGTGATTCTGGAGAACAAGGGGCTTGGCATGCAGAAGGACGGCAACATCGTCCAGATAAGGCCGAAGTCAAAGATGAAGTCACTTGACGAAGAGGCAATTCAGATGCAGTTGACGGAGGAGAAGAAGATGCCACTCTCCACCGTTATTTTCGACGTAAATTTCGCAACCCTCTCCGATATAGAAAACCAGTTCAAGACGCTGAAGAGCAAGCGTGCTGACTCGTCCATTTCATCCGATGCCCGCACCAACAAGATTATAGTGGTGGATGTCGAGCCGAACATCAAGAAGATGCGAGCCCTGCTCGAATCCCTCGATGTTCCGGAGAAACAGGTAATGATCGAGGCTCGCATCGTCGAGGCGTCCAACAGCTTTTCCCGGGATATAGGCGTCAAGTGGAACTACGGCTACCAGGACGGCAGCGCCTCTGTAGCTAACATCAACAGCTTCACCTCCTCCATGGGGGGGGTAGTTACCAATGTCCTCCCCAGCGGGACCACCGGAGGGATTGCAGCCGGCATGGCCTTCGGCAAGCTGATCAGCAACATCCAGCTAGACATGCGCCTCTCCGCCGCAGCAACAATCGGCCAGGTAAAGATCATCTCAACCCCAAAGGTACTGACCGTAAACAACAAGGCCGCCAAGATCTCCCAGGGGCAGAAGATCCCCTACCAGAACACCACCTCTGCTGAGGGGGCCAAGACCGAATTCATAGACGCCTCTTTAAGTCTTGAGGTTACGCCGCATATTACCGCCGACGGCAGCGTCAACATGAAGATCAAGGCGAGCAACAACTCCGTCGGTTCGTCTGCAGGCGGTACTCCACCCATCAATACCAAGGAGGCCACCACCGAGCTGGTGGTGAAGAATGGCGAGACCACAGTTATCGGTGGCATCTATGTGGATTCGGAAACTGACGCTGATACTGGCGTCCCCTATCTCTCCGACATCCCCCTCCTGGGGTGGCTCTTCAAGTCCAACTCCAAGATCAAGACCAAGAATGAACTGCTCATATTCATAACACCAAAAATCGTAGGTTAGGGAGAAGACGCGTGAATTTAAAGGGAATTGTCAAGATTGCAGGGGCTTTATTGTTTGTGGTTTATATTGCGGGTTGCGGAGATAGCAACAGTCAGTCTAATGGTACTTTGACTTTAGAGGGGCAAGCTACGGTGAATGCAGATTCCAAAACGGTTACTATGGATGCTAGTGCCTTGCTGACTCCTATACAGGTAAATTCCGAAGTAGCGTTTACCGCGAGATTGTTTAACTCGAATGAAACAATTAGTTTGCCAGTTGAGTGTAGTGGTACAAAAAGTACAAATGTGTCAGGTGTAGCCACAATCAGTTGTAATTTCCCGCAACCGACAGTTGCTTCGACGCTTCAAATAAGCGCAACTTCAGGTGGTCTGGCAGCCTATCCTCCTGTTACACTGGCTATTGCAGCAGCACAGTGAAATTGATCACGTATATATTCTGTGTATATTAGGAACGTCGCAACAAACTTTTAGTCCTTTACGGTGCAAAAGTTTCAGGGGGCTGTATATGAAGATAACGAGATTTCCCAGATTATTTCTGCTGCTGGTAGTCATGCTGGTAGCTCTGTCAGGCTGTTCAGGCGATACCTCTCTGTCCGGAGGGGCTAAGGCTTCAAAATCAACAGCAAAGGTCCTGGCAAGCGATCTGCAGATCACGACCGATGCCAACGACCAGGCAAGTCCGGCAGTAGCCTATGACTCTGTCAATAACAGATACCTGACCGTATGGACAGATACCCGTAACGGTGCAGACAATGTGGATATCTACGGCAGGATCTGCACCGGTTCGGAAAGCTCCGGCACCACCAGCATGACCTGTTCTGCCGAGTTTGCCGTTTCCACTGCAACCGGCAACCAGTCAAGGCCCAGGGTAGCTTTTTACCCCAGCGGCAGTGGCAGCAAGTTCCTGGTGGTCTGGTCAGATACGCGCAACAGTTACAGCCAGATCTACGGCCAATTCGTTGCTGCTGACGGAACGCTTTCCGGCAGCGCGATGCAGATCTCGACCCATGACATAACAACTACCGCCGCAAATGGGGTAAGCCAATCCGAGCCGGACATCGTCTATAACCCGGTAATCGGCAAGTTTGTCGTTGCCTGGGTGGACAAGAGCATCCTTGATACGAGCAGCAATCCGGACAATGTAATGACCTTACAGGGTGCAAAGTGCATCAACTCAATAGACATCAGCTACGTCCCCCTGCCTCTGGTGGATAATAATCTGATCCGAACGGTAGAGGTTTCTCCTGTTGACGGCTCCCTTGCCAACAAGAAGAACGTGTCGTCACTGGTCTCCACTACCCAGGTGGCCGACTCTGGCATCGCCTTCACTGCCGTGTGGAAGGCCCAGTCCAACGAAATTTCTCCCAAGATTGGTTACGATCAGACCGGCAACTACTTTGTCGCCTGGAGTGGTCAGACCCAGACAATATCCATGGAGATGAAGTACTCTGTTGGAGCGATTATCGAACCGGCGACAACTGGGGTATGCACCTACAATGCTGCCATATTTACGAGTGTGAACGATGACAGTGCCAAACAGAAGATCAAGGTAAGGCAGGATGACGGCCTGGGACTGGTGAAGGATTTCAGCTTCGGTACCGGCAGCGCCCTTTACCCGACTCTGGCTACAGATCCTAATACCAACCGGACCATGCTCGCCTGGGAGGACGACCAGCAGATCATGGGGCAACTTATTGATCTTGGATCATTCCAGAGCTACGGACCGCTTATCTCAATTTCTACCGGGGTAGGTCCTCGCACCTCGCCGGTAGCGTCCTTTGACAACGTCAATCAGCGCTTCCTGGTGGCCTGGGAGGATGCCAGGAACGGCACCGCGAACCTGAGTAACATGGACATCTACTCCCAGTTCGTCGATCCCCAGGGGGCACTGAGCGGCGGCAACACCATTGTTACAATGTCGCCCGGCAACCAGATCGCTCCTGCGGTAGCCTTCGGTGACGTGGATTTCCGTGATTTCTTTGTTGTATGGAAGGATGCTAACAACCCTGGGAACTCGGATATATACGGCCAACTGCTCCAGTACTCGACCCTGCCGCAGCTCTCCATCACCGATGTTGACGGCATACCAATCCTCAACGGGGCAATAGATTTCGGCACAGTAGACATAGCCGGCAGTGCACCGTACAAGGATGTGACCATAAAAATCCGCAATGACGGCAACACTCAGTTGACCATTGACAGCATCAGCGACCCCGATTCGCCATTTTCAATCACCACACCCAAACCGCGTACCATTAGCCCCGGCACCAGTGCCGACATGACGATCCGCTTTGCTCCTACCGGTTCTGGCTCCTATTCGGGCAATACTACCAACAACTATAAGCTGGTATTCAACTCCAACGGCGGTAACGCAATAATCTATCTGAGTGGTAGTGGTGTCGGCACCTTGCCGCTTGCCGTCACTACAGCCTCACTGTCAGATGGTGCCGCCGGGATTGCCTACAGTGCAATGCTGGAAGCCAGCGGTGGAGTTGTCCCGTACAGCAACTGGAAGGTTGTCTCGGGGAGCCTGCCTTCTGGACTGACCCTCTCCTCGGCAGGCGTCATCAGCGGTACCATTGCCGTAACCGAGAACGGCCCTTACACTTTCTCTGTGACCGTCAGTGACAACTCCTCGCCAACTGTTACCAGTGCGGCTAAGTCTCTAACAATCAATGTGACTACGATTAGTATTACGACGACTTCGCCACTCCCCGCCTGGACTCTTGGCACAGCAGGTTACAGCCAGAATTTCGCAGCGACCGGCGGGAGCGGAAGCCTTACGTGGTCCATTTCATCAGGCTCAGGGGCAGGTACGCTCATCCCCGTTCCGGGGCTGACCCTTAATGCCTCTACCGGCGCCCTGACCGGCACACCTACTGCAGCTGGTAACTACTCCTTCACCATCAAGGTGGTTGACGGTGCAGGCAAGATGGCGACAAAACAGTTTTCTCTTTCGATCAACACGGCCCTTGCCGTTTCGACCACAAGCCTCGCTAACTCGGTAGTAAATCTACCCTATAGCGCCACTATACTGGCTACCGGCGGAACACAGCCGTACACATGGTCGGTTATTTCCGGCTCGCTACCGCCGGGATTTGACCCAATCGACCCGAGTACCGGTAAAATAAGCGGTACTGCCACAAGTTCCGGTACATTCAGCTTTACTGTTAAGGTTGATGACAACATCGGTGCGAGTGCAACCAAGGCTCTTACTATCAATATCAATCCCAGTTTGTATATCACCAACCCAGCCGGTTCCATACCGACAACCGCCACAACTGGTAAATCATACACTTACCTGTTCAGTGCGACCGGCGGCAGCAGCATCTACGAATGGTCGGTTGCCAGCGGTGAGTTGCCGCCAGGTCTAACTCTTAGCCCGATTACCGGAATGTTGTCCGGTACGCCGACTGCGGCTGGTGTCTATGTGTTTTCCGTTCTGGTCAAGGATAAGCAGTATCTGAACACGGTATTCAAGACCTTTGATCTGACAGTCGTCGATCCGTCATCTGCCAGCACTCCAATCTACTATAGTGACGTTACAGGACCCATTACTTCACTATCCTTTGGTAACGTCTTTGTCGGTGCAACCGGCAAGCAGACGTTAACCGTCAGCAACGCCGGTTCAAAGGCGGTCAACATAAGTTCAGTTGCAAGCACAGATGGTTCGCTGTTCTTCACCAATCTGCCATCGGTATTCAGCCTCGGTGCAAACGCCAATATCAGTTTCGACGTGTTCTTCGTCCCAAGTAGCATTAAGTCCTTCAGTGGCGAGATTGTATTGACTGATACAAATGGCACATCCTACCGGCTAGCCCTTGGAGGGAGCGGTTCATCGCTTAAGGTGGAAACCTTTGGCGGGAACGGTACTGTCGGTACGGTAACTCCCCTGAACGTCAAGACCCAGATCCCACTGGCAACAAAGCCTGCCAATGTCAACGCCTCGGCTGCAGGCGAGTTTACTATTACCGGTTTGACCACTTCACCGGTGACCGTAACACTGACATTCGACAGCTCTGTCTTCCCAGCTACCCCACTCTTCTACTCACTTGACAATAGTGGCAAATGGACCCAGTTGTCCGGTACAGTGGCAGGGAATACCTTCACCTATGCTCTGGCCGACAATGATTCAACCATGGATAAGGATGCAACTGCAAGCTCAGTACGGAGCCTTGTGGTGGTAGGCACTACCGGTACTGTCACCGGTGGTGATAATACGTCAGGCATACCCCAGCCTGCATCAGGCGGCGGAGGCGGCGGCGGTTGCTTCATCGCCACGGCAGCCTACGGCAGTTACCTGGATCCCCATGTATCGGTGCTGCGCCATTTCAGGGACGAGGTGCTCATACAGAGCGCGGCCGGCAGGGAATTCGTCAAGTTCTACTACAGGCACAGCCCGCCCATCGCAGCCTTCATCGCAAAGCATGGGGCCTTACGCATGGCAGTGCGACTGGCACTTACTCCGCTGATCTTTGCCGTGAAGTATCCGCTTGCTTCGACACTGCTGCTGGCAATCTCCCTGGCCTGTGGCATCGGCAGAAGGGGCAGTGTCAGGTCAGCCATGCAGGAACAGGCGGGTTAGATCAATTGACATGACCGTGCAGTTGGAGAATAAACGCCTCCGGTAGCTTGCTCCCGGAGGCGTTTGTTTATCTGCTCAGTTATTGCAGTGGGAACGGGATTGGAAGTCAGTTGGTGTTTTGCAGCGTTATTGTATGCTGTTTTTATTTGTAAAAACGACTAATCCTGCTTAATATATGCAATTCGCGCGTTTTGCGCGAGCTATTATCTGTTGTTGGCCAAGTTCGGCAAGACACCGCTCTTTTTGTGGGGCTGATAACATGGAGTTGACAAATGTTTAGATATCTGACCGCAGGTGAATCCCACGGCCCCAGGCTGACCGCCATATTAGAGGGGC
>CALMOE010000080.1 GCA_937871715.1 uncultured Geobacter sp. | reverse complement strand
TAATAAATAACCTCACCATCAAACCAATGCTTACTAAGCAAATATGACAACATATTCAACAAAATACCAGCAACTCCATCAGACAAATTATGTCAGCCAATATACACAGTTTAACTCACATCAATCTATAGAGCTGAAGACAGGTTATAAAGCGTTAGAGGGCGCTTCAGATTTCTGGCCGTATAATTTAACATCAGGAAACTTACCGATTAACGATTCGTGCAAAGGTATGTTTTTTACAAATATACTCGCTACTTTATCCGAGTACACCAATTTCCAGTCATTTAAAAGAATAAGATAGCGTGAAAGAACCGAATCAGTATTTATGAACATCCAGTTTATTTTATATTTTTCGATAACATCTTGCCAGCCTGGTTCAAATTCTCTGACACTAAAATACTCCCTTAATCTTTCGGAGCCATACATATCACCACGACCATCTATGAATACCTTATACTGTTGAGAATATGTGTATATAACGCAATCACCGAATTCGTCATTATTGTACATATTTCCTGCTATAGGATTCTTTCTGATAAATTCAAGCGCAGCTATCGGTTTAATATTACTATTAAAGTGATGAACCAATACACCATTAGCAGCCAACAATACAATAACAACAATGCATAATATTGGCCAGAGGTAACCTTTTGTCATGCCATCGACTGTCGTTATATTTTCAATCCGTTTTTTTATGAAATTTACTACGGCTTGATGTCCGCGTAATAAATCAAGGTCTATGTATCTCAACAAGATAGGTATAACAATAACACCAAACAGTGGAATATATCTTACAGAATAAAGCGACATCCCGGTAAGAAGTATTACAAGAACAGTTTCTATTACATTTGGCTTTTGCTTAGAATAAGCAAATACAACAACAACCGAATACAAAACATATTTAAATGGCTGAAATTGATGGAAATTTGGCGACAGGAATTCTCCGACCCTATCCATAATGTATTTATCAGCAATCAACTTGAATGGAAAAATTAAAATATGATATCCATACGGATTTGCGAGGCATGCAATTAAGCAAACGCCGAATATTGTTCCAAATTCCCTCGATTTTTCTTTACCGAAATCCTCCCATTGCTTTCTATTGGTATAAAGCAGTTGAAAGTTTCCTGCAAAGTAGATGAACAACATTGCAAGACCAATCACAAAGCCAGCGTGTAGATTCACCCAAAGGATTATTATCAATGGCAACAGCCAAAGACGGTTATTTTGGCGATACTGGAAATCATCCAAAAGACGATACCATCCAAGCAAGATAATGAGCGAAAATATATGCGGCCTTGCCAGCCAATGCACATTTGACAAAACAACAAACATTACACTTGCTGTTACAGCAAGTAACACATTATTACATTCAGTTACGATGTTTTTATAAAATAGGACTGTACTTGCGGCAATCATTATTGAGAAAGCAATAACAACTGCTGTGAGATCGCAATAACGATGTAAAAGAGCCATAATAACTTCTGATAACCATTCATGGGCAGTCCAAGGGATAGTTGGTTCAATAAAAGAGAATATGTCACTTCGAGGTATGGTAAGCGTGTTTAATATGTATTCTCCGACTCGTATATGATATCCGGTATCAGCATCATAAAGCAGTTCTTGATTAGAGGGTAAAACAAGATAGATAAAAACTGAGATGAATAACATATCAGCTATGGATGGAAGAAACCATTTTTTAAACATAGTAATCATATTTATTGTATATACACTATCACTGTGTAGATCTTTCACTATAAGCATAGATATTATATATTTGATTGTATCTATCGATTTGCAATCATCAGTATTTCAAACCTATCAATCAAGTGTTTGTATTCAGGAATATTTCGTACTAAGATATTTGCAACTTTATCGGAGTATATCAACTTCCATTTGCTGCTCTGTCGTAGAGCAGAAGTTAATCTCGAATTAGCACCATAGAACACCCAAGAGATATTGTATTTTTTAAAAACATCTTCCCATCCCGGTTCAAGGTTAGTAACTTTATTGTACTCCTTCAAAATGTTCGGACCATCCATATCCATCCTGCCGTCATAAAACACCTTGTACTCCTTGTGTGCCAGATAAATTACAAAATCACCAAATTCGTCGTCATTAAACATATTACCGCTAATGTGGTTATTCTTGATAAACTCTACTGCAGCAAGAGGCTTTTTTGTATCGTCGAAATTCCATTTGATTTTTCCGGTAAAGAGTAATGACATGACAATGATGAACGGCAAGAGTACCCATAAACAGCCACGTGTGCCTGAATCGACGCGAGTAATGTTTTCAGTGCGTCTTAACAGAAACGCCTTGAAACTGGCTGGAGCTCCCGCAAGCAGTGACTCGGCATGACTGAGCATTACTGGTGCCGCGATCAAGGCAAATAGTGGTATATGCCGCACGGAATAAAGAGCCATGTTTGTAAAGAACAGCAGAGTTATAACATCGACCTTATCAGTCTTATTTATTGACAGTAAGAGGATTAGGAGCATTCCCAACAGCACATATTTAAAAATCATCGGTTCGTGGAAGTTAGGAGAAAGATATTCCGCTACATTATTGGTCATGTATCCGTCGGCAACCAACTTGAACGGGATCAGGAGGACTTTATATCCGACGGGGTTAAACATGGTCGTAATAAGGCAGAGGAAAAATACTCCGGCGATCCGCTTGATCCGATTAATTGCCTTGATCCTGTTGTCCTCTGAAAAAGTGAAGGCATCCCATATATTGCCGCAAAGATATGTTCCCAGCAGTAGAAAGCCTGCAATATAACCCCCATGGAGATTAACCCAAAAAAGCATGAGCAGAGGAAACCAATACCATTGGATATCACCCCCCTTCTGCATGTGACGCAAAAGTCCATACCAGACTGTAAATATAAGCAGAGTTAAAACATGGGGGCGGGCCAACCAATGGAGATTTGATGTGGTTGCGACAAGAACAGAAAAAAATACTGCTAGCAGAATATCATGCGACGAAACGCGTAAGATTCTAAAATAAACATAATATGTGAGGGCAAGCAAAAACGAGAAAAAAACGACAATCCCGCTGATGCCTGACCACCGATGAATAAGCGCCATAATCAATTCGGACAGCCATTCATGAGGAGTCCAGGGGATTGGAGGCGAAATGAATCTGAAAACATCAACCGTGGGGACAGTTAGATGATCGAGTATATATTCACCAATAGTTACGTGATAACCAGTATCCCCATCATTGAGAAGCTTTTTCCCTTGAGTCATGGATAATGACAGGAAAAGAAAAAAGAAAATAAAGTCGGCAATGGATGGGAGCAGATAGGGAGTAAGGGAATATCTAGATTTCATGTGCTACTCCTCTGCCTGCTCGCACGCTTCAGTTTAATGATTGATGATTCACATTTCAGAAGAAGTTCATTTTCGAACTTCATTCTGCGGGCCAGCATAATGTTCTCCTCCGCTTCAGCAATCCTGCCGACTTGGATCAGTTCATATGCATAAATTACGCGAGCCTGGGGAAACCCTGAGGATTTAACCGTTGTGTCATGCCACAACGTGACAGGTTCTGCCCACTGTCCCGTACGGTAAATCGTAGAGATACCAAGCGGTATCAAAAGAAGGTAGACGAGAATCAACGTTATACTTCGGCATGGGATTAGTGCTAAACCTACCAACAGCGCCATGCCTGTAGTGGAAAGGTAGAGATAACGCTCAGCATACAGAGTCCATGGAATTTTAGCAGTTAGGGCTAAGAGAGGGGGGATCAAACAAGTCAACATGATAAGCAAAGGGAGCCTAGATGCTGGAAATCTGACAAAAAATGGAACTGCAACAACAATCGCCACCAACCCCACACTAAAGTATAAAGGCTCATTAATATCATGAATTGCCAGATTAAGGGGAAAGGGCCAGACAAGTTTTCTTACATAAAATCCGAATGCGGCCACACTCTTGAAAAACAGGTTGTACAAAGGTTGGCCTGATGCCGAAACAAGAAGCTTCATTATACCTGTGTCAGTTTTCACATTAGGACCAGCCCTTAAAATTAGGTAAAGCAAGCTACTTAGCAACACAGCGCCGCATAAACCGAATTTCGACGTGATCGATCTACCTTGTACGAAAAAAAGATAGAGAGGCACAATAACTGTCAAAGCAAGAGACGATTCCTTAGCAAGAAGCGAACAAAAAAAAGCAATAAACAGATATAAAAAACCGGTAACCGGTGGTAGGTCTTTACTAATAAGTACCACTATCGAGACAAGAAAAAAAAAGGTACAGATCAGATCAGTACGCCCACTTACCCAGGCTACCGATTCAGAATTAAGTGGAGTTATGGCAAAAAAAAGCGCTGCAAGCAAAGAAACTCCTTCGCGCCCTTTCTCTTGCGACAAATACAGGCAAGAGAGATAATAAACAAGACACGCATTACACAGATGGATTACAAGATTTGTCCAATGAAAGAAAACAGGATTAGCCCCCCAGAGGATATAATCAACCAGATAGGAAATCATGATTAACGGTCTTAAATATGTGCTGCCTGATGAATGCACCAGCGATGAAAAACTCGCTGTATGTTGGAACTCCTCCATAAGAGCGGTATCGTCAAGACTTGAGAAGTCAGATACAATCACCGTCAGGTAGACAATAAGAGTAATGTCGACAAGAAGTAGTAAATTAATTTTGGTATTTCCAAACAGGTAGAGATTTTTCATGGCATTTCATATGTAATCTTAACAATATACTACTTTATGATTAACATATCTCCTTTTAACAAATTTGTACCAGACAACGTCTTTGCAGGAAGTTCGAGAACAGTTGCAGCACTTGAAAATATGGATGTCATCCTATTGGGACCAATCTCGCTAATTATCTCAACAACACGGTTTTCCTTATCTAGAAATACTATGTCTATAGCGAACTTCATGCCGAAAGTATGGATACCTTTACATGGCTTCAGCCAGAGACCATAACCCTCAGGAAGAGAATCTCTTCCCAACAACCCTTTCATCCTCGTGAAAATGGAATCGGCAACCATAAGGTTGCCGACTAGTTCCATACCTGATTTACAAATAATTGCTTTCATACATATCCACATAATAAAATGCCTCCCCATCAGAATGACAAGGAGGGCCAATACTACTTCTTGCCCAGCTTTACGTATAGCAAAGCTATTTCAACCGCAATAATAAGAAGTAGAAACGAATTGAAATCTGGTTTCATTTGAGCACCTCCTTTCATATTAATTCAACACAAACATATCTACTTGAACGACTTCATAATCGTAATAATAGCTGGTCCTAAGATAACAATTAACAATGCTGGGAAAACGAACATTACTAGCGGGAAGAGCATTTTGATTGATGTTTTTGCCGCTGCCTCTTCAGCAACCTGCCGTCTCTTGGTGCGTAGAGAGTCCGAATGCACCCTGAGAGCCTGACTGAGACTGGTACCAAATCTCTCCGTCTGGATAAGCATGGTGACAAATGCCTTTACGTCATCGACCATGGTGCGCTCAGCCATGTCTTTCAATGCTTCACTCCTGAGTTTGCCCGCCCTTATCTCCATGCTTGCAAGCTTCAACTCCTCGGCCAGAGGGTTACCCTTGAACTGTGGGCTCTCCCCAGCCTTAACCAATGCTGCGTCGATGCTAACTCCTGCCTCCACGCAGATGGTGAGAAGATCCAGAATATCCGGAAGAGTATGAAAGATTTCAGTCGTGCGCAGACTCACCTTGCGCTGCAGATAGATACTCGGGGCGATAAAACCGCCTATCAACAAGGCCACCTCGATAAGCAGCATCCTCGAATCCAGAACCATTCCTTTCGGGAGGGTGACCAGCAATATGAACAACAATGGCAAGGCAATGGCCAGCATAAACTTGCACCCCAAAAAGATGAAAAGACTCTCCCTGTGATAGCCGGCGGCAACCAGATACTGGGTATACTTGTGCCTCTCCTTCGGAGATGTCGGCAGTTTGTCGCCGGCGCGCGCCAGAAAGGATTGTAACGGTGTCTTTTCCCTGGTTATGCCAACCCTTGTCGCCTCCCTCTTTGGAACCAGTTTCTCAAGTCGATCCTGCACAACGGATCGCCTGGTAAGAAACAGGTAAAGAATCGTTCCTGTAAGCAGGGCAACACTAATGAATATTGACGCGATTAGGAGGTAGAGCATGGCACTCCTCAGATCCTGATGTTTATAATTTTTCTAATAAACAAGAAGCCAACGATCTGCATGACGGCTGCACCTATCAACAGATAATTACCAATTTTCTCCTTGATCAACAACTGTTCGTACTCAGGACTGATCATATTGAAAATGAAAAACATGGCGATTGGCAGGACTGCCAATATGTAGCCAGACAGGCGTCCCTGGGCGGTATAGACTCTCACCTGGCGACGGACGTTCAACCTCTCCAGGATTGTCTTGGCAAGCTTGTCCAAAACTTCAGAAAGGTTGCCGCCCGTATCGGAATTTATGCTGACCGTGGTGGTAAAAAAGCGCAGATCCAGGCTTTCTATCCTGTCCGTCATCCCTGCCAGGGTGTCTGTGATTCTAAGGCCAAGTTTCTGCTGCTCGTAGGCAGTCTTGAATAGCTCACCGGCCGGGTTTGGCGTTTCCAGGCCGACAAGCTCGATTGCGCTTGTCATGGAGTGACCGGCACGAAGAGACCTGGCAATCATCATCAGCAGATCTGGCAACTGCTCGGTAAGTTTTTCAACTCTACGTTGAATA
This sequence comes from uncultured Geobacter sp., assembly GCA_937871715.1. GTDB lineage: Bacteria > Desulfobacterota > Desulfuromonadia > Geobacterales > DSM-12255 > CALMBF01. The sequence continues at coordinate 2,829 of CALMOE010000080.1, read as the reverse complement.
AGAACCTGCAGAGTTACCACGATAATGAATAGGATCAAAACCGCTGCAGCCAGAGCTATCAGAGCCTTGTGATATATAACGTAGATGCATACGGCAGGTATGAATGCCACTGTCAGTGAATAAACCAGGAAACTGTGAAGTTGCATCTTCAACCCGGCCCTGTCCAGACTCCTGTCAATATTGCGGAAAAGTCTATATCTGGTCAGGACACGCTCTACGTGGGGTGTTTCCCTGAGTATTTCACTGCGAACAGATTCTGGCAGCGTACTGGCCCCTTTGTTGACTGCCAGCCTCCTGAGACGCATTTTAAGCGCAAATGCGGGAGACTCCCTTACTGTCGTTAAGACAAGAAAGAGTGCCGACACCAGAAGAAACACGGCAAAGAATGTGAGCAGCACAGGAATGACCACCAGAGACTCCTTTTTTCAACTAGTTGAACGATGACATTGTTACCCATAAGCCAAGGACTATTCAAAGATCCCCTGCGGCAGTTCCAGGCCGTATACTTTGAAACGCTCGGCAAACCTTGGACGAATACCTGTTGCCCTGAACTCGCCGACTATCCTGCCGTCACTGTCGATCCCCCTCTGTTCGAAGACATAGATATCCTGCATAACAATAGTGCTCCCCTCCATCCCCGTTATTTCGGAGATCTTCGTTACCCGCCGGGAGCCGTCTGAGAAACGTACCAGCTGTATGACCACATCTATCGCCGAGGCTATCTGTTCGCGGACAGCACGTTCCGGCAGGTCCATGCCGGCCATGAGCACCATGGTATCCAGGCGGGCAAGGGCATCCCTGCTGGAGTTGGCGTGAACGGTTGATATGGAGCCATCATGGCCGGTGTTCATGGCCTGCAACATGTCAAGGGCCTCACCACCGCGAACCTCGCCGACAATTATCCGGTCCGGCCTCATCCTGAGGGAGTTTTTGACCAGATCCCTCTGGGTAACCTCACCCCTTCCTTCGATGTTGGGGGGACGTGTTTCGACCCTTACGACATGCTCCTGCTTGAGAATCAGCTCGGCAGAGTCCTCGATCGTTATTATCCGCTCGCTATTGGGAATATATTCAGAGAGCACATTCAATAGGGTCGTCTTCCCGGTACCCGTACCGCCGGAGATGAGAATATTCAGACGAGTTTTGACCGCCCCTTCCAGCAAGAGCTTCATCCGCTCGTCAACCGAACCGAGGAGGAGGAGATCCGACATCTTCAGGGGATCAAGCCCGAACCTGCGTATGGACAGGACAGGGCCGTCAATGGCAAGGGGAGGGATGATGGCATTGACCCTCGAACCGTCGGATAGACGGGCGTCAACATAGGGGGAGGACTCATCGATGCGGCGACCGACCTTGGAGACGATTCTCTCGATAATCTGCATGAGGTGGTTATTGTCGCGGAAGATGATATTGGTCTTTTCCAGCTTACCCTTCTTTTCAATGTAAACGCTGGAGCAGTTGTTGACCAGTATGTCCGATATCTCAGGGTCGGAGAGAAGCGGCTCCAGCGGCCCCAGGCCGAAGGTCTCATGTTGCACCTCGACGATTACCCGCTCCTTTTCGGCCTGATTAAGAGGAACCCCCTCCTCTATTATCAGGGACTCGATAATGTATCCGATCTCCCGGGCAAGCTCTTCGCTACTTAGCAGGTCAACCTTGCCAAGATCCAGAGTTTCAATCAGCCGCCTGTGTATGCGCGCCTTAAGTTCCTGGAAAAAGAGCAGGTTCTTTTCTATCTTTGGGTTTTCCTTGCGTTCAAAATAGTCGGCAAACATCAGGATCTCCCTTTTTCAGATAATGAATGAAATGTTTCCGCAATATTGCTGATCGCCTTGCTGACCGACGAACGCGGATAAAGATTTACCAGTGGTTGCCCCTTGTTGATGGAATCCATCACATCCGAATACTCATTGGGAATGGTCATGAAAACCTTCTGCCCGAGGATCTTCTCCGCGTCTTCCACCTTGATGTCCGCGCGGGGAAGATAGCGGTTTACCAACAGCATGATCTTGTGGCTTGCTATACCATGCTTGGCCATGGAGCTCAGATAACGGTTGGCATTTTTCAGCGTGGGCAGGCTCAGTATCGTATTGTAAATCACATGGTCTGAACTCTCGAAAATCACCTGGTTAGTCCCATGGAGAGGGCCGCTGGCATCAATGACAACATAGGAAAAAACGCGTCTCAGGCATGAGAGAATGCGATGAATCTGCTCAGGTGTAATTTCAATGGTTTCGTCCACGTCCAGAGGTTCGCTGAGCAGATATATTCCGGATGAATGCCTGGCCATGACGCTCATCAAAAAACTGTCGTCCAGTCTGCTGACGTTCGCTGTCAGGCTGGTGAGTGTATACCTAGGATTAAGGTCGAGAAACACTGCAGCGTCGCCACTGAAAAAATTTAGATCGACAAGGGCCACCTTATCGTCATGTTGTGCCAATGCGGCGGCCAGATTGACCGCGATGGTGGTTGTTCCCATCCCGCCGATGGGGTTGTAAACCGAAATGAGTTTTCCGTGCACCTGGGACTCTATATTCTGACGCTTCTCGATATAGAGCTTGCCGGCCTTCTGCAGCGCCTCAACCAGTTCGTTGTTGTCAATCGGCTTGAGAAGGTACTCTTGGGCTCCGCTGCGCATCAGGCGAAGGATCCAGTCCGGGTTTTTCTCGCTGGTTGAAACAAATACTGCACTATGGGGGGATACGTTGCTAATGTTCTGGATATCCCTGGCCCCATCCTCCAGGTTGCTGACGCCTAGGATCACTACAACAGGGTGACTGCTCTGAATGATTTTCAGCCCATCCGTGATGTTGTCAACCGAGCCGACGA
>CALMOE010000079.1 GCA_937871715.1 uncultured Geobacter sp. | reverse complement strand
GAAAAAGCCGCACCTGTCAGCCTGAGGCGCTGACCAGTGCGGCAATATTGAAATTCTTGGCTGTCCCAACTGCTGAAAACATCCGTGCCCCCGGATAATGCATAACAAAACTACATGAGCAGTTCTTATACTATCAGCGGAGGGATGCAGTCAACCGGGTAAGCGACCTGGCGGGGAATTTCCCATCCCGACGGTGCCGGGCCCGGGGGCGAATCTTTCCCTGGACAAGGGGGCGGGAAATCGGCTATGCATGTGAGATGCGGCCGCCTATAGGCTGATGCCGCGTTGGGGAGAGGTTTCGATGCTTGCTAGGCTCTTTGTCGTTTTCGCCGTGGTTCCGGTGCTGGAACTTTACGTACTCATCAAGGTGGGGAAGCTGATCGGCGCCTGGGAGACGGTGGCCATCCTGCTGGCTGTCAGCTTTGCCGGTGCCTGGCTGGTGAGGCACCAGGGGTTTGCCATCCTCTCCCGCATCCAGGGGGAGCTGGCCGCCGGGCGGCTGCCGGCGGCGGAGCTGCTGGACGGCTTCCTGGTGCTGGTGGGGGGGGTGCTCCTCCTCACCCCCGGCTTCCTCACCGACTTCCTCGGCCTCGCCTTCCTTATCCCGGCCGGCCGCTTCGTCCTCAAGCAGTACCTGCGCCGCTGGCTGGAGCAGCGCCTCGCCCGCGGGGCGGTGATCATCCGCCGCTACTGATCCCGTTTTACAGAAAAAAGCTTCTCCTCGCACCAGTCCAGCCTGCTGCCGGCTCCATGGCATGAAAAAAGCCCGTTTGTTGCGGGCTTTTTCTATTTCAGACTCGTCACTCCCCAGTAGACGAGCATGCCGACGATGACCGTGCCAGCCAGGGAGCGGTATTTGAGGGCGAAGAGGAGGGTGGGGATGGCGGCGACGAGCTCCGCCTTCCCCATGGTGAGGGTGCGGGGCATCTCCCTGGCGAAGAGAGTGGGGGCGATGAGGGCGCCGAGGATCGCCGGCGGGACCAGCTCCAGCCATTCGGCGAACCAGGCTGGTAGGCGCCGCCGGGAGAGGAGCAGCAGGGGGATCATGCGCGGCAGGTAGGTGGCCGCCCCCATGGCCGCCATCAGCAGCAGGTAGTCGCGGGGGGTCATGGCTTACCCCTGGCTGCCAGCCGCCTTTTGATGACGAAACCGGCAGTTGCCGCCAGGCAGGAGGCGGCGATGATGTAGGCGTTCCCCGGCAGGGCGAGGTAGAGGAGCACGGAGAGGGTCGCCGAGGTGAGGGCCGTGGCGACGAATAGCCTGTTCTTCAGCTGGAAGGTGAGGAGGCAGATGAACATGGCGGTCAGGGCGTAGTCGATGCCGAAGGAGCCGGCGGGGATGAACTGGCCGCAAAAGCTGCCGGTCACGGTGCTGACGAACCAGGTGGCGTTGGCGGCCTGGTTGAGGACCAGGGCGCTGCGGCGGCTCCAGTTACCACTGCCGAAGCGGGCAATGTTGACGGCGAAGCTCTCGTCGGTGACGCCGTAGGCGAACAGGGCGAGGAAGCGGCGGCCTGCGCCGCCAAGGTGGAGGGATAGGGAGGAGCTCATCAGCAGGTGGCGCAGGTTTACCATGAAGGTGGTGGCGACGATGGCCGGGGGGGATGCCTTTGTCTGGAGCATGGCGACGGCGATGAACTGGGAGCCGCCGGCGAAGACGATAAGGGACATGGCAGCCACCTGCCAGGGGGCTAGGCCGCTCTTCTGGGCCAGCACCCCCAGGGAGAGGCCGATGGGGAAGTAGCCGAGGCAGATCGGCCAGGCGGCACGCAGCCCTGCCATGGTGCTGCCGGTTTCCCTCTCCACTGCGGCGTCAGCCATGGATGAGCCCGTGGGCCAGTTCACCCAGCTTCCTCACCCCCTGCTCGACTCGCTCGTCCCAGAGGGAGGCGGAGAGGCGGATGTGGTTGCGGTACTTGCCGGAGAGGGAGAAGAGGGGGCCGGGGACGATGCTGATCCCCCGGGCAAGGGCCTGGTGGTAGAGGCTGATGGCGTCGCACCCCTCGGGCATCTCCACCCAGAGGATGAACCCCCCCTCCGGCCGGGTCATGCGGGTGCCGGCCGGGAAGGAGCCGGCCACGGCGTCGGCCATCTGGGAGATGTTGCGGGCGTGGATGCGGCGGATGGCGCGCAGGTGGTGGTCGTAGCCGCCGGTGGCGAGGAATTCGGCCATGGCCAGCTGGGTTGGGGCGGCGGTGGCCACGTTCATCATCATCTTCAGCCTCTCCATCTCCGCCTGGTAGCGGCCGGCGATGGCCCAGCCGACCCGGTAGCCGGGGGCGAGGGTCTTGGAGAAGGAGGAGCAGTAGATGACCATCCCCGAGCGGTCGAAGGACTTGGCGCTCCCCGGGCGCTCCTTGCCGAAGGAGAGGTCGCCGTAGATATCGTCCTCGATGAGGGGGATCCCCCGGCCGGCCAGGAGCTCCACCAGTTCCCGCTTCCGCCCGTCGGGCATCAGGCTCCCCAGGGGGTTGCCGAAGTTGCTGATCACCAGGCAGGCGCTGATGCGGTTGTGCTCGATGGCGTAGCGCAGTGCCTCGATGCTGATCCCCTCCCTGGGGGTGGAGGGGATCTCCAGGGCCTTCAGCCCCAGTTCGGCGATCATCTGCAGGAAGTTGAAGTAGAAGGGGGATTCGACGGCGATGGTGTCGCCGGTCCTGCAGGTGGCCCTCAGTGCGAGGAGCACCGCCTCAACGCAGCCGGAGGTTACCAGCACCTCGCCCGGGGAGGCGCTGATTCCGGCCATGATGGCCCGGCGGGCGATCTGCACCCGCAGCCGCTCGTACCCCGGGGGCATCTGGTAGGTGAGGCTCTGCTCCCGGCAGCGGCGCAGCTCGCTTGCCATGATCCTGTTCAGCCGGTCCACGGGGAGGTGCTGCATGTGGGGGATGGCACTCCCAAGGGGGAGGAGCTCCCGGTTCATCATGTTGCGCATCACCTGCTGGCAGAGGTCGCTGATGGTCACCTCCGCCGGCCGGATAACGGCGCGGTTGACCAGTACCGGCTCCCTTATCTCCGGCACCCTGCTGCGCACGTAGTACCCCGACTGGGGGCGGGCCTCGATGAGGCGGCGGTCCTCCAGCAGGGTGTAGGCCTGCATCACCGTGTTGATACTCACGTCGAAGCGGCGGCTCAGCTGGCGGATGGATGGTACCCGCTCGCCGGAGCGGAAGGTCCCCTGCTCGATCAGCCCGGCGATCTCGTCGGCCACCTGCTCGTAGAGCGGCCTGCGGCTGTCCCCTATCTTCTCGGCGTTTACCATGGTTACAGCATACCCCCTGCTCCCAGTGACTGGCAGATACAGTTTCCCACCTTTTTCATGGGTACAGTTCGAGTATTGCACAACTGTTATGGTTACAAAAGCGATTTTCTGTGTCTGTTAATTTGCCGTGGCCGGGAGTAGATTGGAGACATCAAAGGGAAGGGGGTGTACCCATGGAGTGTACTCTTGCCAAGGGGGAGCTGCTCAGGCTGGATGGGGGGGGCTGCGGAGTGATCATACGCTGTAGCGGGGGGGAGCTGTGGCTCACCTGCGGCGACGGCGCCGACTACCTGATCCGTGCCGGATGTTCGTTCGAGCTCAAGTCGCGACTGCAGGCTGTGGTGGAAGCCCTGGATGGGGCGGCGTTCTCCCTGCAGCAGGCGGTCAGGTCGGGTAAGAGGCTGCAGGCAGGGGCCATGGGGCTGGGTTACTGCTAGCCCTGCTGCTTTGCCGCGTTCATTTCCATGGAGCTTATGTAGGCGTCGATGGCGGCACGCTGCGAGGAGGGGAGGCCGACGAACCTGATGCCGTAGAGGTTGGCGCACTCCGCCGCTGTCATGAAACGGACGACCTCTCCCTCGCTGATGATACTGCTCGATCCGGGGAGGGTGAACTCGCAGCTTATCTTGCTCCCCAGGGGGAGCAGGTATTCTGTCTCCAGTAGTATGCCGCTGTTGCTGATGTCGTGGGAGTGGCAGGTGAAGTCCAGGTTCAGCTTCCTGCTGATGACGTTTACCTGGAGCACGACCCGCCGGCTTCTGCCAATCCTCTCGTGGAGGAAGCTCCCCACGGTCTCCAGGAGCTTGATCGGGTCGACCGGCTTGAGGAGCATGGCGCTTGCGCCGCTCTGCTCCACCCTCTCGATGCTCCCGGCGATGTTGTGGCAGATGAGGATCATCGGCACCTGTGGGGCAATGCTGCCGGAACGGATCATGGAGCAGAGGGTGCAGCCGCTCATCTCGTCCAGTCTCAGGTCTGCCAGGATCAGGTCGAACCGGTACTCTTCGTGGAGCTTCAGGGCGCTGTTGCCGCTCGTCGTGGTGATGAGCTCGAACCCCCTGCCGGTTAGGAGGTTGGCGTTTCTTTTCAGGAAAACCTTGGCAGTGCTTGCCAGCAGTACCTTCTTCATAATCTCACCCCGTATCCACTATAGCAGAAATGAGCCGGTTCTCAATTGTTCGGAGTATCGGCCTTAAGGGGTAACAAAAAGGGGGAGCCCGCCAGGACTCCCCCCACTTGTCGAACTCTTTGACCCCTACCTGCCGAAGGCGGCGAGGAACTGCTGCAACAGCTGGGGCGAGTTGGACTTGATTGCACCGGACATGAACTCCTTCATCCCCGGGCGGTAATTCTCCTGAAAGATCTTCATGAACAGCTCACTGCCGATCCTGCAGACGCAGTCCGCATCCTCCACCTGCTTGCCGTCAAATACCGTGCACCCCTCCTTGTCGAATACCACCGTTTTCCTCACCTCATCGATGGAGAAGTAGAAGGTGGTCTTCTCCGTAAATGCCCCCTTGCGGTAGAGGGTTGCGGATTTGTCAAATATCTCGTCCAGCATCCAATCCTCCATTAATGGCGAATTTCTCCGCCCAACTGACAATCTCTAGAATTTCAGGGTCACGCTGGCGCCGAGGATATGGGCGTCGCTCTTGAACGTGCCGCTCTGCTTTTCATTGCTGACAGTGCGGTCGAGCCAGTGGACCCACATGTACCCCAGGTCCAGTGAGCCCAGGTCGTTGTGGATGCCGGTGCCGAGGCTGAAGCTGTGGCGGTCGGAATCGGGGAGTTCGGCCCCCAGGGTGGAGTCCGGTACTGGGTTCCTGTCGAAGGAGTAGCCGGCGCGCAGATCCAGGTTCTTGCTGGCCGCATAGTTGGTGCCGAAGCGATAGGCCCAGACGTCCTTCCAGTTCTTGGCATCCGGCTTGTTGTTGAAGGCAGCCAGGCCGCTGCTGAACTTCAGTTCCAGCTTGTCGAAGGAGCTCCAGCCGGTCCGCTCGGCATCGAATTCCAGGGTGAGCTTCTCCGTCGGCTTGTAGGCTACTGCAAGGGTGAGGGCATCGGGGAGGGTGATCTCCGTGCTGGCGCTCGTCTTGACAGTCTTTGCCAGCCCAAGGGTCGGGCTTGCCCCCAGGGCGGTGGTGGCCAGGTAGTTGGCATCCCCATCCAGGTCCAGCTTGATCTGGCTGCGGTAGGCCGCGCCGAAGGAGAGGCTCGTCACCGGTTTCCAGAGGAGTCCCAGGTTGAAGCCGTAGCCTGTCCCGGTGGCATCGGCCCCCAGGGTGCCGAGCTCGGCGTAGCTACCCCCCATGGCCGGCGGTAGCTGGGTGTAGACCATCTTCTGCATGGATACCTGGGCATAGGTGATGTCGGCGCCGGCGGCCATGGAGAGGTTAAGGTCGTCGAAGCGGTAGGCGACGGTGGGCTGGAAGTTGATCGGCTTGATGGATATCTCGTAGGCGGAGTCGCGGAAGGCGCTGCTGGCATCCCAGCGTTTTGCCAGGGGGTGGAAGGAGTTGATCCCCAGGCCAAGGGAGAGGGGGAGGGACTCCAGGGAGGTGGTGGCGTAAACGGTCGGGGCGATGAAGATGTCGCGGTTGGCTTTTTCGTTGACCGTCGTCGTGCCCGAGAGCTTGGTCGTGCCGCTGAACTCCGTCTGGGGGACGAGCATGTTGATGCCGCCGACCTGGATCTGGGCCCCCTTGAGGAAGGCGATCCCCGCAGGGTTGTAGGCCAGGGCCGACGGGTCGTCAGCCTGGGCGGCAAAGGCGTTGGCCATCCCCGTGGCCTTTGCCCCCTGTTCCGCAACCTTGAATCCCGCGGCGAAGGATGTGCCGGCGGTCCCAGCTACCATGGCTGCTACGGCTGTACACAGCAATCTCTTTTTCATCTGCGCGCTCCTTTTCTTGAGTTTGTCCGCCCGCTCATGGTCGCTTATGCCAATTTCACGGGATAATAAAACAGCTTTATTCTGTGGCTAACACGACCTTAACGTTGATGTCAAGAACAAAATAGAACAAAATTTTGCAAAATATTAGTTCCATCTGCTGCTCGTTGATTTTTTGTTGCTTGTTGCTCAGTGGTAGTCTTGCTGAATTGTAAAAGCACGGAAAATTAAAGTGTTACGACTGGGAGGGGAGGGCTGGCACTGGCGTTAAAATAAAACAACAATTGCGGGTTGCTCGGGTTCGGTTTAATTTAGTAGCGCGCGTGATCGGTTTCTGTAGCTGGTGCCACGGGTGTCTTCATGGTTTTTGACAGGATGGTAAAATAGAGCGAAACAAAAAAATAGAAAAAATATTATACTTGACATGAGCGTCAAGGTTAGTTAAGGTTGGCTCAAGTCACGGCAACTTTGGAGGGTTTGCTAATGGTGGATATACCGTACAGGTCGATACCGGATATGCTGCGCAAGAACGCGGCGGCCTTTCCCGGCAAGCTGGCGCTCAAGTACCGCAAGCAGGGTAGGTTTGTCACCTTGAGCTATGGCGAGTATTACCAGCGTGCCCTGATGGCTGCCCGCGGCCTGAAGAAGTGCGGGGTCAAGCCGGGGGAGCACGTGGCAATACTCTCCGAGAACCGCGTCGGCTGGGTGATTGCCGACATGGGTATACTCTCCATCGGTGGGGTGACTGTTCCCATCTATGCCACCAACACCCCCGAGCAGATCGAGTACGTCCTCAACCACTGCGGGGCGCGCATCGTCTTCGTCTCCAACAAGTACCAGTATGCCAAGCTGCTGAAGGTGCGGGAGAGGATTCCGGCCCTTGAACTGGTGGTCTCCTTCGAGAGGTTCCTCGGCGAGGCCGGCCTGCCGGTCTGCACCTTCTATCAGTTGTCGGAAATCGATTTCCCCATATCGGCAAGGGAGCGGAGCGAGCTGGAGGCCGGCATCGACTGCATCGGCGCGGACGACATACTCACCCTCATCTATACCTCCGGCACCACCGGGGTTCCCAAGGGGGTGATGCTCTCCCACGGCAACATCCTCTTCGATGCCTGGTACGGCATCCGCAAGATAGGTCTTCTCTCCGAGCGGGAGGTTGTTCTCAGTTTCCTCCCCATGAGCCACGTGCTGGAGAGGACCCTGGGCTACTACATGACCATCATGAGCGGCACCATGCTGGTCTTTGCCGACAGCATCGAGAAGGTCCCGGAGAACATGATGGAGGTGAGGCCGACGGTCATGGTGAGCGTGCCGCGCCTCTTCGAGAAGATCTACTCGCGCATCTTCGAGAATGTCCACCAGATGCCGGCCCTGAAGCGCACCCTTTTCCATTGGGCGGTAGGCATCGGCAAGGAGTACGTTGAGGCCAGGTACATCGAGGGGCGTTCCACGCCGTTTTTGGCACTGAAGTACAACATTGCCGACAGGCTTATCTTTGCCAAGCTGCGGGAGAAGTTCGGCGGCAGCATGAAGATGTTCGCCTCCGGCGGGGCGCCGCTGGACAAGACGATCAACGAGTTTTTCTGGGTAATAGGGCTCCCAATATTCGAGGGTTACGGCCTCACCGAAACCAGTCCGGCGATTACGGTCAACACCATGGAGCAGATCCGCTTCGGCTCGGTAGGCACTGTACTGGAGCATACCGAGGTGCGGGTGGATGCCGACGGCGAGATCCTTGTCAGGGGGCCGCAGGTCATGGTCGGCTACTACAAGGACCCGGAGGCAACCGGGGAGGCGATAAGCGACGGCTGGTTCCGCACCGGCGACATCGGCCACCTGGAGAACGGCTTCCTCTACATCACCGACCGGAAGAAGGAGCTGATCATCACCGCCGGCGGCAAGAACGTGGCCCCCCAACCCATCGAGAACGAGCTGAAACTGGACAAGTACATCTCCTCAGCCTTCGTCTACGGCGACCGCAAGCCATACCTGACCGCCCTCTTGGTACCCAACCTGGAGCGGATCATCGAATTCGCCAGGGAGAGGCATATCAACTACTACGACATGGACGACCTGGTGATTAAGGAGCAGGTGGTGAAGCTTTACGTGCAGAGGGTGGAGGAGATCAACTCACGCCTGGCCCCGTACGAAACCATCAAGAAGTTCGTCCTCCTGCCGCGGGACTTCTCCATCGAGGGGGGGGAGCTGACACCGACGCTCAAGCTCAGGCGGAAGATGATCAGCGAGAAGTACCTGGACAAGATCGAATCGATGTACGCCGAAAACGGCAACTGAAAGAGTGACAAGCGACTAACTAACGGAGGAATGCAATGAAACAGATCAACAAGGTGGCAGTTCTGGGGGCGGGAGTAATGGGGGCTACCATAGCCGCCCATCTTGCCAACGCCGGCATACAGGTGCTCCTTTTGGACATCGTCCCCCGGGAGCCGGATGAGGCGGAAAAGGGAGCCGGCCTGGGGCTGGACTCCCCGAAGGTGCGCAATCGCATCGCCGCCGCCGGCCTTGAGGGGCTGAAGAAGATGAAGCCGGCCCCCTTCTTCCTGCCGGCCTATGCCGCCAACATCGAAACCGGCAACTTCGAAGATGACATGGCCAGGCTGAAAGGGTGCGACTGGGTGATCGAGGTGGTCATCGAGAACATGGCCATCAAGAAGAAGCTCTTCACGGAGAAGGTGGTCCCCAACCTTAAGGAGGGGGCGATCCTCTCCACCAACACCAGCGGCCTGTCGGTAAACGAGATGGCTGAGTGCCTGCCTGAAGGGGTCCGCAAGAACTTCCTGGTGACCCACTTCTTCAACCCTCCCCGCTACATGCGGCTGATGGAGATCGTCTCCTGCAACTACACGGACCCGGCTGTTGCCACCTTCATGGGGGATTTCATCTCCCGGCGCCTGGGGAAGGGGATCGTCACCGCCAAGGATACCCCCAACTTCATCGCCAACCGGATCGGCGTCTACGCCATCTGCAACTGCGTCAAGACCATGATCGACATGGGGATGACCGTGGAGGAGGTGGACGCGGTTGCCGGTCCGGCAACCGCCAGACCCAAGAGCGCCGCCTTCCGCACCGCCGATCTGGTCGGGATCGATACCCTGCAGCACGTTGCCAATAACTCCTATGAGCTCCTGGCAAGCGACGAGCAGAGGGAGATCTTCAAATTCCCCACCTTCGTCGGCGAAATGGTTGCCAAGGGGCTCCTTGGGAACAAGAGCAGGCAGGGGTTCTTCAAGAAGGTCAAGGGGGAGAAGGGGAACGAGTTCTTCTACTACGACTACAACAGCGGCGAATACGTCCCTGCCCAGCGCCCCAAGTTTGCCTCCATCGAGGCGGCCAAGCCCCTGGACGATCCGGCCAAGAGGCTAAAGGCCCTGATCACCGCCGGCGACAAGGCAGCCAAATTTGCCTGGGTCAATATGCGCGACACCCTGATCTACACCTTCAACAGGATTCCGGAGATCGCCGACGATGTCGTCAACATCGACAACGCCATGAAGTGGGGATTCAACTGGGAGCTGGGCCCCTTCGAGATGCTGGACGCCATCGGCGTCCCCTACTTCGTGGAGAGGGCTGAAAAGGACGGCGTGGCAGTGCCCGAGGGGCTGAAGAAGATCGAATCCTTCTACAGGTTCGAGAACGGCAGGAACCACTACTACTGCGTGACGACCGGCGGCTACCTTGAAGTGCCGAAGAAGCCTGGCCACATCAGCCTGCATATCCTGAAAAGGAACAACAGGGTGGTGGAGAAGAACAGCGGTGCCTCGGTGATCGATCTGGACGACGGCGTCTTCTGCCTCGAGTTCCATACCAAGATGAACGCCATCGGCGGCGAGATCCTCTCCATGGTCCACAAGGCCATCAAGCGGACCGAGGAGGAGGGGGTCGGCCTGGTGATCGCCAACGAGGGGACCATGTTCTCCGCCGGCGCCAACCTGATGCTCCTCGCCATGGCCGTCGCCGAGGGGGCCTTTGACGAGATCAACATGACCGTCAGAGGGTTCCAGAAGGCGATGATGGCCATCAAGTACGCCAAGGTTCCGGTGGTGGCCGCCCCTCACAACCTGGTGATGGGTGGGGGGTGCGAGACCTGCCTGCATGCCGACGCCATGATCCCACACGCAGAGACCTACATGGGGCTGGTGGAGATCGGCGTCGGGCTCCTCCCCGCCGGCGGCGGCACCAAGGAGATGGCGGTCCGGGCCATCAGGCTGGCGGAGGAGAACGAGGTGGACGTCACCCCCTTCATCTTCAAGAACTTCATGAACATCGCCATGGCCAAGGTGAGCATGTCCGCCGCCGAGCTGGGCCCCATGGGGTTCATGCGCCACGGCGACGCCATCACCATGGACATGGACAAACGGATTCATGATGCCAAGCTGCGGGCCATAGCCCTGGCTGCCAACTACCGCCCCGGCGCCCCCCTCGTCGACCTCAAGGCCCCCGGCAGGGGGGTGGCGGCAAGCATCAAGTCCCAGCTCTGGAACATGCAGAAGGGGGGCTTCATCTCCGAATACGACCAGTTCCTCGCCTCCACCATTGCCGACGTCATCACCGGCGGCGACGTCCCGGCCGGCACCCTGATCACCGAGGAGTACCTGCTGGATCTGGAGCGGGAGGGCTTCGTCAAGCTCTGCGGCCAGAAGAAGACCCTGGAGCGGATCCAGCACATGCTCAAAAAAGGGAAGCCGCTCAGAAACTGATCGGGACTATTCCCTCTCCCCTTCGTGGGAGAGGGCCAGGGAGAGGGGGAAAGGACTGGCCCTCCCCCCACCCCCCTCCCATAAAGGGAGGGGGAGACAATAAATTCAACGGAGGATACCGATGAGAAACGCATATATTCTGGCAGCCTACCGAACCCCCGGTTGCAAGGCGAAAAGAGGGAAACTGAAGGATGTCCGTCCGGACGACCTGGCGGCGGCAGCCATCAGGGGGCTCTTGGAGCGGACCGGCATAGAGCCGCTGGACGTGGAGGATATCATCATGGGTTGCGCCTTCCCGGAGGGGGAGCAGGGGATGAACTTCGCCCGGGTGGCGGCCATGAAGGCCGGCGTTCCGGTTGAGGTGCCGGCCCAGACCGTCAACCGCTTCTGCTCCTCGGGTCTGCAGACCATTGCCTCGGCGGCGGAGCGGATCATGGCCGGCTTCGCCGACTGCATCATCGCCGGCGGCGCCGAGAGCATGACCATGATTCCCATGGGTGGGAGCAAATACAGCGCCAACCCGTCCCTGGTGGCCAGTTGGCCCGAGTCCTTCGCCTCCATGGGGATCACCGCCGAGCTGGTGGCCGCCAAGTACGGCATCAGCCGAGAGGATCAGGACGCCTTTGCCGCCGCCAGCCACCAGAGGGCAGCGGCCGCCATTGCCGCAGGCAAATTCAGGGACGAGATCATCCCGGTTGAAGTGGAGAACTGCGCCCTGGTGGGGGGGAAGATGAAGCGGAGCAGGGAGGTGGTGAGCGAGGACGACGGCGTGCGCGGGGAGACCACCGCAACAGGCCTGGCCAAGCTCAAGCCCGCCTTCAAGGCCGACGGGTCGGTCACTGCCGGCAACTCCTCCCAGATGACCGACGGCGCCGCGGCGGTGCTGGTCGTCTCCGAGGATTACCTGAAGAAGTGCGGCAGGAAGGCCATGGCCCGCTTCGTCTCCTTTGCCGTCAAGGGGGTTGCCCCAGAGATCATGGGAATCGGCCCGGTGGCCGCCATCCCCGCCGCCCTGAAGATGGCCGGCCTCTCCCTGGAGGATATCGGCCTGATCGAGCTGAACGAGGCCTTTGCCGCCCAGTCCCTGGCCTGCGTACGCGAGCTGGGAATCGATCCGTCAAGGGTCAATGTCAACGGCGGCGCCATTGCCCTCGGACACCCCTTGGGCTGCACCGGTGCCAAGCTTACCGCCACCCTCCTCCACGAGATGGAGCGGAGCGATACACGCTACGGCATGGTCTCCATGTGCATCGGCGGCGGCATGGGGGCTGCCGGGATATTCGAGAAGGTTTAACCCCCCTCAATCCCCCCTTGTCAGGGGGGAAGTTAAGCCTCCCCTGTCAATGGGAGGTTTGGAGGGGTTGGTTTTGACGTAAAAATTATCACAATATATTCCAATACAAGGAGATTCAGATGGCTACGAAACTGTTTAAAGGTGCAGAGTATCTGATAACAGAGGTGCAAAAGGACGAGGTCTTCACCCCGGAGGATTTCAGCGACGAGCAGAAGCAGATCGGCGAAACCACCGAGCAGTTCGTCATCAACGAGGTCTTCCCCCACCGGGAGGAGATCGAGCACCAGAATTTCCCCCTGGTGGTGGAGCTGATGAAGAAGTGCGGCGACCTGGGGCTGCTGATGATCGATGCCCCCGAGGAGTACGGTGGCCTGGAGCTGGACAAGGCCACCAGCATGCTGGCTGCCGAGAAGCTCTCCCAGGCCGGCTCCTTCTCCGTCACCTACTCGGCCCACACCGGCATCGGCACCCTGCCGCTGGTCTACTACGGCACGGCAGAGCAGAAGGAGAAGTATCTGGGGAGGATCATCTCTGGTGAGTGGATCGCCGCCTACTGCCTCACCGAGCCGGGCTCGGGGAGCGACGCCCTGGCGGCGGCGGCAACTGCCACCCTCTCCGAGGACGGCAAGCACTACATCCTCAACGGCACCAAGCAGTTCATCACCAACGGCGGCTTCGCCAACCTGTTCACCATCTTCGCCAAGATCGACAAGCAGCACTTCACCGGCTTCCTGGTGGAGAGGACCACAGAAGGGCTCTCCATCGGCGCCGAAGAGAAGAAGATGGGGGTCAAGGGGTCATCCACCACCCAGGTGATCCTGGAAAATGCCAAGGTTCCGGTGGAGAACCTCCTCGGCGAGATCGGCAAGGGGCACAAGATCGCCTTCAACGTCCTCAACGTCGGCCGCTTCAAGCTGGGTGCAGGGGCCACCGGCGCCTGCAAGGCAGCATTGACCACCGGCATCAAATATGCCAACGAGCGCAAGGCGTTCGGCGTGACCATCGGTAGCTTCGGCGCCATCAAGGAGAAGATCGCCGACATGGCGGCCGCCACCTTCGCCTCCGAGTCGGTGGTCTACCGCCTCGCCGGTATGATCGACGACCGCCTCGCCACCCTCCCCAAGGGGACACCCGACTACTACGAGGCCTACCAGCAGGGGATCGAGGAGTATTCGGTGGAGTGCGCCATCGCCAAGGTGTTCTGCAGCGAGGTGCTGGCGGACGTGGTGGACGATGTCCTGCAGATCCACGGCGGCTACGGCTTCACCCAGGAGTACCCGGCCGAGGGGTACTACCGGGACGAGCGGATCAACCGGATCTGGGAGGGTACCAACGAGATCAACCGCCTCCTCATCCCCGGCATCATCCTGAAAAGGGCCATGAAGGGGGAGATCCCCCTGCAGAAGGAGGCGATGAAGGCCTTCGAATCCCTCATGTCCCCATCCTTCGAGGAGCTCGACGAATCGGTTCCCTTCGCGGCGGAGAAGGCCCTGCTTGCCAACCTGAAGCAGGCTTTCCTGGTCCTGGCGGGGATGGGTGTGCAGAAGTTCATGGACAGTATCAAGGACGAGCAGGAGATCCTCATGGCCGTGGCCGACGTGGCCATCAACATCTTTGCCATCGAGAGCGCCATCCTCCGGGGGGAGAAGATCCTCCCCACCCTGAGCGACACGAGGAGCTCCTTCGTCAACTCCGCAGTCAAGCTGTTCACCTTCAATGCCTGCGAGAAGACCGCCTCGGCCGCCCGCAAGGCCGCCTTCTACATCGAGGAGGGGGACAACCTGACCATGCTGCTGGCCGGCATCCGCAGGTTCACCAAGTACGACGCAAGCGGCCTGCTCCAGGCGAAGCGCCAGCTGGCCGGCGTCTGTATCGAGGCTGACAGGTACATATTCTGATAATATTTCCCGGGGGACCCGCGGGTCCCCCGCTTGGGGGAAGATGCGACAGCACAGCGTACAGACACCCTACATGGTGGGGGAGGCCCATTACTACTCGGCGGAGATCGGCGGGAGCCTGGTGCTGTTCGACACCGGTCCGGCCACCCCCGAGGCACTGGAGCTTCTCCGCGCCGAGATTGATCTCTCCCGCCTCGGCTACATCTTCATCACCCACTGCCACGTGGACCACTACGGCCTTGCCGCCACCCTGGTGAAGGAGAGCGGCGCCAGGCTCCTCATCCCCAGGCTGGACGCGGTAAAGCTGAAGCGCCACCGGGAGCGTCTGGAGCGGATGGAGGGGATCCTCAAGGATTGCGGCTTCGACGGGGAGTTCACCGCAACCTTCCGCAGCATAGTCGACAGCAAGAAGATCCTCCCCACCATCCCGGATAGCTACGAGATCGTCGAGGAGTCCAGTGTGCCGGAGATGCTCGGCATCCCGTGGCTGAGCTGCCCCGGCCACTCCCAGAGCGACCTGGTCTACTGCCACGGCGACTGGGCGGTCAGCGGCGACATCCTCCTGCGCAACATCTTCCAGGCACCCCTTCTGGACGTGGACCTGGAGAGCTTCTCCGGCCGCTTCCGCAACTATGACGCATACTGCGATTCTCTCCTCAAGCTGGCGACCCTGCGTGGCCGCACCATCCTCCCCGGCCATCGCCAGGGGGTGAAAAGCGTGGATGACACCATCCTCTTCTACGTCACCAAGATGCTGGAGAGGGCAGGTGAGGTGAATAAGCATGACCCTGCCGTATCGGTCAGCGAGGTCGTGGCGCGTCTGTTCGGTGGAAGCCTCGTTGACCCGTTCTTCGTCTACCTCAAGGCGTCCGAGATCGTCTTCATGCGCGACTTCCTCGCCGAGCCGGAGCGGCTGCGCCGCTCCCTCGAAGAAATAGGGCTCTTTCCTGCCGTAGCCGGACTCTTTAGCCAGGTTGCCCCCTGAAGAGGGTAGGGCTCCAATGAACATCTGGAGAATAAAATGAGCGACATACTCTTTCAACCGATCAGCATAGGCACAATGGAGGTGAAGAACCGCATCTTCATGCCGGCAATGCACCTCAACATGGCCCGGAACTACAAGGTCACCGACCGACTGGTGGATTTCTACGCCGAGCGGGCCAGGGGTGGGGCGGGGATGATCACCGTGGGGTACGCCACGGTGGACGAGCGTTCCGGCAACCCGGGGAACATCGGCGCCCACAGTGACGATTTCATCCCCGGTCTCTCCAGGCTGGCCGCTGCCATCAGGGAGCAGGGCGCCCGGGCCTCTGTGCAGCTCAACCATGCCGGCCGCTACAACCACTCCATGCTCATGGGTGGCAAGCAGCCGGTGGCCCCGTCGGCCGTCGCCTCCCGCCTCACCAGGGAGACCCCGAAGGAGCTGGAGGTAGCCGATATCACGGAGGTGATCGCCAGCTTCGCCGATGCGGCGCGACGCGTAAAGGAGGCCGGTTTCGACGCAGTGGAGATCCTTGCCGGTACCGGCTACCTGATCAGCGAATTCCTCTCCCCACTTACCAACCGGCGTGGGGACGAATACGGCGGCAGCTTCGACAACCGGATCCGTTTCGGCCTGGAAGTGGTGGCTGCGGTCAGGGGGGCGGTGGGGAAAGATTTCCCGCTGCTGGTCAGGCTTAACGGCAACGAATTCATGGAGGGTGGGACAACAGCCGAGGAGCTGCGGGAGTTCGCCGCTGCACTGGCTGATGGTGGGGTGGATGCCATCTGCGTCAACGTGGGGTGGCACGAGGCCCAGGTCCCCCAGATCGTCAGCGAGGTCCCAAGGGGGGTGTTCGCCTACCTGGCCAGGGAGATAAGGGGACGGGTCACCATCCCGGTAATCGCCAGCCACCGCATAAACGACCCCGTGGTTGCCAGGGAGATGCTGGCCGGGGGGGTATGCGACATGGTGGCCATAGGCCGGGCGCTCATCGCCGACCCGGATTTCCCGGAAAAGGCCCGCAGCGGCCGGGAAGGGGAGATCGTCCACTGCGTCGCCTGCGGCCAGGGGTGCTTCGACAACCTCTTCAAGATGAAGGCGGTGGAGTGTCTCTGCAATCCGCTTGCCGGCTACGAGTCTTCCCGCCGGGGAGCTCCGGCCAAGGTTCCACTCAAGGTGATGGTTGTGGGGGGCGGTGCAGCCGGGATGAGCGCGGCCATTGCCGCCGCCGGACGCGGGCACAGGGTCACCCTCTTCGAGCGGGATGGACGCCTCGGCGGGCAGCTCCTCCTGGCAGGGGCACCTCCTGGCAGGGGGGAGTTCCGCCAGCTGGCAACGGACCTGGTGCGCCAAGTGACGCTCTCCGGCGTCAACGTGGTCCTCGGCTCCAGGGTGGATGAGATCATGATCGATTCCTTCTCCCCTGATGCCCTCATCGTCGCCACCGGCGGGGTGCCGGTAACCCCCGCCATAGAAGGGGTGGAGCTTCCCCACGTGGTCCAGGCTTGGGACGTGCTGGCCGGAAAGGTTTCCACCGGCAAACGGGTGGTTGTGATCGGCGGCGGTGCGGTCGGTGTTGAGACCGCCCTCCTCCTGGCGGAGCAGGGGACCCTCTCCCCAGAGGCCCTCAAGTTCCTCCTCGTCCACGGGGCGGAGCCGGCGGAGAGGCTCTACTCCCTGGCGACCAGGGGGAAGTTGGATGTGACGGTCATCGAGATGCTCGATCAGCTGGGGAAGAACTTCGGCAAGAGCACCCGCTGGGGGATGCTGCAGGATGTGGAGCGCTACGGGGTGAGGAGCCGCACCGCCGCCAGGGTGGTGGAGATAACCCCCCATCATGTGCGGATCGAGGTCGACGGCAGGGAGGAGGAGCTGGGCGCTGACACGGTGGTACTGGCGGTCGGTACCCGCCCCTACAACCCCCTGCAGGAGGCGGCCACAGCCAGGGGGATCCTGGCGAGGGTGGTAGGGGATGCAGTCAGGCCGGCGATGGTCTTCGATGCCATCCACGAAGGGTACATGGCAGCCTGCGAGATAGGCTGACCAATATAGGGGGATAATGCCATGAAGAAGTTTTTCGTTTCTCTGCTCATCGTCGCCATGACCGCCTTGCCCGCGGCTGCCAGGGAGATCGCTGGGGTCAAGCTGGAGCCCGCGGTCACCGTCAAGGGGAAGGAGCTAAAGCTGAACGGCTGCGGCATCAGGAAGAAGTTTTTCGTCAAGGTGTACGTCGGTTCCATTTACAGCGGCAAGCGTCTCGCCAGCGCAGCCGAGGCGCTGCGGGAAAGCGGCGACAAGCTGATCAGGATGAATTTCCTCCACTCCAAGGTGGAGAAGGAGAAGATCGTCGATGCCTTCAGCGAGGGGATAGCCAACAACTCCCCTGAGTTGGCCGGCTCCCCGGAGGCGAGGAGGTTTCTGGCCCTCTTCACCGCCGACTTCCACCGGGGGGATGTGGTTGATCTCTTCCTGGGAGGCGATGGCTCGGTATCAGCCAGCCACAACGGCAGGCAGCTGGGGACGGTGGCTTCCGGGAAGCTGGCCCGGGGCGTGCTGGCCATCTACCTGGGGGATAAGCCGGCGGACGAGGAGCTGAAGTCGGGGATGCTGGGCCGGAACTGACGTCGAGTGGGCTTGTGGGGTGATATTGTGGTGCAGCAGGAATCGATTTCGGTGCCGCTGGCATCGGGGGATATCCTCAACATCGAGCGGTTCTTTAGTGACACCGAGGGGCCACCGGTGCTGATGGTGCACGGCGCCATCGAGAACGGCAGGATCTTTTACTCAGCATCTGGGAAGGGGCTGGCCCCTTTTCTGGCCAGAAGCGGTTTCGATGTTTTCGTAGCCGACCTGAGGGGGAGGGGAAAGAGCTCTCCGCCAATCGGTCCGGGTGCATCCTTTGGCCAGACCGAGGCCATTACCGAAGATATCCCGGCCCTGATGGCGGCAATCAAGAGGAGGAGGGGCTCTGTTCCCCAGCACTGGATAGCCCACTCCTGGGGTGGTGTGCTGCTCACCTCGTTCCTGGCCCGCTTCCCGGAGTGCGCCCCCCAGGTTGCCTCCCTGGTCTACTTCGGCAGCAAGCGTACCGTCCGCGTCAGGAACCTGCAGCGGCTGCTCAAGGTTGAACTGGTCTGGAACCGGTTCTGTCCCCTGGCCTGCCGGCTCTGGGGCTATCTCCCCGCCCGGCAGATGGGTATAGGGTCCGACAGCGAGACTGTCGATTCCTACCGGCAGAGTGCCCAGTGGGTGCGGAGCGACCGCTGGGTCGACGGTGGTGACGGTTTCGACTACGGAACGGCCGTTAGGAGAGTAGCCTTGCCACCTATCTGGTACCTGGCTGCGGCCAATGACCGTGCCCTGGGGCACCCGGACGACGTCAGGCGCTTCATGGAGTCGGCCGGAGAGCAGCAGTGCCGCTACACGGTGCTCTCCCGTCGTAACGGGAACCGCCACGACTACGATCATATCGACATGCTTACCCACCCGGACGCTCTGGTCGACCATTTCCCGCAGGTAGTGGCTTGGCTTAGACAGCAAAGGCAACCACTCCAAGGAGCAGATATGCCACGAACCTTTTCCACAAGCATTGAACTCAGGTTTTCCGATCTTGACGGCTACGGCCATGTGAACAGCGCCGTCTACTTCACATACCTTGAGACAGCCCGGGTAAAGCTCTTCAGGGAGGAGTTCACCGAGCTTACCAGACAGGGTGTCTATCTGGTGGTTGCCCGGGCCGAGTGCGACTTCAGGGTGCCGATCCTCTTCAGCGACACGGTTGAGGTGACTGCAAGCATAAGCCGGATCGGCGGCGCCAGCTTCGACCTGAATTATCGGCTCCACAACGGCAGCGGCAAGACCTTTGCCGACGCCCGCACCACCATGGTCTGTTTCGATAATGGGGCCGGTTCCACCGTGCCGGTCCCGGCCAGCATCCGTGCACTGTACCAGACGGATGGTGCTACTTAGAGCCCGGACACCACGAATTCACCTTCTTTGACCCCAACGGCTTCCGGACTTTGACAAGGAGTTACAAGCAATGACCATCAATCTCAGCAATGGGACCATCATCACCTCAGAGCAGGACGGCATTCTTACCATCCGCTTCGACCGCCCGGAGAAGAAGAACGCCCTCAACCGGGCCATGTACAGTGCCCTGGCCGACGAGCTGGAGAGGGCCGACCGGACCGACTCCATCCGGGTGATCCTCCTCACAGGGAGCCAGGACTGTTTCTCCAGTGGCAACGACCTGGCCGACTTCATCATGGCACCACCCGAGGGGACCGACAGCCCGGTATTCCGCTTCCTCACTGCCATATCCACGGCGCGCAAGCCCCTGGTTGCCGCGGTGAACGGTACGGCTGTCGGCGTAGGGGTCACCATGCTGCTCCACTGCGATCTGGTCTATGCAGCCGCCGGTGCCACCTTCCAGATGCCATTCGTCAGCCTCGGCCTCTGCCCGGAGGCGGGCTCGACCCTGCTCCTGCCGCGGATGATGGGGCACCAGCGGGCCGCCGAACTCCTCCTTATGGGGGAGAGCTTCGGCGCCGGGACCGCCAGGGAGGTCGGCATCGTCAACCAGGTTTGCAAGGATGGTGAGCTGATGGCAATTGCCCGGGCAAAGGCAGAGCAACTGGCCGCACAGCCTGCTGCCTCGGTCCGGTTGGCCAAGGCGCTCCTCAAGCGTGACTACGGGGCAGAGCTGCAGGAGACCATCGCCGAGGAGGGGCGGCTCTTCTTGGATCGCCTCGGCTCTCCGGAGGCTGCCGAGGCCCTCAAGGCGTTCATGGAGAAGAGAAAACCGGATTTTTCCCGGTTCAGCTGACCAAGGGGAGAAAGAGCAATGGGACACCATCTCGGTTCAAAAAGCAGCCTTGTCCCTCTCATCGACCGGCTCAACATGTTTCCCGTCGGACTGGTGGATAACGCCAAGCTGCGGGAGATACTGTCGCTCCTTTTCGATGAACGGGAGGCCTTCGTCGCCTCCCGCTTCCCCCTGGAGGAGGCGACCCTCCCGGAGCTGGCCAAACGTACGAAGATCCCGGCTGTCGAGCTGTTGCCCATCCTGGAGCGGATGGCAGACAAGGGGCTCCTCATGGACATCCCCTACTCCGGGGAGACCTACTATCTGCTGGTGCCTGGTCTTATCGGCTTCTTCGAGTTCACCTTCATGAAAAAGCGGGTCGACATCCCCCAGGAGAGGATCGCCCGGCTGATGACCGAGTACATGCACGACAACTCCTCTGGGAGGGGGCAGGGTGACGAGGTCTTCGGCTCAAGAACCCAGCTGACCCGCTCCCTGGTCTACCCGGAGCACGTCCCGGTCACCTCCCGGATCACCACCTACGAGGATGCAAGGGAGATCATCATGGCCGCCGGCTACGGCGCTACCGGCCTCTGCTTCTGCCGCCACAAGAAGGAGCACCTGGGGGAGAGCTGCGGCAAGGGGGCGCCGGTGGAGGATGTCTGCATCTCCCTCGGTCAGGCAGCCAGGTTCTTCGTCCGCCGGGGCTTCGCCGTTGAGAGGAGCGCGGATGAGCTCATCGCCGTGCTGGACAAGGCGCGGCAGTTCAACCTGACCTTCGTCACCGACAACATCAGGCAGAAGCCATCGTTCATCTGCAGCTGCTGCCGCTGCTGCTGTGAACTGATGGCCGGGGTGCAGGAAGGGTTCCACGAAGGCATTGCCAAGACCGGTTTCACCGCGGTCATCGACCCGAAAAAGTGCGACTACTGCGGCAAATGCTTTGCCGCCTGCAACGTCAAGGGGATTGCCCTGGCCAAGGGGGTGGCGTTCAGGGGTAAACGCGAGCGTTTCGCGGCAGTGGACGAAAAGGTCTGTCTCGGCTGCGGCGCCTGCATTTCGGCCTGCGCCAAGGGGGCGCTCTCCATGGCAGCGGCGGATAACCGGCGGCCAACGCCGGCAACGCGCCGCGAACTCTACCGGCAGATCCTCAAGGAGAAGGGGAGGCTGGCCCCCTTCGTCATCAGCGGCATCAAGAAACGAATACGCGGCCTGCTCCCCGGCAGGGGGCGCGGCTAGGAGGCAAGCATGCAGTTACTGAATCCCAAGAGACTGGCCAAGAACCACCCCGATCCCGTGCTGAACGACATCCTGTGCAAGACCGTGGACTTTTTCGAATCCAAGGGGAAGAAGCGCCTCAAGGAGGACGACCTGAACCGTGTCTGGTATGCCGACTTCATCGAGTTCGTCGCCAGGGAGAAGATTTTCGCCACTCTCCTTACCCCAGCCGGGTACGGCGGGGAGGGGTGCCGCTGGGATACCTCCCGCCTCTGCGCCTTCAACGAGCTCCTCGGCTTCTACGGCCTCTGCTACTGGTACGTCTGGCAGGTGACCATCCTCGGCCTTGGTCCGATCTGGATGAGCGGCAACGAGGAGCTGAAGAAAAGAGCGGCCCGACTGCTGGAACAGGGGGAGATCTTCGCCTTTGGCCTCTCGGAGAAGGAACACGGTGCGGACATCTATGCCACCGACATGCTCCTTCTGCCGCTCAGCGACGGGAAGTACGTTGCCAGGGGGGACAAGTACTACATCGGCAACGGCAACGAGGCTGCCATGGTCTCCACCTTCGGCCGGCTGCCGGAGAACGGGGGCTATGTCTTCTTCAGCGTCAACAGCAAGCACGAAAAGTACGAGCTGGTGAAGAACATCACCGCCACCCAGTCCTACGTCTCAGAGTTCGTTCTCCACGACTACCCGATCACCGACGCCGACATCCTCTCCCGTGGCGACGATGCCTGGAACTCGGCTCTCAACACGGTCAACATCGGCAAGTACAACCTGGGGTGGGCCAGCATCGGCATCTGCACCCACGCCTTCTACGAGGCGATCAACCATGCCGGCGGCCGGAGCCTCTACGGCAGGTACGTCACCGATTTTCCCCACGTGAAGCAGATGTTCGTCGACGCCTACGCCCGGCTCATGGCCATGAAGCTCTTTGCCTCACGGGCGGCCGACTACTTCCGCACCGCTTCATCCGAAGACCGCCGCTACCTGCTATTCAATCCGGTGGTGAAGATGAAGGTCACTACCCAGGGGGAGGAGGTGATCAACCTCCTCTGGGACGTGATAGCCGCCAAGGGGTTCGAGAAGGATACCTACTTCGACACGGCGGCCCGTGACACCCGTGGGCTCCCCAAGCTGGAGGGTACGGTCCACGTCAACATCGCCCTGATCGTCAAGTTCATGCAGAACTACTTCTTCAACCACGCCGACTATCCGGTGGTCCCCCGCCGGGACGACCCCCAGAACGACGACTTCCTCTTCAACCAGGGGGCTACCCGCGGACTGGGCAAGATCCGCTTCCACGACTACCGGCCGGTTTTCGATGGGAGCAGCCTCCCAAACGTGGGGATCTTCAGGGAGCAGATAGCCATCTTCCGGGAGTTCCTCCGCAAGGCAACTCCGGACGATGCCCAGCAGCAGGATATAGACTTCCTCCTGGCGGTGGGGGAGATATTCACCCTGGTGGTCTACGGCCAGCTGATCCTGGAAAACGCCGCCATCAGCGGCAGCAGCGACGACCTTGTGGACCAGATCTTCGATTTCATGGTGCGGGACTTCTCCAGGTTCGCCCTGCAGCTCTTCGGCAAGCCGTCAACTACTGAACAGCAGATGGACTACTGCCAACGGATGATCCGCAAGGCTCACGTGGACGAAGGGCGCTACAAGAGGGTGCTTGACCGGGAGGTCTACTCCCTTAAGGGAGCATATACGATGCACGAGTAGATCGGCTACGGAAGGAGGGGAGAATGAAAACAACGGAAATGATGAGCCGGGCAAAATTCATCAAGCATCGGGACAAGATGATCATGAACCTGGACTTCTCCGGCCTGGGGATAGATGATGCCAGGCAGCTCAGCAGCTATGCGAAGGGGGTAATCGGCAGGATGCCGCAAGGGTCGGTGCTCACCTTGGTGGATGTGACCGATGTCAAGTACGACGAGGCGTTCCGCGCCCTCTCCGGCGACCTGGCCGAGCACAACAAGCCGTACGTCCTGGCCGGCGGAGTGGTTGGGGTGGAAGGGTGGCGCAAGCTCCTCTTCTGGGCGACCACCAAACTGACGGGGCGCACCAACCTCAGGCTTTTCGACGATGGGGAGCAGGCGAAGGAGTGGTTGGTGGGCTACAGGGGGTAGAGCCCCCCCTTTTAATGCATGGAGATTTTCGCCTCAACCTCGAAGCGCTTGATCTTGCGGGTTGTTGTCTTGGGAAACTCGTCCTCCCGCAGGGTGAACTTCTTCACCCGCTTGTAGTCCGCCAGGGAGTTGCAGGCCGCCTGGACTTCCCGTTTGATGAGGGCCTCCACGTCGGCCACGGTCATGGGGGAAGAGTTGCCGCTGCGGCTGTAGTCGTCCATTGCCTCCTGGTTGGGGTAGATGACCGCGTGCACATCCTCGGCGGCAGGCCCCACCTTGTGTCCGTAGACCATGACCTCGGCTATGAACGGGCTCTTCAGGAGCTCGATCTCCACCTCCTCGGGGTAGACGTTCTTGCCGTTGGGGGTGACGATCAGGTTTTTCACCCTGCCGCAGATGGAGAGATACCCCTGGGTGTCGAACCTCCCCAGGTCTCCGGTGCGGTACCACCCCTCATGGAGCACTTCCGTAGTTGCCGCAGGGTTCTTGTAGTAACCCTGCATGACATTCGGCCCCTTGACGAAGATCTCGCCGATCCCCTCCTCGTTTGCCCCATCGATGCGCACCTCGACCCCCTGAAGGGGGTGCCCCACGCTCCCCACCCTCTGCATCCCCGGTGATTCGGCGCTGATTACCGGCGAGGTCTCGGTTATACCGTAACCCTGGTAGACCCTGAACCCCAGCTTGGTCAGTCCTGCGGCAATGGCCGGGTCAAGTGCTGCACCGCCGCTGATGAAGACGGTGCCAGCTCCGAAGGCCTGGCGTATCTTGGCGGTGACGATCGGCCTTGTGAAGGGGAGGGAGAAGAGGAGCTGGGAGAGTGTCTTGGCGCCGATGTTCTTCATTATCCGGTCAAGGAGCATGCGGTAGACCGCCGGGACGCCGAGGAAGAAGGTAGGCTTGACCTCGGTCAGGTTCTCCCCCAGTTTCTTCAGGGATTCGCAGAAAGACACCTTTCCGCCCAGGGATAGGGGGAGGAGCACGCCGCAGACCTGTTCGAAGACGTGATTAATGGGGAGGAAGGAGAGGGTGTGCATCGTCTCCCCAAGGTTGAAGAGCTGCTTCATCCCCAGGATGTTGGCCACGATGTTACCGTGGCTGAGCATCGCCCCCTTGGAGCGTCCGGTTGTGCCGGAAGTGTAGAGGATTACGGCTATGTCGTCCCCGCTGCGCAGCGCCGGGGTGAATGGTGCCTCGTAGAGCAGCTCCTCGAAACCCATGAGGCGCCCCTGTCTGGCCAGCTCCTTGCGCTGCGCCCGTGCCGGTGAGAAGAGGTTGTCCGAGCCGTCCGCTTCCGCCTTAGGCACACCTCTGGTGGCCAGGGCTCGGTGCACGCTGCTCGCCAGGCTCTCCAGGCGGGTTGCCTTTTCGGCGGGTATATTATGTGAGGAGACGAGCCCCTGCCACTCGTCGATGAGGGACTCAATGGCCGTTGAGGCCCGGGCATGCATCTCCTCTCTGCGTCTTGCCGGATGCAGGGCGAAGATCTTATCCAGTTTTGGGAGACCATCCATGATCTCCAGCACCGTGTCCAGGTATGGGGAGTCGGTGAAGATCACCCTGGCGTCGCAGTCGCCGAGGACATGGCGCAGCTCGGCGCTTTTCAGCTCCTTGTCCACCGGCACCACCACCCCGCCTGCCTTGAGGATGCCAAGGTAGGCCATGACCCAGCGGGTTGACGAGGGGGCGAGGATGGCGGCATGCTCCCCCGGCTTGAACCCCTCCCTGACCAGGCCGGCGGCGATCCGGTCCGATGCGGACCAGAGCATGCCGTAGGTAGTCTCCTGCCAGGCGCCATCGACCTTCTGCCTCAGGGCGGGGCGGTCGGTGAACCTGCGGCAGGCCTGTTCGATGAGTCTGTCAATGGTCATGGAGTTTCCTGTGTCGATTGGCGCTCGTCTTCCCTTTTGGATCACTATGATGCTCTACCCCTTGGTGCCGGGTTCGGAGAGACCCTGCTCGGCGACTCTCTTGCGGTAGGCCTCGATCTCCGTCTCCAGGGACTTGAGGGTTGCCACCTTCTGGCGGATGCTCTGCAGATGGGTGTCGAGGAGCTCCAGCAGGCGGGGGAGGATCTTGTCCGGTATCTTGTCCTCCTTCCGGTAGATATCCGCCAGCTCCTTCATCTCGTCGAGGGAGAGCCCCAGGGTCTTCAGCTTGAGGACGAACTTGAAGCGCTTCACATCCGACTTCTCGTAGTACCTCACCCCCCCCTCGGTCCTGTTGGGTGGGTCAACCAGCCCCATCTTCTCGTAGAGGCGGATCGTCCTGGCCGTTATCCCCAACTTTTCCGCCAGGTCACTGATCTGCATCAACTCTTCGTTGCTCAGTCTCATACTTCACCTCAATGTCAATTTGCAGATGTATCGGTTATTGAAGAGGTTTTGTCAAGATGTTTTCACCTGCGGGCAAAAAAATGCGGCAGCATCATCATGGTGAGAGCTGCCGCAATAAGATTTGGTCAGGATAAGCTTTTCGTGAACAGTTGCCGGAAGAAGAGCGTGGATCAGGCCGCTTCCGGTGCCATCTTCATGTTTTCAGCTACCGGCGAGGGTTCAACCGTGCGTAGCGCCTGCGGGTCGTACATCCTGTCACGGATGAACAGGGCCGGGATGATTCCGGTGATGGCATAGGCGATGCCGAGGAGGGCAAGGCCGTAGGCGATGCTGAAATTGGTGGAGACGTAGCCGATCATCAGCGGCGAGGACATGGAGCCGATCCTGCCGATGTTGTATGAGGTGGCGACGCAGGTGCCGCGGACTGATGTGGGGAAGCTCTCGGCCAGGTATGTGGAGTTGATCCCCATGGGGGCTCCGAAGAGGAGGCCGAAGATGAGCATCAGGACAGCCACATTGCCGGCATTTGCGTAGTGAATGATCACTGGGATGGCTATGGCGGTACTGATTGAGGTGGCGGCCCAGATGGCCCTCCTGCCGAAATAGTCGGTAAGGGAGCCGGCAATTATCTTGCCGATGACGGTGGCGGCATAGGTGGAAGCCACGTACCATCCCATGTTCTTCAGGTTGACGCCGAGCTCCTTGACCATGTAGCTGGGTAGCCAGGTGTTGACCCCGTAGTAGCCGAACTGCAGGGCAATGGCGGTTAACGACCAGGCTATGAAGATCTTGCGTACCGACTTGTCGGCCCAGATGCTGGCAAATTCGTTGTGCTTCTTCCCGGCAAGCCGTCTCTCTTCACGGTGGGCAAACCAGCTGGGTGAGTCTTCCAGGCCGCGGAGCATCAGCAGGGTTATGGCGCCGGGGACGATGGCGCAGAGAAAGAGCGGCCGCCAGCCGATAGCCGGCAGGATGTAGGAGGAGAGCAGGCCGGCGAAGACATAGCCAAGGGACCATCCCGCCTGCATGATGCCGAGGATTGTCCCCCTTCTTTTGGCAGGGACATATTCGGCGGCAAGGGTGAGGCCGACGCTGTAGAGAGCGGCGACACCGAAACCGGAGAGGAAACGGATTAACCCTATCTGCCAGAAGGTATGGCAGAAGGCGATCAGCCCGGTGCCGGAGGAGAAGACGACGATCGACCAGAAGACAACCCTTGTCCGGCCGACCCGGTCGGAAAGCCAGCCAGCCAGAATGCCTCCGCACCCCATGCCAGCCAGTGTCAGGGTGCTGAGAGCCCCCCCGGAAACGTTGGATAGCTTCAGCTCCTTCATGATGCTTGGTAGGGCCAGGGAGAGCATCTGCAGGTCCATGCCGTCCACGATCAACCCTAGAAGTATTGCGCCTACTACCATTACCCACGATTTCTCTTTTTTAGCAGAAGTCATCTTATCCTCCTTTGTTTCGCTGCTGCCAGCATTGACATCATGAATCTGCAGAAAGGATAAAATAGGGTTTTATATCTGGTGGGAACAAACTGACGAGGATGCCAAAATGGGGTACCGGGGCTTCAGTTTCGGCCACCGGATGACAGGTGAGAAATGGATCGGTCTGCGTTTTGCTGTCTAGAAATCCATGTGCGCCTTGAGGTCCCTGACGTACTGTCTGCTTACCGGGATTTCAGTCCTGGCGCCACCTTTCAGGGTCATCATGTAGCCGCGGTTGTACCATGGCTCTAGGCTCTTGATCTGCTCCAGGTTGACGATGTGATTTCTGTGACAGCGTATGAAGAGCTTAGGGTCGAGTTTGCCTGAAAGTTCATTGAGCGTGAATCTTGCCAGATGGCTGGCACCATCAACCGTCTGCAGAAAAACCAGCCTCTCCTTTGCATAAAACTGCTGTATCTGCTCCTGCCCGATCACCTCCATCTTCCCACTCTGCTGTACGCAGAACTTTCTTATGTATTCGCCCCTTGACGGGGTGTGCGACTTTTCCGCTTCAGGCATCGGGATCTGTTCCCGCGGGGATACGGTTTTGTGGATCTTGGCAATGACCCTGTGGATGTCGTCTTCGTCGAACGGCTTCAGCACGTAGTCCAGGGCATCCACTGTAAATGCCTTCAGGGCATGCTCGTCGTGGGCTGTAATGAACACGACCTTTGGGGCGAACTGTTGCCTTGAGAGGACAGACGCCACCTCCATGCCGCTAAGCCCTGGCATCTGGATGTCGAGAAAAATCACGTCAGGACCCAGCTCTGCAGCAGTTGACAGCGCCTCTTCCCCGGTTTGGCAGTAAGCGAGAACCTCTATCTCCGGGTATGCGGTCAGGTGGCTGCAGAGCTCTTCGCGCATGAGCGGTTCGTCATCCACAACCAGCACGGTAATCTTTCTCATCTGGCTATCCTCCCTTAACCATAAGTGGGAGGCAGACGGTGACCGTCGTGCCAACCCCTTCGCAGCTGCTGACCGTAAGGCCAAACCTGTCGCCGTACATCCGCCTTACTCTCTGGTTCACATTGTTAAGGCCGATTCCGGTTCCCCTGTAAGATTCGCATGGTTCACCCGTAAGCAGCAGCTGCAACTGCTCTTCGGGGATGCCTACGCCGTTGTCCTCCACCCGCAGGTAGCGCGCCTCATCGGTACTCCATGCCGATATCCGCACGGTGCCTCCGGAGCTTCTAGTCGAGAGTCCGTGTTTCACGGCATTTTCCACCAGTGGCTGGAGGGAGAAAACCGGTACCGCCTCGCTCAACATGCTTGCGGGAATCTGCTCGGTCATCCGCACCCTTTCGCCGAACCTTGCCTTTTCTATGCGGATATATTTGCGGACAGTCTCCAATTCGTCGGCCAGTTGGCAATTCTCCTCGGTGCTGTTCAGCGACCTGCGCATCAGGTCCGAGAGGTCCTTGATCAGCTTCCTTGCTACATCAGGGTCCCTGTGGACCAGGGAGCGAATGGTCCCGAGGGTGTTGTAGAGGAAGTGGGGGTTAATCTGCGCCTTCAGGGCGTTATATTCGGCGTGTGAACGGAGAGTCTCCAGTTCGTCCAGCTTCAGTTGGAGCAGTTGCAGGCTGAGGAACTCGGCAATCCCCTGGATAAGCTCGGCTTCATAGGGGGTGACCATGTC
This sequence comes from uncultured Geobacter sp., assembly GCA_937871715.1. Classification (GTDB taxonomy): domain Bacteria; phylum Desulfobacterota; class Desulfuromonadia; order Geobacterales; family DSM-12255; genus CALMBF01. Next base: position 1,152 of record CALMOE010000079.1, on the reverse strand, counting down.
CTGTCCGGACTTGAAGATCTTGATGCTGCCGAGAATCTCCTTTTCCACAAGTAGCGGCATGTCAGCCACGGCGGAGAGGGTACAGGATTCGTGGCTGCAGCCGATGGTGCTCCGGTCGTTGCTGACAACCGGGGTGCGGTGGTCGAGGACGTATTTGGTGGACGCCGTCATGAAGGGGTGCCCTGCCAGGTGATGATCGCTCCCTTCGCCGACGAAGGCCAGGATGTTAACCCGGTCTGTGACGGCAACGGCGGCAGCCGAGGTGTGGGCGTGGATGGTTTCGGCAACCTTGAGGGCACTCTCCTCGTTGAGGCCGTGCCTGAGGAGGCCGGCCGTATGCTTGATGACCAGCATGGCATTCTGGGCTGATTCCGCCTGCAGTCGCTCCTGCTGGTTGAAAACCCCCTTGACGATGTAGAAGAAGAGGAGCAGCCCCAGGCTGTTGGCAATGGATGTGGGGAGGGCGATCTTCTTCTCCAGCGCCCAGGCGGCTTCGAAGGGGCGGGAGAGGGTGAGGATCATTGTCTTGAGGATGATTTCCGAGCCGAGGGCTGTCAACAGGGCGATTTTCAGGTTGATTCGCTTGAGTCCGTAGACGGTGTTAACCCAGCCGGCAAAGCAGCCTATGAGGAGGTTGGCGACTATCGAGGCACTGGTGGTGAAGCCGCCGAGGAAATAGCGGGGTATGGAGCCTATGATTCCTGCTCCGAGGCCGACGACGGGGCCGCCGAGGAGGCCTCCGGCGACGACCCCGACAATCTTGCAGCTCACCAGTGATCCCAGGAGGGGAAATCCCATCAGGGTACCCATGGCCGAGAATGTGCCGAAGAAGAGGGAGAGGGTTATCTTGTCCCTTCTCTTCGGGTCGCAGGAGGAGAGCATCCGGCTGAATACGGGCAACTGCGTCGTGATGAAGGCCACTACCACCACGAGAATGGTGTTCTGCAGCGATTTCATTATTAGCGACAGGTCGAATTCTATGGCGCTACCCCCCTACGGCAGTTCTCTTGTGCTTGATACTCTTGTTCGCTGTCAGCGGATGATGGTTTCGCAAGCTCCATCCTAGTTCCTGGAGAATGAAAGGGCGGTGCCGACGTTCCCCACCAGGTTGAGCAGTCTCGGGCCGATATCCGTCTCGATGAGCTGTCTCGA
>CALMOE010000078.1 GCA_937871715.1 uncultured Geobacter sp. | reverse complement strand
ACGACCTTGACACCTTCAGGGAGGATGTTGTTTTCGTTTATCTCCCTTACCTTCGCCGCCACCCTGCGGACCACGTCGCGGCTGTTCTCCCCCCGCAGCATCATGACGATGCCGCCGACACACTCCTCCTTGCCGTTCTTCAGGGCGGCCCCCATGCGGACCCCCTCGCCGACCTTAACCACGGCCACATCGCGCAGATAGGTGGGGGTGCCGCCCACCGACTTGAGGACGATGCTGCCGATATCCTCCACCCCCCTGATCAGCCCGACCCCGCGGACGATGTACTGGTCACTCCCCCGCTCCAGCAGGTTCCCCCCCACGTTCTCGTTGTTGCTGGCGACGGCGCCGTAGACGTCATCCACGGCGATGCCGTACTTGACCAGCTTCTCCGGGGAGACCAGCACCTGGTACTGCTTGAAGTAGCCGCCGTAGGAGTTGATCTCGTTGACTCCGGCAACGCTTTTGAGCTGGGGGGTGACGATCCACTCCTGGATGGTGCGCAGGTTGGTCAGGTAGGCGCGCTTGGCTTGCGGCTCATCCGGCATCTTCCCTTCCAGGTTGTACTGGTAGATCTCCCCCATGGCCGTCGCCATGGGGCCCATGGAGACCTCGACCCCCTTCGGCACCTTATCCCTCGCCTCGGCCAGCCGCTCGAACACCTGCTGCCGGGCGAAGTAGATGTCCACGTCATCCTTGAAGACGATGGTGACGATGGAGAGTCCGAACTTGGTTACCGAGCGCATCTGCTCGATCCCGGGGAGGCCGCGCATGGCCATCTCGATGGGGTAGGTGACCCCCCTCTCTATTTCGATTGCCGACAGGCCGTCGGCATGGCTGACCACCTCCACCTGGTTGTTGCTCACATCGGGGAAGGCGTCAATGGGGAGCTTCCCATAGGAATAGAGGCCGAAGGTGATGATCAGCAGCGCCAGGAAGATGACCATCCCCTTCTGCCGCAGGGTATAGGCTATTAATTTTTCCAGCATGATAGAGATATCTCCCGATTAACCCCTCCAAACCTCCCCTTGTCAGGGGAGGCTAAGACTTCCCCCCTGACAAGGGGGGAGAGAGGGGGGTTGAAGTCAGATTACTGTTTCAATGCCCGTGCTCGTCCTTCATCTCCCCCTTCTTCAGTTCCGACTTGAGGATGAAGGCACCCTTGACGGCATAGGGATCCCCCTCCTTCAGGCCTGAGACGACCTCCACCATGCCATTGGCTGACCGACCGGTCTGCACCGGGCGGGGGGCGAACTCATCCTTCTCCTCCAGCACGAAGAGCACCCGCTTGCCGTCCAGCTCCTGCAGGGCCTCCTCGGCGACGGCCAGCACCGGCGGCGCGTCGGCGGCCAGTGCCAGCTCAACCGTGGCAAACATCTCCGGCTTCAGTTTCCGGCCGCTGTTCGGCACCTCGATGCGGGCCTTGACCGTGCGGCTCCCCTGGTCCACCAGGTCGGCGATGTAGGTGATGCGCCCTTTAAGCCTGAGGTCGGGGAAAGCTCCCACTGTTACGGCGGCGGCCTGTCCGCGATGGATCCTGGCCAGGTCCTTTTCGTTGATGTCCACCATCACCCAGACGGAGGAGAGGTCGGCGATGGTATAGAGGCTCTTGGAGGGGTCTGCCAGCTCGCCGACGATGGCGTGCTTTTCGGTGATGATGCCGCTGATGGGGGAGCGGACCGGCAGGAGCGTCCTCCTGTGGCCATCACCCTTGAGCTCCGATGAATTGACGCCGTAGAGAGCAAGCCGCTCCTCGTCGGTGTGCAGTTCGGTCTGGGCGGTCTTGAAGTCGGTCTCGGCCTGGAGGATATCCTTCCTGGCCGCGATCTTCTTCTCCACCAGGGCCTTGACCCGCTCCATGCTGGCCTGGGCCAGGGCCAGCTTGGTCTGCGACTGGCGGTAACGGCCGAGGGCCTCCCCCAGCTCGACGCTGTCAAGGGTTGCCAGCACCTGCCCGGCGGCGACCCCGTCCCCCAGGGAGGATTTGACGGTCACGATCTTGCCGGGGATGCGGGGGGAGACATGGGCGATCCTGTCGGCGTTGGCCTCCACCTTGCCGGTGGCGCTGATGATACCGGCGATCCGCTCCCTTTTCGCCGGGCCGACCACTACGCCGTTCTGCCGCTGGAGTTCGGGCGACATCCTGACCCTCCCCTCTTCGCCATGCTCGTCATGCCCCTCATGGTGATCCTTCTCAGCCTTATGCCCGTCGTGGCCGCCACCCTTCTCCTCCTTATGGCCTGCCTCCCCTGCGCCCCCCCCGGTCCGGGTAGCGCGCAGGTAGAGTCCGCCGCCGATTACCACTGCCAGGAGCAGTGCGATGATTATTCCCCTGTTCTTCACTTCCCACCTCCGCTAAGTTCTGCTGCGATTGCCGATTCCAGCTTCACCAGTGCTACCTGCCGTCCATGGAGGGCAGACAGGTAGCCGTCGCTGACCTCGAAGAACTTCTTCTGTTCCTGGATGGCAGCCAGGCGATCCTTCGCCACCTCCAGCAGCTGGCGGTTGAGGGCAATGGAGCGGTCGGCAAGGGCCAGCCGCTCCCCGGCGAGGAGCGCATCGTAGAATGCGCTCTTGACCTCTTCACGGAGCAGCCGCTCCCGGTCGGCCAGCTGCCAGGCGTATATTTCCAGCTCCCGCTCGGCTACGGACAATCTCTTCTCCCGCCTCCCAGCCAGGGAAAACTCCTGGGAGAGGCCGATGGCAAGGCTGTTTTCATGCCGGCTGCCGGTCAGGGCGCCGCTGCCGGCCTCCAGGTCGAGGGTCGGATTCGGCAGCAGCCCTGCCCTTACCCTGCCGGCCTCACGGACCCCCTTCTCCCCTCGCAGCGCCTTCAGGTCGCCGTTCTGCCCGAGGGCTTGCGCAACGACACGGGGGAGTGACAACGGCTGCTCTTCTCCCCTTGCCTGCTCGGCTGCAAACAGGGCAATGATTCCCGACACGAGCAGCATGGCTCCCCGTGCGAATACAGTTGTTCCCAAAGGAATAACCTCCTTATTCGATTGTATTTTCTTGATGCAGGATGATCATGGACGCACTGCGGCAGTGGGGAGGGAGTCGTCCCGGAGCGGGACGCACTGCTCCCTGCGCAGGCTTCAGGCCAGGTTCTGGGGGGGGACGAACTTGGAGAGGAATACTTCCGGAATGGCTTTGGATGATTCGCTGAATGACAGCTGGGAAACCAGCTGGTTGCAGACCAGCTGGAACGGGGATGCCTTGAGCGGTGCATGGCAGTCGCAGTAACAGGCTGAGTCGCACTGGCCTGGGGCGGCATGGTCATCCGCCGGGCAGGAAGGGCAATGGCCGGCATCAGAGGCAACCGCTGCCGCGCAACTCTCGCTGGCCTGCGCCCATGATGCCTCTGCGCTCCCATGGGCACCGTTGCAGTTGCCGAACATGGAGATGGAGAGCATCACGCAGATCATCAGCAACGCTATGCAATTATTCAAACTAAGATTGACCATGCCGTCATCCTGAAGCCGCTGTATGGACGAAAGCATATTCTTTAAGCGGAAAAGATGTCAATCCGTTTTTGCGCCGCCTGGCTGCCGGCCCCTTGGCAGCCAGGCGGCTTTTCTCATTCTCTCCCTGAAACAGACCGGGGCGTCACCCCCCCCCAAGGCTAGAAGCGCAGGGTAACCCCGGCAAGCCATGTCATGTCCGCCTCGGGGCCGTTCAGCCCTCTCTTCACCCCGAAGTCCAGGTCCAGGTCCTCCCTGAGCGAATAGATGGCTCCGCCGAGGATGTAGGCGGGGGAGGTATGGGATCCCCGGTAGCCGTTGCTCTCCACCCCCAGATCGGCAACCAGCTGGAGGCTCTTGCTCACCTGGCCGGCGGCTGCCACGGATGCATTCCAGATGTCGCTCCGGTTGATCTTCTTGTCCGCATCCAGCCTGAACTCGTTGCGGGTGTAAGCGCCGTTGACATGCAGGGCAAATGGCTCGAACTGGCGGGTGAGGATAAGGCCGATCCCGTAGGAGACCTTGCCGTTGCCGAGCCCGCGGTTTTCATCCCCCGTGGGGAGGGTGATCACCGGCTTCACCGCCAGGCTCAGCCCCTCCCGGTCAAAAAACCTCCACTTGAGCTGCAGGGAGAGGTCACCGATGCCGTTCTCCTCGGACGTCACTGCACCGTCCTCCCTGACCCGGCTCCAGACCCAGGGGGAGGCGACAACGATATCAACGCTGTCGCCGATGCCGGCCGACAGCGACGCGGCCGCCTCGGCCCCGTCTTCACGGGTAGAGACGCCGCCAAGGTTCTCCTTGTCGCGGCTCAGGGCGGCGTTGATCTCCAGGGAATACTTGCCCATCCCCTGGGTACCGGCATCGTCGGTTATCAGCGGGTGGGCTGCCAGCGCCGTACCGGCAAACGCCAGGAGCAGCATGAGGGAAAGAGTCGTGCGTGCAAACATGCATGGGCCTCCGGAAAATGTGATTAAACTTACTTATCGACAGCAACGGGGGAAACTTTATTCCCCTCCGCCAACCGAGCTGCCGGCATCGGGTCAGTACCTGACCTTTATGCCATCAAGCTCTTCCCTGCTGATCTCGTTCCACCGCTTCAGCGACCAGCTCCCCACCCAACCCTTGAACAGTGCCAGGTTCTTCTGCCGCTCCTCCTCGCTGCTCCCCAGGTGGCGGTACATGTTCCCCGGCTTGCCATCCTTGCCGTTTTTCCCGTCGTCCAGGCGGCGCATCAGCGCTCCGGTGTCGGGCCAGGCGGTGTAGAAGATCAGGTGGCTGTAGCTGTCCATCCTCATCCCCTGCCCCTTTGCCAGCCACTTATCCTTCTCCTTCTTGAAGGCGTGGTACTCGGGGGCTGCTTCCGCTCCGTGGCAGGCGGAGCACTTTGCCGCCACCAGAGGGGCGATATGTCCGCTGTAGGTGATCTCCTCCCCGGCGACAATGGCAACGGATCCCAGGACGAGTGCTGCAACAATTGAGGTAGTTCTGATGTTCATGACGGTATCTCCTTTTCGTGTCCGCGGCATGGCGCAGATTATGACATTCACTTTCAATGGACTCTCGAAAGAAAGGGGCTGCCGCACCGGGTGCGGAAAGCCCCCATGACCCTACTTCCTGACGAAGATCTCCTTGGCCATGGCCGTGTCGATGGCGAACTCGGAGAAGCCGACGCGGAAGATGTATGAGGGGAAGGACTGGGTGAGGTTGATCCGGTTCCCCGGCAGCACCCCCATGGCCATCAGCTTCTGCATCTTCTTGCTGTCCTCGGTCTGGATATAGGCGATCTCCCCCTCTTCCCCGGCCCTCAGTTCGGTCAGGGGAACAACCCCCAGGTCGCCGCTCCGCCTCGCCTCCTCGCAGCACTCCCCGGGCGGGATCCTCTTGCCGTGGGGGCAGGTGGTGGGGTGGTTTAGCATGGTGCAGACCTTGGTATCCACCCCCTCGTTGAGGAGGTGCTCGAACTGGCAGGCCTTGATCTCGGCGCTGTCGCCGCGGATATTGAGCACGTCCATCATCAGACGCTCCGCCAGGCGGTGGCGGCGGATGGTCTTCTCCCCCTCAACCCTCCCCTCCGGGCGGAAATGGATTCTCTCCCCCTTAAGTTCGACGAAGGCGTGGCCGATCAGCTCCTTAAGAGCCTCATCGTCGACCGTCACCCCCACATCCTCCAGGTCGACGAACCCCTTCCCCTCCTCCTCGATGGCGATCCACATGGACTCCAGGATCTCTTCCGCCTTGTCGCTCAGCTTCATCTCTTCTCTCCTTTATGGAAAATTCGTTTCAGTTTTTTGATGACCGCCGCCTCGGGCGGGTTCTTGTAGTTGCAGCGGGGGCAGTGCACCGCGTGGCAGCCGCCGGGGCAGCCGCCGCACCCCCTCTTCCCTTCGCTCTCGTCGAATTCGTAGCCGCAGAATCCGCAGATCATGGTAACCCCTCCAAACCTCCCCTTGTCAGGGGAGGCTTAACCCCAGAAGCGTCCCCCCTGGCAAGTGGGGATTGGCCCCCCTACAGTATACCCGTAACCAGGAGGAACTGGTTGAGGAGCCAGCCGCTGGCGAAGGCCAGGAGGCTGACGAACAGGCCGATCATGATGGCCACCCTCCACCCCCGCTCCTTCTTCATCACCAGGAACTGGGCGACGCAGGGGATGAACAGGGTCAGGGTAACGGCGGCCACCGTCAGCTGCCGGGGGTCGAGGAGCCCGTTGGTCTGCAGGTCGTAGAGGCCGGCGGCGCCGTAGTCCCGGCGGAAGAAGCCGAAGATGAAGGCCACGGCCACCTCCTTGGGGAGGCCGATGGCCGCCATGGCCGGGCTCATGGTCTCCACGGCAGTCTCGAAGAAATTGGTCAGCTTGCCGATCCAGAGGAGCACCGATGCCAGGATGAAGAGGGGGAGGATCTCCATGAAGTACCACTGCATCCGGGTGTATGTCTTGGTGAAGACGTTGGAGAGCTGGGGGAGCCGCATGGGGGGGAGCTCCATGTAGAACATGGGGGTCTCCCCCGGCACCAGCCGGGCGGCGGCGAAGCCGACCACCAGGAAGATGAGGAGCAGGCAGAGGCTCCAGACCAGCAGCGCCCCGGGGGCCCTGGAGAGGAGCGACAGGATCACCCCCAGCTGGGCCGAGCAGGGGATGGCCAGGGCCAGGAGCAGGGTCGCCAGGACCCGCTCCCGCACCGTCTCCAGGGTGCGGGTGACCATGGTGGCCATGGTGTCGCAGCCGAAGCCCAGCACCATGGGGATCACCGCCCGGCCGGTAAGGCCGATCTTCTTGAAGATCCGGTCCACCAGCAGGGCGAGGCGGGGGAAGTAGCCGCTATCCTCGAGGATGGAGAAGAAGAGGAAGAAGGTGGCGACGATGGGGAGGATGATCCCCACGGCGTAGCGCAGCCCCAGGGTGAGGACCCCGTACTCGCCGACGAACAGCTCCTGGATGGCGACCCAGGGGACGACCCCCTTGACGACGCCGCTGATCCAGGGGTTGAACATCTCCTCGAACAGCTTCCCTTCGAGGAAATCCACCAGGGTGCCGGCGCCGAAGTCGCCGACGAACTTGTAGAGGCCGAAGTAGAGGACCACCAGCAGCAAGGGGACGCCGGTAGCGGGGCGTACAGCCAGGCGGGAGAGCCTCTCGCTTGCGGTCACCACCCGCTTGTCCGGCAGGTTGAAGACCCCATCCAGGAGCCCCTTGACGATCCCCTTCCGCTCCATGGAGAGGTCCAGGTGGAACGACTCCCGCCGTTCGAAGCTCTTCTCCTTCACCCTCTCCCTGATCTGCGGGAACCCCTCCCCCTCCCTCTGCTCCACCAGGGCGGTCACCTCCTCGTCCCGCTGCAGAAGGAGCAGGGCCAGGGATTTTTTGGCGAGGGGGTACTCCCCCCTGATGAGGGAGGCGACACTGTCGATATCCGCCTCCAGCCGCCTGCTGTAGCCGAAGACTGCGTGGCTCCCCTTCCTGTAGGAGGCAATGGCCCGGCGGATCTCATCAAGTCCACGCTTCTTGGCGGTGGCGGCGCCGATCACCGGAATCCCCAGCTTCTCCCGGAGGAGCTCAAGGTCGATGGATAGCCCCATCCGCTCCGCCTCGTCCATGATGTTCACCACCAGGATAACCGGGAGCTGGGCATCGATCAGCTGCAGGGTCATGGTCAGCATCCGCTCCAGGTTGCGGGCGTCGAGGACGTGCAGCACCACGTCCGGCGATTCATTGAGGAGGATCTCCCTGGCGACCCGCTCCTCCTCGGTGATGGGGAGGAGGGAGTACATCCCCGGGGTGTCGATGATCTCGTACTCTCCGCCGTCGATGGTGGCCGAGCCGCGGGAGACCTCCACCGAGGTGCCCGGGTAGTTGGAGACGGTCACATAGGCGCCGGTCAGGGCGTTGAAGAGCACGCTCTTCCCCACGTTGGGATTCCCCACCAGGGCGACCTTCCTGGCTGCGCCCGTTGAACCGTTTGCCGAGGAGTGACAGGAGTTTTTCTTCTTGAAGACATCCATGATGCGCTACGTCCTTTTGTTGTAATTGATAATCATTTTCAGGCCTACTGCAAAAATTTTTTCTACTTACGGCATTTGGCGCAGAGGCCGTAAAGCTCCAGCTTGTGGTTCTTGATGAGGAATCCGTAGCCGGCGGCAATCTCGTCCTGCAGCTTCTCGATCGCCTCGTTCTCGAACTCGACAATGGCGCCGCAGCGGGTGCAGACCAGGTGGTCGTGGTGCTCCCCTTCCGCCTGGTGCTCGTAGCGGGTCTGGCCGTCGCCGAAGTGGATCTCCCTGGCGATCCCCGACTCGGCGAATAACTTCAGGGTGCGGTAGACCGTGGCGTAGCCGATCCCCGGGTGCTTCTCACGCAGCTGCAGGTAGAGCTCCTCGATGCTCAGGTGGCGGTCGGTGGAGAGAAAGGAGTCGAGGATTATGTCCCGCTGCCGGGTGCTCTTCAGCCCCCTGGCCGCGGCATACTCCTGGAAGATCTTTTTCTTTTCCTGCTTCATGGCCACCGCCGCTAGTTGAAAGTGACTTTCAATATACCCATGAGAACTCGGTGTGTCAACGGTTATTTTCATCCCTGGGCGAAACCCCGGTGTCATCCGGAATCAGTCCAGATCCAGCGGGCTGCGCGCCTCCTTGATGGTGCGCACCGGCACGCAGTGGGTGTAGATCATGGTGGTCTTCAGGCTTGAGTGACCCAGTTTGGTCTGGATGGTGCGGATGTCGTAGCCGGCCTGGAGCAGGTGGGTGGCGAAGGAGTGGCGGAAGGTGTGGGCGGTCAGCCGCAGGCCGCAGCCGAACAATAGCTTCACGATCAGCCTGTATGGATGGTAGAGGTGGGCAAGGATGCTGTCGATCTCCTCCCGCGACAGCACCACCGGAATGTAGAGGGACTTCTTCGCCCGCGGCACGTCACGAAGTTCGCCGAAATCCCGCTTCAGGGCATGGCGGAAGAGGAAAAGCAGGGAGTTGAACGCCTGGTTCTGGGTGGATGCCGCCACCTGGCACTTCACCGCCAGGAAGGTCAGGTAATCCTTCACATCCTCGGTGTTCAGTTCAGATGGGGGCTTGTCCTTCAGATAGCGCTGAAAACTTCGCGACCATTTGGCGTACGTCTGCAACGTTTTCCGGGAATAATGCCTCACCTTGATCTCAGCAGCAAGTTTCTCCATGACCTCGTCCCACTCCGGGGAGTCGGATTTTTCCTGATAACCTGCCACGGAATATTGTGATGATTTTAGCCGAAAAGACAGGTGGGGATTCGGTAAGGAAAGCGCAGGTAGCGATTGAACTTGCACCGGGGCTAATGGCTCGTTTGCAGTCTCGGGTAAAATCTCTTTTTCAACGGCACGAGGCCTGGCATCTTGCGACAAGAACTCGAAGTATATG
>CALMOE010000077.1 GCA_937871715.1 uncultured Geobacter sp. | reverse complement strand
TCGCTCTCCGTCAGCGCGTGGTTGCGCGGCTTGCAGGTGACCACGGCCCGCAGCGCCGCCTCCACCCCCTGCCTGTCACCGCTGGCAAGGAGCGGGCGAAGGTCGAGACTGTCGTCCGAGAAGAGACAGCTACGCACCTTGCCGGAGGAGGTGACCCTTATCCGGTTGCATTCGGCGCAGAAATGACCGGTCACCGGGGTGATGATGCCGAAGGTTCCCATAGCCCCTTCGATCCTGAATATCTGGGCCGGGCCTGCCATCCCTTCCCTCTCCTCCACGGAAAAGCGGTACCTTTCGCCGACCCGCCGCAGAAGCTCGCTGCCGGGGATTACCCGCGACTCCCAGCCACTCTCGCGGATGGCCGGCATGTATTCGATGAAACGGACCGTAATCCCTCTCCCCAAGGTCAAGGCAACGAACTCCAGGATCTCATCGTCATTTATCCCGGCCATGGCGACCATGTTCAGCTTCACCTTGAAGCCGACCCCCTCGGCGGCCTCGATCCCACGGAGCACCCTGCCGAGGTCGGCACCGCGGGTAATGTCGGCAAATGTACCCGGCTTCAGGGAGTCAAGGCTGATATTGAGGCGCTGCACCCCGGCTAAGCGCAGGTCGGACGCCATCTCCGCCAGGTTGAGGGCATTGGTGGTGAGGACCAGCTGCCTTAACCCGGGGATGGCCGCCACCCTCTCGATGAAACCGAGAATCCCCTTGCGCACCAGCGGCTCCCCGCCGGTTATCCTGATCTTCTCTATGCCGTTGTTCACCGCTGCCTCGGCGACGAGGAGAAGCTCCTCATAGCTGAGGATATCTTCGTGCTTAAGCTTCCCTATTCCGCCCGGCGGCATGCAGTAGAGGCAGCGCATGTTGCAGCGATCAGTCACGGAAAGACGGAGATAATTGATTTTCCTGCCATAGGAGTCAGTAAGTCCCATCTCTCTTCCCCCTCCCTGCGTCAGGCCCCGAGACCGTAACGCTCCAGCTTGGTATACAGGGTTTTTCGATCTATCTCAAGGGCCTTGGCGGCCCTGCTCTTGTTATTATCAACCTTTTCCAGCACCCGCTGGATATGGTCACGCTCCACCACCCAGAGGGGAACTATCTGCACCTCCTCCGTAGCCGTCTGGGAAGGCCTCGTTGCCGGGACCGCCCTGGGGGGTGCAAAGGGGAGGAGGTCGGAGGAGATGAGTGGTTCTGTGGCCAGGATACAGGCCCGCCTGATGGTATTGCGCAGCTCCCTCACGTTCCCGGGCCATGAGTAGGATGTCAGGGAGGCCAGCGCCTCATCGGTGATCTCCCACTGTTCGCTGCTCCCCTCGGTGGCCGACTTGATGAAGTAGTACGAGAGGGGGATTATGTCCTCGGACCGATCCCGCAGGGGGGGGATCTGGATATTGAGGAGGTTGATGCGATGGAAAAGATCCTCCCGAAACTCACCCCTGGCGACGCAATCCTCCAGCTTCTTGTTGGAAGCGAAGACGAAGCGGACGTTCACCCTGATGTCGTGATTCCCCCCCATGCGGCGAAAGGTGCTGGTCTCCAGGATACGGAGCAGCTTCACCTGCACATCCAGAGGCATCTCCGACACCTCGTCCATGAAGAGAGTGCCGTTGTCCGCCAGCTCGAAAAGCCCTGCCCTACCCTTGTTGGCGCCGGTGAAGGCCCCCTGCACATGACCGAAGAGTTCGCTCTCTGCGGTGTTGACATTCAGTCGTCCGCAGTTGACTGTGACGAATGAGTTGCTCACCCGGCGGCTGGCGTCATGCACTGCCCTGGCGAACAGCTCCTTGCCAGCTCCGCTCTCGCCGCAGATGAGCACATGCTCGTCCGTCGGGCCGTAGCGGTAGACCGTCTCCAGCACCTTCTGGATCACCTGGCTCCTGCCGACTATGCGGTGCTGGTCCAGCTTGCTGATCTCCAGCTTAAGGCTGATGTTCTCGTAACGGAGCCTGTTTTTCTCGTAGGCCTTGTCGATGACCATCTCCAGTTCGTCAAGCTTTACCGGCTTGGTCAGGTAGTCGTAGGCCCCCTGGCGGATGCACTCCACCGCCGTCTCGATGGTGCCGTGGCCGGTGAAGACGATGATCTCCGGCAGGTTCGACTCGGCGCGCATCAGCTTGAGCACCTCCACCCCGTCCATTCCGGGCATCTTCATGTCCAGGAGCACGACGTTGTAGGTCTCCTGACGGTACTTCTCCAGACCACTCTCGCCGTCCGGTGCGGAATCCACCTTGTAGCCGCTCCGCTCCAGCTCGATCTCCAGCAGCTCCCTCAGGGGCCGTTCATCCTCGACTATGAGTATTTTCGCCTGTTTACTGGCAGTTTTCAATGACATGACGGAAGCCTCACCGTAAATTTTGATCCCTTGCCCGGGGTGCTCTCCATACTCATCTCACCTCCGTGCCTCTTGATGATGTTGTAGCTGACCGAGAGCCCCAGACCGACCCCCTTGCCAACCTCCTTGGTGGTGAAAAACGGATCCCAGATATGTTCCTGTATGGCGGGATCGATGCCGCAACCCGTATCACTGATGATGGCGCATACCCCCCCGTCCTCCCCATCGCAGGTGGCGATCTGAATGACCCCTGGTCCCTTGATCGCCTGGAGAGCGTTGACTGTCAGATTGAGGAAGACCTGACGAAGTCCCGATGAGTCCCCCTTGACGAGGGAAAGCCCCGGCTGCAGCAGTTCCCGTATCTCAATAGTCTCGTTGCGCGCCCTGGGGCGTACCAGCTCCAGCACCTCGGAGATGATGGCGTTTATGTCAACCATCCCCACCGCCCCCTCGGACTTCCTGCTGAAGCTGAGCAGACTGTCGATGATACACTTGCAGCGGTATGCCTCGCGGATGATCACCTCAAGATATTTTCTGAAATCCACAAGTCTGCCATCCTCCGCCAGGGAGCGATCGTCGCGCAGGCGGCGCAGCAGCGCCTCTGAATAGCCGGCTACCGAAGTGAGGGGGTTGTTGATCTCGTGGGCAACTCCAGCGGCTAGCATGCCGATGCTGGACATCTTCTCGGCCTGCATCAGCTGCAGCTCATTCAGCCTCTTCTCAGTCACGTCGCGGATGAAGACCAGCGCCCGGGTCTTTTCATTGGGGTCCTCGATGGGGGTCGCCGTAACATCGAAGAAGCGACTCTCCCCGCTCCCCAGGGTGAAGGTGAAGGAGAGCTGGCAGCTGCTGCCGCCAAGGGCCTGCTCCACCGGGCAGCTCTCCGGAGACAAGTCACAATCGGGGTGGAAAAGAGCCCGGCACCCCTGCCCGACGACGGTCTCTTCGGGGAAGAGGGCCGGTGCCACATGGTTGCGGTGTTGGATTAGACCGTGATGGTCGAAGATGACCACGCCGTCGCTGATGGCATTGAACACTGCCTGAAGTTCTCCGGACTTGACGCGCAGACCGAGATTGGCAGCCTCCAGCTCATGGATCTTCTGCTTAACCTCTGAGTAGAAGCCGATCTTGGAGCTTTCCAGGCCGAGGAGCCGCTCCAGGCTCGACTCGTCCACTGCTGTCCGCTTGACCTCGGCCATGTCAGTACGCCCTCTCCAATATGGCCAACAGGTCCTTTTCGTCCGCCTGGCGCGGCGAGGTGACGATGCAGATATCCTTAAGAGCCCGGCGCGCCAGCTCCGGCAGGTCCTCCCGTTGCACCCCGATGCTCCTCAGGCTGCGGGGCGCGCCGGCTGAGTCGAGCATGGCGGCAACTCTTTCCTGGACGATCTCCCCCGAAGCTTTGGCGCTGCCGTCCCCCGGGTTTCCAAGCCCCCAGGCCAGTTCGGGGAGCTTTTCGGTGACGACCGGAATGTCGTACTTGAGCACTTCGGGGAGGAGTATGGCGTTGATGCTGCCGTGGTTGGCGTCATAAAGTCCGCCGATGGGGTGCGCCAGGGCGTGGACAATGCCGAGGAGCGAGTTGGAGAAGGCCATGCCGGCGTGAAGACTGGCCCTGGAGAGGTTTTCCAGGTCTTCCGATCGACGTTCCTTCACTGCCTTCACCAGGCTGTTGGACAAGAGGCGCAGGGCCTTTATTGCATGGACATCGGTAAGGGAGGTGGAGGCTACGGAGAAGTAGGCCTCCATGGCATGGCTCAGGGCATCGGTGGCGGTGGTGCAGACGAATTCTTCCGGCAGGGTCTCCAGCAGGTCCGGGTCGGTCAGGCTGATATCCGGGGCGACGCAGCGGCTCATTATGGTCAGCTTGCAGCGGTTCTCCGTGTCGTTGACGATGGCAAACTGGGAGACATCGGAGCCGGTGCCGCAGGTCGTGGGGCAGAGGACCAGCGGCGGCAGGGGGCGGATGATCTTGTCCGGCCCAACGTAATCCCTGATCCTGCCGCCGTTTGAGACCAGGATCGCCACCCCCTTGGCGGCATCCATGGCGCTGCCGCCGCCGAGGCCGATGATGACATCGGCTCCGTGACGAAGGTACTCCTTTGTACCGGCCTCGATCTCCACGTCCTTGGGGTTTGGAGTCACGTTGTCGTAGAGTATTACCTCCAGACCCGCCTCCATGATGTACCTAAGTGCCCTGTCCACCCACCCCGCGGCTAGGAGCCCCTGGTCGCTCACCAGGAAGACCTTCCGCCCGCCGAGGCGGCGCGCGCAGGCCCCTATCTGGTTGAGCAGCCCCCTGCCGAAGATGATCTCCGGAACCTCGAATTTACAGTGCTGCAGGTTGCTTCTGTCAGCGATCATCAGACTTCCCCGGATTTTATTTTCATTGTCACAGCCTGGATTCTCCCTGCTTCCGGGTGGCCGCAGACAATGATTTTCTCTAGCAATACCCATACCAAAAAGAACATGGTTCTATTGCCACGTATTCATTTCGCTACCTTTTTACACAGTCGCGCTTATTGTAGCAGATGAACGTCTGTGGTGACCAATAATTCTACGCTGTTGCAATTCTCCTCAGGGACCACCTACCCTCGCGCTTGCTGCCGAATCATGACTCCAACACAAAAACATCGGCATTTCAAACGGATACGGACAGGAAGGACAAAACTTGGCAACAAGGTTTTGTCTGGGAAAATATCGTTTTATTACTGGCACCATGGTTGCAGATAGCTGCTGCAAGCAAAGCGGACGGTGCGCCGGGCATCGGCAAGCAAGCAAAACAGCGGTATCTGGCCGAAGGATATCTAGGCCGGAAGTGGTGCGATTTACTCATCATCAACAATGGAGGATTCCCATGAAAAAATCCGTAATCTGTGCTGCCATGCTCCTGGCAGCAGCCACCCAACTCCCCTCGGCCGAAGCAGCCTTCGTCATCGGCGGTGAAAACGGCTGGCAACTGAGCACCGACGGCATAGTCGACGTCTTCGCCACCTACAACACGACAAGCGCCCTCCCCTCGGGCAACCGTTCCCTTAGCCTTTTGAGCGTGGGAAGCAATGACCAGTCCAGGGCCGACCAGCGCTTCGGAGTCGGCATCGGCCTCCTCCCGTCGGTGGTGGCCTTCAATGTGAAGGCTCCCACTACCAACGGGGTCGATTCGGCCGTCAGGGTAGGCATCTACCCGGCCATCCAGAACGGCGCCGACGGCAACCGTTTCAACACCTCCCCCAACATCGACTTCCGCGAGTTCTTCTACACCGCCAAGGGCTCCTACGGCGAACTCCTCGCCGGCCGCGCCCTCAACCTCTACCAAGGGAAGAACATCCTCACCGACATGACCCTGGTGACCGCCGGGGTAGTCCCTGGCCCCGCATTCCGCGGCAACACCACCCTCGGCCACATCGGCTACGGCTACCTCTACGCCAACTTCGGCCCCCAGATCCGCTACACAACCCCGGACCTGGCAGGAACCAAGATCGCCATTGCCGTGGGTGAGCCGTACAAGATCAGCAGCGATACCGGCAAGACCAACTCCCCCAGGGTGGAGGCTGAAGTCTCCTACGCCAGGGCTGCCGGCAACACCACCCTGCAGGCATGGGCATCTGGACTGTACCAGCAGGCGCCCCGCAGCAACAGCGCCGCTGCAAGGCCAGGCGAGACCAACCGGTCCGTTGGCGGAGCGGGCGGCGTCAGCGCGGGATTCAGCGGCGTGAACCTCCTCGCCTCGGGCTACTACGGCAAGGGGCTCGGCATGGTCAGCGCCCAGGATGGCGACTTCCTCGGCTCCACATCGACAGATGCGGCAGGCAAGGAGAGGACCCACTGGGGCTTCCTCGCCCAGGCTACCTACAAGGTGACCCCTGCGGTAATGGTGGGGATCAACTATGGCCAGTCCCGCCAGGATGAGAGCAGCTACGACAAGACGGATACCACCATCTCCCAGATCAAGAAGCAGGAGGCGGCGGTTGCCACCGTCACCTACAACCTGAACAAGTTCACCCAGTTCATCGCCGAATATTCATATGCGCAGAACACCTGGCATGACAGTGCCACCCAGCACTCCAACCAGGTTGCCCTCGGCACCATGTTCTACTGGTAACTTCTAAACGGGGAAAGGAGCAGACAATGCCCAAGTACGTCATAGAAAGAGAAATCCCCGGGGCCGGCAACATCCCTCCCCGGGAGCTGCAGGCGATATCCCAGAAATCGTGCGGCGTTCTCAAGGGGCTGGGGCCGCAGATCCAGTGGGTGCAAAGCTTTGTCACCGATGACAAGATCTACTGCATCTACATCGCCCCGGACAGGGAGACGGTCCTAGAGCATGCCAGACAGGGGGGGTTCCCCGCCAACAGTGTCGCCCAGGTGCGGTCGGTAATCGATCCGACCACGGCAGAATAAATCATTTTCACCCCTTTTTGTACGCCGCCATGGCGCAAAAAGGGGTGCCAACAAGGAGGGTAGAATGACCTTAGCATTACTTATCGCCATCAGCGTCATGTGGGTACCCGTAGCCATCCTCTTCCTCGGCAAGGGTGAGGCCAAGGGGACCGGCGCCATTACCGGATTCGTCGGCATAACCGTAGTCATAGGAGCCTTTCTACAGACGGCTCTCTTCAAGGACCCTTTCACCGGCGGGCTGCTCTTCGCCCACGGTCTCCTCTACTGCACCGTTTCCTACGCCCTGCTGGCCGGGCTGGAGGACCTGCGTTCCGTGGGCAACGTCAGCCTGATCGTCGCCCTGATATCGGCGATCTACATGGTGCTCTTCTTCGTGGGTGGAGCGACCGGCCCCGACGGCAAGCCCCTTACCCCGCAAAGCACCTACCTGGCATTTGCCTGCGCCGGCTATACTGTCCTGACAGTTGAAGTATGGCTCAATGCCTATGGCAGGCTTTCCGCCGGCGCCCTGGCATGGTCTCTGATCACCTGGGCATTCCCCGGGCTGCTGGTACCGTCTTTCATGCTCATGTCGGCAGGGAAATTGCCTTTTTAAACATTGTCAATATACTGGAGCAAAGTCGGGCGGAGCCGGCAAGGGCCAACAGGCCGAAACCGGCTCCGCCCATTTCCCTGGCTCGGCATGCCGCAACACCTTTACCACCTTGCATGGAGACCGAATATGAAAACTGAGCTCTTAAGGTTATTCTTGACAACAATTTCGGCCCTCTGCTTCTGTGCGCCCCTCACTTGCAGCACATCGGCTGCGGCAAATCCAAGGGATGAGGTGGTCTGGCAATCCAGGGGTCAATTCATCAGGATAGTCCCCAGGGAGAATACCACCGGCTCCACAGCAAACGAGCATCCGGCGCAGGTTCAGCTATCCATGCTGCGCCGCGCACTGTCGCGCCCGACTATAACCACCCCCGATGCCGGCAAGCCGCTGCCGCTGTTTGGAGCCGCGGAACTCGATCTATTAGCGGAGCATGTTACGGCCGCCCTGCAGCGCTGCAGTAGTGACGAGGAGATAGTCTTCGCCATCTTCGGCTACCACCCCGCGCTCATGGGGCTGGCCAAGGAAGAGCAGGTGACCACCGGCAGAGTATTCCTTGAGGGTGGAGAGTTGAACCTCATCCTCGGCATGGTTCATCGCAAGGTGGACAGCAGGGAGGATCGACGCCTTGCCCCATTTCTCCCCGGATCCCGCTCCGCGGCTGCACGGCTCGAGGTGCAGCTCTCCCCAGGGAGCAAAGCCAATGCCGTTCGGCTGAAGAGATCCGACTGGCTCGTATTCCGCCTTACCGAGGAGACTCCGGATGTAGCGGCGAAAACGGCTGCCCCTAACGACAACCGCGGCAAAGTGAGTGTGGAGGAGAGGTTGCTGCAACTGAGAAACCTGCTGGACAAGAAGCTGATCACTAACGAGGAGTACAGCTCAACAAGAAAGAGAATCCTAGACGAACTATGACCGATCCCCCCCGCTCTACCAGCACGCCGCCCAATCGCCTCGCTTATACAATCCCCTAGTCATGTGGTAAAATAAGTTAGTCGGCCGGCACCCCCGGCCGACAACTCCCATTGGCACAGTGGCCATAACCAGTCAATAGCGCCGCTTCAGCGAAGGAGGCGAACAGATGGCTGTCAACGAATTCCCCCTGCGCAAGTTCGTCGCCCCTGAATTCATCTTCGGCATGGATGCCCGCACCCTGGCAGGACGCTACGCGAAAAACTTCGGCGGCCGGAAGGTCCTGGTGGTCACCGATCCTGGGGTGAGGACCGCCGGCTGGAGCTCCCAGGTAACGGCCAGCCTTGAAGAGAGCGGCATAGATCACGTCACCTTCGACGGGGTAACCAGCAACCCCAAGGCTGAAGAGGTGGCGGCAGGCGCCGCGCTCTACCGCCTGGAGGGGTGCAACGCCATTGTCGCCGTCGGTGGCGGCAGCCCCATGGACTGCGCCAAGGGGATCGGCATCGTCAGCACGAACCACGGCGATATCGTTGACTTCGAGGGGGTGGACCGGGTTGAACAGTCCACCCCCCCGCTCATCTGCATCCCCACGACTGCAGGGTCGGCAGCCGACGTCTCCCAGTTCGCCATAATCACCGACAGCGTCCGCCAGACCAAGATCGCCATCATCAGCAAGATGATCGTCCCCGATGTGGCCCTGATAGACCCGGTGACCACCACATCCCTCTCCAGCGACCTGACCGCCCAGACAGCCCTTGACGCCCTCTGCCACGGAATCGAGTCCTACGTCTCCACGGCCCACTCGGCCATCACCGACCTGTACGCCATCCAGGCGATCCGAGCCATCTCCTCCAACCTCCTCCCGACCCTCAGCGACCCGGGCAACCTCGCTTTCCGCGGCAGGCTGATGCTGGCAAGCCTTGAGGCCGGACTCGCCTTTTCCAACGCCAGCCTCGGCCTCGTCCATGCCATGGCCCATAGCCTAGGCGGCATGAACGATGCCCCCCATGGGGAGTGCAATGCCCTCCTCCTCCCCCATGTCATCGACTTCAACTTCCCGGCTGTGCCGGAGCGCTACGCCAGGATAGCAGAGGCTCTGGGGGTGGCAACCGGCGACATGGCTGCCAATGACATTCTCGCCGCTCTCCATTCGCGCCTCAGCTGCCTGCTCCACGCAGCAGGGATTCACCGCCCCCTGGGGAATCTGGGGATCTCCCGCGACGAAATTCCCGCTCTGGCAGGCAAAGCCATGGATGACCCCTGCATCTTCACCAACCCTCGCCAGCCGAGCCGCGAAGAGATTGAGGCGATCTATGAGCGGGCCTTCTGAGGAAACCAGAACGTGGGAGAGTGAGCGGGAGAAGATCATCGGCCTGGGAGAGCGCTCCCTGCGCAAGACCTACTACCCCGAGCTGCAGCAGAAGCTGGACGAATTGGAGCGGTTCAGGGCTCTCATCGACCAGAGCAACGACTGCATCTTCCTCCTCCACGTGCAGAGCAGCCGCTTCATAGACGTCAACGAATCCGCCTGCCGTGAGTTGTCCTTGACGCGCCAGGAGCTACTAAATACCCGCTTGGACCAAATATTCCCCGACGAGGCAGTATCCCGCTCCATGGAGTCCCTGGCAAACGGCCTCGAACAGGGGTGGGAGCGGGATACCATCACTACCAGCATTCGCAGGAAGAGCGGTGAAGAGCTCCCGGTGGAGATGACCATCCGGGTGGTCACCTTCCAGAAGGAGCTGTACGGGGTGGCGGTGGTGCGGGACATCACGGAGAGGAGACGGGCGGAGAAAGTCCTCCTGGAAAACTCCCGCATGCTCCGGGACATGGAGCTGGCAAAACAGATCCAGCTCTCCCTCCTGCCGACCGCCCCGCCGGAAATCCCCGGTGTCACCCTGGCCGGGTACTGCCTGCCGGCCACCCACGTGGGGGGGGATTACTACCACTTCTCCCAGCGGGATCACCTGGTCGATCTGGCAGTGGCGGATGTCTCCGGACACAGTATCGGTGCGGCTCTGATGACCGCCGAGGCACGGGCAGTGCTCCGAGCCCAGCTGGCAACCGGCAGCAGCGCCGGCCAGGTTCTGACTGCCATGAACGACATCCTCAACGAAGACCTGGGGAGATCGGAACTGTTCATCACCATATTCTGCGCCAGCTTCAACACGAAGTGCCGCACCCTCACCTATGCCAATGCCGGCCACTCTCCGCCGCTCCTCTACCGCCAGCGGGGAAACGCCTGTCACTGGCTGGACGCGGACGGTATGATCCTGGGCATCCGTGAAAACGTCATCTTCGAGGAGAGACAGCTGCAGATGGAGAGCGGCGACCTGCTGCTCCTCTATACCGACGGCATCACCGAGGCGGATGACGGCAGCGGCCAGCTCTTCGGCAACGAAAGGCTCTGCAAGATAATGCGCTCCTGCCACAAGGAGTCCCCCCAGACGATCATCGACTCGATTCTCCTCAAAGTAGCGGCTTTTTCCGGCACCATACCGCTGGAGGATGACGTAACCATGGTGGTGATGAAGGTGGAATGATCCAAACTGTGGAATTTCTGCACATAATCCCAGCAATCAACAACTCAACCCGACTTTTTTATGAGGCGAATCGCCGCAGCTGCGGAACATCTCCACATCGCAGGCATTTGCTCGCGTCCCACGACACCCAATCCTTTGACAAACCAGCCAAAACCGGTCAAGGCATGACGTGTAATTTCAGATAGTTAGCTACCAGTATTTTCGTAAACAAGATTATGCGGCTATGCGGCTTCTGGCAAAGCTTTTGCTATATCACTGGACAGCAACATCAATACCTTCAAACAGGTCAGGTATGAGCCAATACAAAAATTCCAAGATGACCCTCTCCGCCGAGACGATGAACCTGGATTTCGTCAAGA